>DASVNP010000454.1:0-32043 GCA_036383775.1 Paraburkholderia sp. | reverse complement strand
GGCATGAGTTGCAGGCGCAAGGCGCTCCTATCGACCTGATCTTCCCGAAAGAAGGGCTCGGCTGGGATATGGAAGCGACCGGGATCATGAAAACCACCAAACAACCGGAAGCGGCTAAAAAGCTGGCGGACTTTATGGCGAGTAAAGAGGCCAATGAGATCACCGCGCAGTGGTGGGCGATCGTGGCGTACCCCGGTGTGGCGAAGAAACTCTCGGGCATCCCGGATAACTATTCGGAACTGCTCGTGAAGAACGATTTCACCTGGTCCGCGAAGAACCGCGACGCCATCCTCGACGATTGGCAAAAGCGTTACGGCAGCAAGGAGCAGAAATAAGGCCAGATATCAGGCCGATTCATGATGAAGATCGAGGCGCGCGACACGTGCGGTATGAGCGACACGTGCGGTACGTGCGCCCCCAACACGACGCGATGAGGCAACGCGCGGCGGCGCGTTGCCTCCATGCAGGCAGGCAAGCGGAATTGGAGGAGCAGATGACAGCGTATTTGAGCGTGCAGCGGGTCTATAAGCGGTTCAACGACACGCCGGTTCTGGAGGACATCAATCTTGGCGTAAAGAAGGGCGAGATGTTGTGCTTCCTCGGGCCGTCGGGATGCGGCAAGACAACCTTGCTGCGCATTATTGCCGGGCTGGAAACGCAGAGCGCCGGCCAGATCATGCAGGACGGCCGCGATATTTCGCGCTTGCCGCCGCAGCTTCGCGACTACGGCATCGTCTTTCAGTCGTACGCGCTGTTTCCGAATCTGACCATCTTCGACAATGTGGCCTATGGTTTGGTGAACCGCAAAATGAAGCGTGCGGCGATTGCCGAGCGCGTGAACGAACTGCTTGCACTGGTCGGCTTGCCGGACGCGCAGCGCAAGCATCCCAACCAGTTATCCGGCGGGCAGCAGCAACGTATCGCATTGGCGCGCGCGTTGGCGACATCGCCGGGCCTGTTGTTGCTCGACGAGCCGCTCTCGGCACTGGATGCGCGCGTGCGCGTGCGGCTGCGTCAGGAAATCCGCCAGTTGCAGCAGCGCCTCGGCGTGACCACCATCATGGTCACGCACGATCAGGAAGAAGCGCTTTCAATGGCCGACCGGATCGTGGTGATGAATCACGGCGTGATCGAGCAGATCGGCACGCCGCTTGAAATCTATCGCGAGCCGGCATCGCCGTTCGTTGCCGACTTCATTGGCAAGGTCAATCTGATTCCCGCCGAAGTGGCGCGCGACGGCAGTCTCAAGGCAGGCTCCGTCGCACTGCGCTATGGCTGCGGGACGCAGCAGGCAATGCAGGGTTCGAAAGTATCCGCCTTCGTGCGCCCGGAAGACATTCACCTCGGCGCGCCGGGTAGCGAGGCGGACAATCTGCTGCCGGCCTCCGTGGAGAAACTGGAGTTTCTCGGCGCGTTCTGCCGGGTCAGCTTCAAGGTGGATGGGCTCGGTGAGCAGGAGATCGTCGCCGATCTGTCGTTTCATGAAATGAACCGTACCCGTCTGCAAGCGGGGGCGCGCTTCAATCTGGCTATCAATCGGGAACACGTATGCGTCTTCTCCGCCGCGAAGGAGCGTCTCCAATGAGCGCTGTTCTGATAGAGCGTAGCAGTGGCGACGACAGTCACGCCGAGGTGCGCCAGATAAGTCATTGGCATGACCGGGTAGCGCAACTGGCGCTTGTGCTGATGTCCGCGTTTCTCGCCGTGTTTCTGCTGCTGCCGCTGGCAATGGTGATCGGCAAATGTTTCGTCGATGCGGACGGCCACTTTGTCGGACTCGCCAATTTCATTGGCTATCTGGCGGACTCGGGCGTGTTGCGCTCCACGCTGCATTCGGTCACGGTCGCTTGCCTCGTGACGGCGATCGTGATTCCGATGGCATTTACGTTCGCGTACGCGCTGACCCGTTCGTGCATGCCGATGAAGAACGCCGTGCGCACGGTGGCGCTGCTGCCGCTGCTCGCGCCGACGTTGTTGTCCGCCGTGTCGTTCATCTACTGGTTCGGCAACTCGGGCATTCTGAAGCCGCTGCTGCACGGGCATTCGATCTATGGACTGCCAGGCATCGTCTGCAGTCTGGTCTACGCCTCGTTTCCGCATGTGCTGATGATTCTGGTCACCGCGCTATCGCTCTCTGACGGACGCCTATACGAGGCCGCCGACGCGATGGGCACACGCCGCGTGCGCAAGTTCTTCACGATCACGCTGCCGGGCGCGAAGTATGGCCTGATCAGCGCGACCATGGTGTCGTTCACGATATGCATCAACGATTTCGGCGTGCCCGTGGTGATCGGCGGGCCGTATTCGGTGCTCTCCACCGATATCTACAAGCTCATCATCGGCTTGCAGGACTTCAACCGGAGTGCGGTGGTCAGCCTGCTCCTGCTGTGTCCGGCATTGGTGGCATTCGCCGTCGACTTCTTCATTCGCCGCAAGCAGCAGTCGCAACTCGGGGCGCGCTCGACGCCTTATCAGCCCAAACCGTCGCGTGGCTTCGATATGGCGATGCTCGGCTACTGTGCCATCGTCTGTGCGTTGCTGCTGGCGGTGGTCGGCATTTCCGTCTTCGCGTCGTTCGTGAAGTTCTGGCCGTATCAGATGAGTCTCGGTCTGCAGCACTACAGGATGGGTTTGATCGGCGCCGGGATTTTCGACGCGTACAAAAACAGCCTGAAAATGGCCTCGTGCGTGGCGATAGGCGGTACCGTGATCGTGTTCGGCGGCGCGTATCTCGTCGAGAAAACGCGCGGGCCCCGCTGGCTGCGCGGCTTTATCAACCTGTGCGCGATCCTGCCGATGGGCGTGCCGGGTCTCGTGCTCGGCATCAGCTACATCTTTCTGTTCAACTCGCCCGTCAACCCGTTGAACGGCCTGTACGGCACGCTCGCGTTACTTGCGATTGTCACAGTCGTGCACTACTACTCGTCGAGCCACCTCACCGCGGTCACCGCGCTGCGTCAGATCGACAACGAGTTCGAAGCGGTCTCGGCCTCGCTGAAAGTGCCGTTCTACAAGACGTTCTGGCGCGTCACCGTGCCGGTGTGCCTGCCGTCGATCCTGCAGATTGCGCGCTATCTGTTTGTCAACGGCATGACGACGGTGTCGGCGGTTGCGTTTCTCTATTCCCCCGACACCCAGCCGGCCTCCGTCGCGATTCTCAATCTCGACGACGCCGGACAGATTGGCCCGGCCGCGGCCATGGCCACGCTGGTCCTCGTGACGGCGGCATGCGCCTGCGTGCTGTTTGCCTGCGTGTCGCATGGCGTGTTGCGTAGAACCCAGGCATGGCGAACCTCGCGCCGCAGCTGAAACGCTGTAGTTGAACCGCTGTTGTTGAAACGAACAATCATCCAGATCGAAAAGGAGCTACTGTGAACCTGTCCTCCGCACCTGTTTTGCTCACGCCCGGTCCGCTCACCACCTCCGATCGCACGCGTCAGGCCATGCTGCGCGATTGGGGCTCGTGGGACGCCGACTTCAACCAGATCACCGCCCGCGTTCGCCAGCAGACACTGCGCATCGTGCATGGCGAAGAGACGCATGAATGCGTGCCGTTGCAAGGCAGCGGCACGTTTTCCGTGGAAGCCGCGATCGGCACGCTCGTGCCGCGCGACGGACATGTGCTGGTACCGAACAACGGCGCCTATTGCCAGCGCATTGCGAAGATTTGCCGCGCGCTTGGGCGCCGTCATCAGACCATTGACTATCCCGAGGACACACAGGTTAAAGCGGCTGACGTAGATCGCGCATTGGCCGCCGATCCCAGCATCACGCACGTCGCGCTCGTGCATTGTGAAACGGGCGCGGGCGTGCTCAATCCGCTGCACGAGATTGCCGAGGTGGTCGCGAAGCACGGCCGCCGTCTGATCGTCGACGCAATGAGTTCGTTCGGCGCCATCGACATCGACGCGCGCCGCACGCCGTTCGACGCCGTCGTGGCCGCCTCCGGAAAATGTCTGGAAGGTGTCCCCGGCATGGGCTTCGTGATCATTCGCCGCAGCACGCTCGAGCAATGCGAAGGCAATAGCCCGTCGCTCGCAATGGATCTGTACGATCAATGGGTCTACATGAACCGCACGACGCAGTGGCGCTTCACGCCGCCCACGCATGTGGTCGCTGCCCTCGATCAGGCGATCGTGCAATACGTGGAAGAGGGCGGTCTCGAAGCGCGCGGCGCGCGCTATGCCAGCAATTGCCGGGCGTTGATCGAAGGCATGGCAGCGCTCGGTTTCCGAACCTTCCTCGATCCGTCGATTCAGGCGCCGATCATCGTCACGTTCCATGCCCCCGACGATCCCAACTACGACTTCAAGACGTTCTATGCGGAAGTCAAAAAGCGCGGTTACATCCTGTATCCGGGCAAGCTGACCCAACTGGAAACGTTCCGGGTCGGCTGTATCGGACACTTCGGCGAATCCGGCATTCCCGGCGCCGTCGCGGCGATCGCCGATACGTTGAAAGCGATGGGGATCAAGCAGGTATCGGCGCAGGCGCCGGCCTGAGCGCGGGTTAATCCGCGAGTTTTAACGAGAATCACACAGTCACATCAATGCGAGTTATCTATGCGCCCGTTCTGGATTGAACAAGCACTCTTTGCCGATGGTTCATTGGCACCCGCCCTGCAAGGGGCGACCACCGCCGATGTCTGCATTGTCGGTGGCGGTTTCACCGGTTTGTGGACGGCCATCCAGACCAAACAGAAAAATCCCGCTCTCGATGTCGTGATCATTGAGAGCGATCTGTGCGGCGCGGGCGCCAGCGGCCGCAACGGTGGCTGTCTGCTGACGTGGTCGACGAAGTTCTTCACGCTGCGGCGTCTGTTCGGCGAGGCTGAGGCAATCCGCCTCGTGAAGGCTTCTGAAGCCGCGGTGGGGCGAATTCGCGACTTCTGTGCCGAACATGCTGTCGACGCCGAACTCCGGCTCGACGGCACGCTCTACACGGCGACCTCACGCCCGCAAATCGGCTTGCTCGATCCGGTGATCGCCGCGCTGAGCGAGCATGGCATCAACTCCTATCAACATCTCCCGCCGGAGGAAGTGGCGCGCCGTTCCGGGTCGGCGCGCAATCTCGGCGGCGTTTATTCGCCGGTGGCGGCAACGGTTCATCCGGGCAAGCTCGTGCGCGGCTTGCGGCGCGTCGCGATCGAAATGGGCATTCGCATCTACGAACGCACGCCGATGCTCGACTTCACGGGCGGCGAACGCGTGACTGTCAACACACCGGCCGGCAGCGTGACCGCGGGCAAACTGGTCCTCGCGATCAATGCGTGGATGGCGAGCCGTTTCAAGCAGTTCGAAAGAACGTTGGCGGTGGTATCCAGCGATATGATCGTCACCGAGAAGTGCCCGGATTTGCTGCAACAGATGGGCTTGAGCGACGGTGTGTCGGTGCTCGATTCACGCATCTTCGTCTACTACTATCGCAGCACGCCGGACGGACGGCTGATGCTCGGCAAGGGCGGCAACACCTTCGCATGGCGCGGCCGGATCGCACCGGTGTTCGATCAACGCTCGCCCTATGAAGCCGATCTGACGCGCAGCCTGCACGACTTTTTCCCGGCGTTGCGCGAGGTCCCGGTGACGGCGAGCTGGAACGGTCCGTCGGATCGGTCGGTCACGGGTTTTCCGTTTTTTGGCAGGCTCGACGGTGCACCGAACGTGCTTTATGGATTCGGCTATTCCGGAAACGGCGTTGGACCGACCTATATGGGCGGGCAGATCCTGTCGTCGTTGCTGCTCGATCTGGACAACGAATGGACGCGCAGTCCTTTGACGAACGGACCGTTGGGCTATTTCCCGCCCGAACCGATCCGTTACGTGGGCTCGATTACCGTGCGCGACGCAATCCGCCGCAAGGAGCGCGCGGAAGATGAAGACCGGCAGCCCTGGCTGGTCGATCGCTTGCTGAGCAAGCTTGCTAACGCCGCCGGCAAATCGGATAAAGCGTAGTTAATGCGAGTAAGGACGCGCGCCGCGCCGCGCGTGCGTCCTTCTATTAACTCTTGCCGACATTGTTCGCGGATGCTGCCCAGTGCTCGTGCGCACGCCGCATGCGGGCGAGGCCATGGGCGACGTGTTCGCGCACGAGCGCGACCGCGCTCTCCGCATCGCCTTTGGCGAGCGCGCTGACGATTTTTTCGTGTTCCGTGACCGACGTCGCCAGTGCGCTTTGCTCCGATTCGATGGCCGCCTGACGGAGCAGGCCGAGCTGGCGCACGAGATGCCGATAGGTGTCGATCAGATGCTGGTTGCCGACGCCCGTGACCATTGCATCGTGCAACTGAACGTTCAATGCCGTGTAGCGGGTGAGGTCGCGATCCTTCTTCGCGGCTTTCATCGAAGCGATGATGCCCTTGAGCGTGGCGAGCGTGTCGGGCGTCATCCGCTTGGCTAGCGCGCGGGCAACCGACTCGTCCAGCATGGCACGGACTTCGTAGATCTCTTCGGCCTCGCGCAGCGACAGCGCGCGCACCGTGACACCGCGGTTCTTTTCCGTTTTCAGCAAACCCGCTTGTTCCAATGCGCGAAACGCTTCGCGCAATGGTCCGCGAGACACATTCAGCCGCGCCGAGACTTCGACTTCGTTCAACTTTTCTCCCGGGGCGAATTCTCCGGACACGATGCTGCGTTCGAGCGTTTCCTGGACCAGCGTGGCAAGGGAATGCCGCTGCAGCAATTCAATAGCGCTAGACGTGGTTGGCGTGTTCATGATCAGTGATGCAGAACGAAGGGTAGGGGGGTGGAAAGCCAGCTTCCCGACCATAACGTGTCACCTTGTCTATTGTCAACAATCATCAATCGGCCCCAGGACGTATGCGCTGAGCGCGCCCGCCGGCATCGTACGAAAACTCGTTCCTTGACACGTATATACTTCGTCAAGTATATAAGAGGTATGGAATCGACATTTGCCATCATCGCCGAGCCGAGCCGCCGCGCCATTTTGAGTCTGCTCGCCTCCTCCGAACTCTCGGTGGGGGATATCGAGGAGAAGCTGAATCTCTCGCAGCCTTCGGTTTCAAAGCACCTGCGGGTGCTTCGAGACGCCGGCTTCGTGCAGTCGCGCGTTGACGCACAACGGCGCCTGTACCGGATCAAGCCGGAGCCGCTGATAGAGATCGACGCGTGGCTTGCACAGTTCCGTCAGTTCTGGTCGGTCCATGTCGATGCTCTCGAACGCCATCTCGATCAGATGGATCCCGCACCGCAACGCAAGAGGAAGAAGCCATGAGCAACCGCGACACCTATATGCCGGGCCCGGCCGCCGGCGCCGAAGTCCGCAAGGACGCAGAGAAATGGACGCTCGTAATGGTCCGCGAATTGCGCCATTCACCGGAGAAGGTCTGGACCGCGTTGACCGATCCGGCGAGCCTGCGCGAATGGGCGCCGTTCGACGCCGACCGGAGCCTTGGCACGGTCGGTCCCGTCACGCTTTCCACGGTCGGCGCGCCGACACCACAAGTCTCGGAGACGCGCGTGACACGTGCGGATGCGCCGAGTCTGCTCGAGTACCGCTGGGGCGACAATGATATGCGGTGGCAACTCGAGCCGGTTGGCGGCGGAACGCGTCTTACGCTGTGGCACAACATCGATCGCGGATTCATCGCGATGGGTGCGGCCGGCTGGCATATCTGCCTCGATGTGCTCGATCATTTCGTGGGAGGGGAACCCATTGGGCGTATCGTCGGCGGCGAAGCGATGAAATTCGGCTGGCCTCGTCTGAACACCGAATACGCGAAGCAGTTTGGACTTTGAGCGCAGGGAACGATGTCCCCTGAAATCTGGAAGCGTCTGGAAGTTTAGGAGAAGAACATGAAGAAAACGGTTTCGACCGAAACCCAGCCGGCATCTGAACTGATCGACAATCGAATCGCCGAACTCGGAGACTGGCGCGGGGAAACCTTGAGCCGGATGCGCCAACTCATCATGGAGGCGATTCCGGACGCCGTGGAAGAGTGGAAGTGGATGGGCACACCCGTCTGGTCACGTGACGGGATCATCTGCACCGGCGAGTCCTATAAGTCGATTGTGAAGCTGACTTTCATGAAGGGGGCATCGCTGGCAGATCCGGCCAGCCTCTTCAACTCGAGTCTCGACGGCAATGCCAGGCGCGCAATCGATATCCATGAGGGCGAGGAGATCGACGCGGACGCCTTCAAGTCGCTCGTTCATGCCGCGGTCGCGCTCAATGCGTCCGGCAGCAAGGCAAAGGCGAAGCGAGCGAAGTAGGCACGTCTCACTTGCCCGCGCCGGTCGACTCGATGCAGGTAAGAACCAGTGTGCTGTCGTGGCCCGCTTCCGGGCCAAGCACGGCACTATGGGACTCCTGACTATCGCATTGCCACTCAGCAACAAAGTTCTTCGAGCAGTGATTGCCGGTACTGGCAGAAATCTGCGGATCAAGCACGAAGTTGCACGTCTCGTGACCATTGCATTGGCTGGCAAGGTCATGTGTGGCGTTTCCACTTTGTGCTCCGCAGTTTTGCCCATAGGTGCCTGAAACGATCGCGATTAGCCGACCCGACGCGTCTGAGGATGTTGGCAGGGAGACAACGCCGAAGATGATGAGCGCGCAGCAGAACCTGGCAACAGAAGCCGTTGCCTTGAGCGGTCTGCTGGCCGTTATATTGCGCATCGCACCTCCTTCGGGCCTCGTTGAATCAATTAAGGCCGTCTGACAAAAAGTATAGTGCGCGAGGAAGCCTGATCCTAAGGTGAACTCGCAACTTACCGGCGCCTTCTGACAGGCTGAGCGCGCGGCTCGCCTTGCGTGCCGCAAATCAGCGCGACACCCGCCTTGGCCGTCGCGCGCAGTGACTCGCGCGAGTCGCCGGCACGCGAGCGCAGCGCAAGGCTATGAAGGATGGCGGAGGCGACCTTCGCGAGTATCGTGGGATTTGCCGTCTCGTCGAGTTCGCCGTCGGTCCGTGCGCGTTCGAGCCGCCACTCAAATGCAGCATCGAAGGTATTCAGGCCTGCCGCGAGCCTGTCGCGAACCTCCGCATCCTCTCTTGATTCCACCAGCGCCGTACCGATCAGGAAACACCCTCGCGGTGTTTCGCTGGCCGGGAAGTATATTGCCAGCGCACCGTCGTAGACGCGCAGCAACGCTTCGGCTAAAGGACGGTCGCCTTCGAGCGCGGCTTCCATCTCCTCGCATCCGAGTTCGATATACCGGTCCAGCGTGTGGAGATAGAGCGCATGTTTATCGCCGAATGCGCCATACAGGCTGGGCCGGTTCATGCCCATGGCGTCGCTCAGTGCGTCGAGCGACGTGCCGGAATACCCGCGGTCCCAGAACGCGTCTCGCGCATCGCGCAGCGCCTGCTCGGGATCGTAGGCGCGGGGCCGTCCGCGGGATCGTTTCTCAGTTTTTGTACCGGTGCGCATAAAAATAATTTGGCAGGATGATTTTTGTTCACTATAGTACAAAAACAATCCCAACGACCGGAGACTTCAGCATGGAGCTTTATTTTTCACCACTAGCCTGTTCGCTCGCGACACGTATCGCGCTGTATGAAGCCAATGCTGACGCGCAATTCATCGAGGTCGATACGAAGTCGAAGCAGTTGCGCGACGGTTCCGATTTCTATCCGATCAACCCTCTGGGGCAGGTGCCTGTACTTCGCACTAACGAGGGCTGGCTATTGAGAGAAAACACCGCGATCCTGCCGTACGTGGCCGATGCATTTCCGGCATCCCGGCTTGCTCCGGCAGCGGGCACCGCGGAACGCGCGAAGTTGCAGGAGTGGCTAGGTTTCATCGGCACGGAACTGCACAAGGGCGTATTCGTGCCGCTGCTCGACCCTCTCGCGCCGGCGGACGTTCGGGCCTATACGCAGAAGAAAATCGCCTTGCGCCTCGACCTGCTCGAACGCCATCTAGGCGAGCGCGAGTTCTTGCTGGATCATTTCACGGTCGCGGACGCTTATCTCGTCACCGTGTTGAACTGGGCGCAGTACAGCGGGATCGACCTCGCCGGGTGGCCTTCTGTCGAGGCGTACTGCCGGCGAACGGTGCATCGGCCGCCTGTCGCGAGAGCCCTGGCGGAGGAGCAAGCGCTGTATCGCGAGGAGCAGGCAAGGCGGCATGCGCAGGTTGCGTGAGTGATTTCCCGCCAGGTCCCGCCCGAAGGTGATCAATCGCTCAGCGCGTCCCGATGATCGCGACGCGCTTTGGCCGTAGCGAAATACGTGCGCAGCGCGGGGGCCGAACGGTCGCTCAACAGGCGGATGCGCGCGAGCCACTCCGCCTCCGCGGGCCACTCACCTTCAACCACGCGCGGGTAGATCTGCCGCACGAACTGATGCAGCGCCTTTGCGCCGATATTGCCGCTGATGCCGAGAAGAACGTGCAAGGTGCCTTGTGTCGAAACGAGGTCGCGGGCCGTGACGCTGGTGCCGAGTCGCGTCACAGTTGATCGAAGCTGCTCAATGCCGTTGAGGAACGTCTGGTCCAACAGATCGAGCGCCACCAGTTCCTGAAGGTGCTTCTCGTCGAGCAGTGCTTCTTCCTTGAAGGGCGTGGGGTTGCAGGAGGCCGCGGCGGGCGTGGGCGGCACCGCTGCGCTGCCCGGCGCATGGACGCTACGGTGCTGCGCGAACTGTCTTGTGAGGCAGGCGTAAAGAGAGACCAACTGCACGGGTTTGATCATGACCTCGTTCATGCCCGCCGCGAGGCACGACTGCACGGCTTCCATATCGGATTGACTGGTCAACGCAATGATCGGCACTCTGGCATACGCGTCGGTGCGAACGCGAATCAACGCGGTCGTTTCCACGCCGCCCATGCCCGGCATGTTCATATCCATCACGATGGCGTCGATAGCGGCGTTCTCATGCAGGCGCGCCAGCACCGCCTGCCCATGTTCGGCCTCGATGACCCTTGCACCGCAGCGCTCCAGATAGCCTTTGGTAACCAGCCTGCTGAAGGTGTCGTCGTCCGCGACCAGAATTGTCTTGCCGGTGAAGCCGTCGAATCGCTGGCTCAGATGATGCCGGGCGCCGTTTTCAAAGAGCGTCTGAAGCGCGCTGACCAATTCCACGATGCTGCCGGATTTGCTGATCAACTCATCCATGCCGGCTCGTCGCGCGAGAACCCGCGCCACATTGCCGGGCTCGGCCGTGTAGGCGGCGATCAGCACATTCCAGTTCGGATTCTGACGGTCGGCGCGGATGGTTTCGGCGGTCGTGTAGCCGTCCAGCACCGGCAGGTTGAGGTCCATCAGCACGAGATCCCACGGCGCGGGCTGGCGCAGCAGGGTGAGCACCGCCGCACCGTCGGCTGCCTCGCTCACGTCCGCGCCCACCTTCGCCAGCGTGCGGCGGGCGCGTGCCCGCTGGCCGGCATCGCCGTCAACGACAAGAATGCGCTTCCCGCTGAAAAACGGCTCGGCGCGCTCAAGCGTTTTCTTCTCGTAGTCGGCTACCTCGCTTTCGGCAACGACCGGGAACTGCAACGTGAATTGCGTAAATTTGCCCACCTCAGAGCGGCAGGCAATGGTGCCGCCGAAAGCGCGCATGGCACGCTGGCAATAGGCCAGTCCAAGCCCCGTGCCCGCCGAATTGCCCGCGGTACGAAACGGTTCGAAAAGATGCGGCAGGATCTCCGGCGCGATGCCGGGCCCAGTGTCATGAACCAGCACGGTTTGCTGGTCAACCGTGAGCGTGAGCGTCGCGGCAGGATGCGCCGCAATGTGATGCAGTGCGTTCTTGATCAGATTGAACAGGGTGAACAGATAAACGGTTTCGTCGACCTTGAAGGTGAAGTCCTCCAGCACCACGAGTCTGACCTTGCCGCGCTCCTTCTGATCGCCGAAACCGTATTCGTCCAGTGCTTGGCGCGTGGCGGCCGCCGCGCTCAGATAGGTGAGGTGATCGGAGCGGATCGGCTTCGCGCTGACTTCGTCGAGCGTCATGGCGATCACGCGCAAACCGCGCTCGATCGACAATTGCCCGTGGGCCAGATGCCGGTAGAGCAACGCCGCCCGTTCGCGCGACAGGACCGGCGACGGGTTGGCGTCCGTCGCCGCCGGCAGGGTTTCCTCTACGCGATCCAGCACGTGCCGCAGCTGGCTGAGAGGATTGCGTATTTCATGCGCGATCGTGCCGGCGAGCGCTCGAAGCGCGCCGTTTTTCGCCTGTGCGACGATTCCCTTCCGGTTGCTGTAGCTGAACGTGAGGCCGGCAGTAATGCCGAAAGTGAAAACCGGCAAATACGTGTAGAGAAACAGGTGTCCATTCATATGGACGGATTGCGGGATGAAGATTCTGGCGCACACGACAGCAAGGCCGACTCCCACAACCAGATTGAGTGACAACGCAACGAATGATGGAAAGATGGCGATCAGGAAAAATATCATGCCCAGCTCGGCCATGGACCAGAGCGTTGAATAGTGACCGGCGATCAGGTAGTAGGTAAAAAAGAACGGTAGCGAATAGGCTACCGTCGCGAAGTAATACCACGGCAGGAAGCGCGCCACCGAAGCGGGCCAGAAGCGGCGCAAGAGCAGCAGCGCGCAGGCAATGGTGCCGAAAACCCGCATCAGCAGACTTTCGTTGGGTTGCGGATCGACGTACGTCCACCACAACCAGTACACCGGATGCCCGATCGTGCCGATTACTCCGACAGCCAATATGCTGTAGTCCGACACCTTGGCGGAGTCGGAAATCACCCGGTTGAGATAGCTGATGCTCCCCGTTATGGCTCTCATGTCGTTAATTATCTTTGTCTCTGTCTTTGTCTTTGTCTTTATTGGCCCGGCCTCAGAATCTGAAGCTGCTGGCGTTGAATGACATGCCGGCGCTGCCTACCCAGCACATCACCCTGTCTCCTCGCTTAAGCGATCCGCTGTCCTTTGCCAGTGAAATGGCAGCCGGGATCGAAGCCGACACGAGATTTCCGGTCTCAGGATAGATGTGGAACATCTTGTCCTCGATCCCTGCTTTTTCCCCGTAGCCGTGCCATGCCGCTTTGGAGGAAGCGTGGGTGAAGACAATGTCGATATCTTTCTTGGGAACAGGCAGTTTGGTTAGCACCGCAGACAGTTCATCCGAATTCTTGTGAAGGTCATGGCCAAACGATGTAAAACGCATGTCGCCATTTTTTCCGATCCGCTCGGATGGGTGGCAGAACCCTTCGTAGCCCGGGATTGGAATGGTGCACAGGTCCGATACGACTGGCTTCGCCCGGAAAGCGAAGCTGAAGTTATCCGGCTCTTTTGCAACGAGCAGGGTCGCGGTCGCCGCTTCGCCGATCGTGAACGACGGCAAGGTATATTCGATCTGAGCCTGGTTCTTCAACGCAAAGTTCCCGGGATAGAGTGGACCGCCTGCAAGCATATTGAACTCGGCATTTACTATCATAGCGTTTCTGTACTGACCGGACTTGAAAAGGCTGTCGATAATTGACATTGCCCGAGTCCAGCTCATGCAGGCGTCAACCACATCGAAGCATTCGGCATTAACGAACCCAAGCGTGCCGGCCATCATGTGGCTGTTGCCCGGCTCGAGGAATCCTCTGCCGATGCCGACATAAATAAACAGCTCGATATGCTCCGGCCGCAGATACGTTTCGGATAGGACGTTGCGCGTCGCCATCGCGACGTGATCGAGTGGCGATTCGTGGCTTTCACACCAGCGCCGGTTGACCAGCCCGCTCCTGTCGAGCAAGGTCTTGATGGTGCGCATCCCCCGGTCGATGTCGCCTTCGTACTCCGTTGAGTGGAAGCGGATCATATCGACCACTTCCTCGTTCGTCACGATCCTGGAGGGCAGGCTGGCTGCGACATTCTTAATGAGCATAAACAATCCATGAAAAGATAAATGCGGTGGTTGGAAGCAGGTTTCGCGCATCGAGCACGCAGGCACCTGGACCTCAGGTACCCCGCCTTTGCGGCGCTGGTACATTAACGCGTCCACCGCCAGTCAGAAATACTGGCCCCCTGGGTTATGTGGGCAATCTATCTTTGAAGTGCGTGCGGACGGGGCGGCGCCGATGCTCGTGCTGGCGTGGAAGGTGTGCTCGACAGGGGCGTGAGCGTGACCACCAGGTGGAGGAGGGGGGCGGTGTAGGCCGGGACATGTCGATCCGCTTTGGCGGTGTGTCCATCGGCTGCTGTGCGGCACGCTTCGGGAGTCGCAGCGAAGCTGCGGAAGCGGGACCGCTGACCGGGCCGCTGCAGCCGGCCCGGTCACTTCAAGTTGACTTGCTTGTCTTACCGTTCAACTTATTGCTCAGCTTACTGATTGACGAAGATCAGTCCGTGCGGTGTGCCCATGCCCGTGAATACCGGCGTCATCGCCCCGGTGGACGTATTCGTTTGCAGCAGCGTGCCTTGGCCCGCGCTGTAAGCGGTGCCGGCTGTGAAACCTGCGGTTGCGTCGATCCGGTAGATCAGTTGCGCCTTATTGTCGGCCAGCAACATGAACGAATTGCCTGCCGGCGCCCAACGGGTGTCGTCGACGGGCCACGCGTTCCCATACAACGTCAGCGGCAGCACGCTCACTGCCTGACTCGCGCCGGGGTTGGTAACGAACACCAGTTCCGAATCCTGCTGGCTATCCACGACCAGGTTGCCGTTTGGATCGATCGCCATCGAATCGGGATCGGTCATATTGAGCGTGACCGGCGTATTGGTCGGGATGTTGTTCGCGGTCGCATTGCCCATCAGGACGGGCGTCAGATGGAACGTCTTGTTGTCCGGATTCAGTGTGACGCTATAGACCGCCGGCACGGTGCTCACGCCGTTGGGTGCCGTTGCGGTCGCGGGCCCAACGTTCGGATTGGACGCGCTGGTGTACACGACGCCATTGAGCTTCTTCATATCGTCGAGGCCCCCGCCGTGGACGGGCGTGACATCCGGCGTGAGCGTCGTCTGGGTATTCGCCGTGGTGTCGATCACGATGATCATCGTGTTGGCGTCTTCGTTGGTGCTGACCCAGATGGTGTGCGAATCGTATTCCATCAGGCCGTCCGGATGCCCAGGCACATTGAAAACGCGCACGGCGTTGCCGTTCAGGTCGTACTCGATGACCTGGCTCTGCGGTGTAGTGCCCGTCACGTTGGTGCCATCTGGATTGTTATTGTTGTCCTGAGCGATAACGAAAATATTGCTGCCGTGCAGGAGCAGGTCGTCAGGACGGAGTGTGCCTGGTGCCTTGGCGAACACCGAGATCTTGTAGCCAGCTTGAGCCGCCGCGACCGATGAGGGAACCGGAATGCTAGATTGCGAAGTGCCCGGATCAGATGAAACGTTGTCGTTCCCTCCGCACGCGGCAAGCGTCGAGATCAGGCCGGCAATGCACATTATTCTGAATAATTTCATGGTATTTGATTGTCGTGATTGGGACGCTCATTACCATATATTTTGCGCACTAAGAATTCGTGACGAGGAGCCAACAGGAAGCCTTCAGACGATTATTATATTTAGTTAGATTTGCTAATTAAAATTTAAGTGTCTGGATTGGCAATTAAAGACGTTTCAGGTATTTCACGGTGAATGGAATAAGTCCGGATCGGACAATACAGCAGCAACCTTATCTAGACCTTAAGCAAAGCCGTCGCGACTTTGGAGATCGGCTGGTGTTGGGTGAGGCACGCACGGCTCGATGACTTGAATCGTATTCGAGCCGCGGTCTGGTCGGGCTGCGGTCCGCCGCTAAAGGTCAGGGGTCAGAGGTCGGCGGGCGAAAGCGTTATCCGTTCGCCCGTGCCCGGCAGTGCTTTCTGCTCGACAACCTGCAAAAGCCTGCGCTTGCCCAGTTCGAAGGCAAGCATCAACTGTTTCGGGGACTCGTTCGCGGCGCCGAGTTTTTCGCAGACCGTTTCAGCCGGGAGCGCGAAGGCGCAGTATCCCCAACCGAAACCGTAGGCGGAAAACCATACCGTCGAGTCGGCAGAAAGAAGGGGTGCCGTAAGGCTCGTACGGGGCTGCTTCATGGTTGTCACGTTCCTGACCGATCAGTGCATTTTTATTGTCGCACAGCGAACTTACAAAAGACTTTGTTCACTGGGTGGTGAGGCGGTTTGCCGCCGTTCACCACCGCTGCCGACCTGCCGGGTGCGCTCGATCGGCGGGCGGGTGTTGCCGCGGACCAGGCTTTGGCTGTTCCCGCTGAAGAATCGACTCAAACAGGGTTGGCAGCGAACCGGTCGCGCGTGCCGTTTCCTGTAAGACTGGCCAGCGCCTGAGTCCCGTCAATACGAGCGGCGTCCTCCACCGGGAAGGTCTGCTTACTGAAAGCAATCAATCTGAATCCGCTGCCCGCTGCGCGCGGGACGGTAATGCCCCAATGCCAGCCGCCGGCCTGCTCGAACACATGCAACACAGGGTCGACTGGAGTGGGTGAAGCCTGAGATGCCGTCATGGCGCACTCTCCCGTCAAATCTCGGCCGTCCACGCAAATTTGCAGACGCTCCAATTTCAGTCTACAGAAATTTTGCTGCGTTGCAATATTTTTACCGTGGTAAAAATGTCAAATCATGTAACGTCACAATATTGAAATCATTTTGTTCTCACCGAGATGTGCGAATATGACCTGACTGGCTTTTGATCTGAAGAACGTGCTTTACGGGGGGGCTCCATGGGTAGCAATTCACTCATTTGGGCAGCGGTGCCGCACAACAGTGACGGCGTCGTTTTTCAGGTTCGCGTGGAACGCGGACTTCAACGTTTCCATGTATCGCGCCGCGTGCTCGAGGATGCGTTCGACCTCGAACCCAAAGCCAGGGACGCGAGACAACTCGAACACTTCTATCTTTATCTGGATCGCATCCTGGCTCGGGCCGCCACGAAGCGTGCAACGGCCAGTTCGGACACGGTTGCGCTCCAGACAAGCGATTTCACGTCGGCGAACAAAGAGCGGAGCAGGGCGGGCCAGCAGATGGCGGCAGGAAGTGCGCCCTGATCCGGCCTGAACGGCTGCGCCGCTACGGAGTGTCGCCCAGAGTCACTCCGTAGCGGCGTGACTCGCCGACCCGAAACATTCCTCGGCCGAATCGTCTGGAGATCGAACGATCACCGCCTCGGTTTGTGTCCGATCCGTTCCTCACTGAATCCACGAAAGTGGAGATTGCCAATCGCGCTCGCCCAGGCGATAACCCATGAGGTCGCGAGAGCCTGTTCGACTGACGAATCTGCGCGCATGAGACGCGCCGTCGCAATACGCAGGCGAGCGACTGCGTACGCCTTGCGCGCGCATTCCTCACGCGAAACCAATGTGCCGTCACGCATGGCCGGAGAATGAAAGGAAGTGCAAGAGACGCAGCGAGGTGGAACGCGGTCGTACCAGAAAATCATAAACCAGAAGAGCATTCCACGTCGCGCATGACCGGTTCGACAAAGCCGCCTTTTTTAATCGGCATCATGAAGCGCACCGCCCCCCGAATTGTCCGCCGAAGGCACGGTCACCCAGTCCTTGGTGCTTCGTTCCGCGTATGTCTGGCTCGCGGGCGGCCGGTCCGGCACCGAGTAATAAACCGGGCGCGGCGGCGGCCCATAGACCACGGCAAGGGGCGCCTGAACGACCACGCGGGCGAACGCCGTCCAGGTGCAGGCGAGACCGATGGCGGTGATAGTCGAGGCGTAGACAAGACGGATAGTCAATTGGTACTCCTGATGCGTTGAGGCGCGGTGGGCGCCGGCACACAAAAGATACGCAAGACGCGTTCGAAACGGCATCGCGAACTCATTTCATTTCATGTCACGTGCAAGGCCACGCGCTTGCCCAAATGCCTGTGTACGAAGCGCATGCTGTATTGCGGTGGCGGCGCGTTGCGGGGCAGGGCGCCACCGCAACAGGCCATGACATAAATCGACATGATTCCTTCGTTGCCATCCGGCGGCGCTTGCCCAAGAATTCGCCCTGTCATCGCAACGGATCGCGGCAAACAGCAGGCGACGCTCGGTGGATCAATTGAAGGAGTCAATCATGAAAAAGTTCGTCGCTATCGCGTTGCTGTGCTGCGCATCCACCGTCACGTTCGCCCAGACGGCCGCGCCGCAGGGCATGAATCCTCAGCGCATGGAGCGCATGGTGCAGCAATTGCAAAGCCGCTTTGCCAACGCCAACACCACCCACGACGGCAAGCTGACCCGCGAGCAGGCCGCCGCGGGCATGCCGATGGTGGCCCAGCATTTCGATGAGATCGACACGCAGAAGGCGGGCTACATCACCTTGCCGCAAATCGAGGCATTCATGCAGGAACGCGGGGCAGCGCACTGAGTTGCGTGAGTAACGGTGCGAGCATGGGGCAGTGGCGCGGCGGATTGTGCCGCCTGCGCGCGAGCCCTCCTGTCGAACCATCCACCGGAATTCGACGCTAATAATGCGCGATGAAACCTGTCACGTCCCGCCCCCTGCGCCTTGCCTGCGCATTGATCGTCGTATCGATGTGCGCGGCGCTGAGCGGTTGCGTGAGCGTCGGCCCCGATTTCAGGCAGCCCGATGTCACGCTCGAAAATCAGTGGCTCGAGAGTCTCCCCGGCGAGTCCCGGGCCGCGCCGGCCACGCAGGCGGCCTGGTGGACCGCGTTCAACGACCCCGTGCTCACCGCGCTGGAGCAGCGCGCGTATGAGCGCAACCTGTCGCTGCAGGTAGCCGGCCTGCACATCTTCAAGGCGCGAGCGCAACTCGCGACCAGCGCGGAGAATCTGCTGCCGCAGTCGGGCAGTGCGTCCGTAGGCGCAAGCCATATCAACTCGAGTGGCGTGGGGCCGATTCCGCCGGCTCATCTGTGGGCCGAGCATTTGCGCGTGAACGCCAGCTGGGAGATCGACTTCTGGGGCAAATATCGCCGCCAGATCGAATCGGACCGCGCGCAACTGCGCGTGTCGGAAGCCGCCTATGACAACTCGCTGGTGTCGTTATTCGGCGATGTCGCCAATGCGTACATCGACCTGCGCGCGCTCGAACAGCGTATTACCGTCGCGCAGCAAAACCTGAAGTCGGTGCAGCAAAGCCTGACGCTGACCCAGGCGCGCCTCAAGAGTGGCGCGGCGAGCCAGCTCGATGTCGAACAGGCCGCCACGCTGGTGGCGGAAACAGAGGCGCAGATCCCGCCGCTCATCAAGGCGCGCGCGCAGGATCGCGACACGCTCGCCGTGCTGCTCGCCGATCCGCCCGACGCGGTCGACGCGCAACTCAAAGGCAGCGCCGCGATTCCGGTGCCGCCGACCCAGATCGACGTGGGCATTCCCGCCGACCTCCTGCGGCGTCGGCCCGACGTGCGCCAGGCCGCGCTCAATGCGGCCGCGCAATCGGCGCTCATCGGCGCGGCGAAGGCGAAGCTCTACCCGTCCTTATCCCTGACCGGCCTGTTCGGGCTGTCCTCGGGCGAACAGCACGGCATTGGTCTGACGCAATGGGGCGGCAAAACCATCGGTCTTTTTTCCGCGGGTGTGACGGTGCCGATTTTCGATCGCGCCCAACTGAAGAACGCGGTGCGGATTCAGGATGCGGCGTTCCAGGAGGCCGTGCTCGATTATCAGAACACGGTGCTGCAAGCGCAAAGAGAAGTGGAAGACGCGATTGCCGGACTGCGCACCTCGCTAGACGCACTGGCCGCATCAGCGCGTGCCGCGGATGCCTCGCAGCGCGCGCTGCGCCTCGCCAACGCGCAATATCGCGCGGGATCGGTTACGTATGACACGGTGCTGGACGCGTCGCGCTCCGCGCTGCGCGACGGCGATTCGCTGGCGCAGAACCAGGGGCTTGCCGCGCTCGCGGCCGTATCGCTGTATCGCGCGCTCGGCGGCGGATGGGAGGTCGCGCAAGGGCAGCAGGTGGTAAGCGAACAGATTGCCGAACAGATGGCGCAGCGCACGGACTGGGGCCGGCTCTTGAACCCGCCCGCGAATTCCGCGCTGGCGCGCGCCGGGGCCGGCACAGGGACGCCTGAGAATGGGAAATAAGAACATGGCAAACCGAAGCCTGATCAACACACTGGGGTTGTGCATCGTCGTCGGCACGGCGCTCGCTGCCTGCCGGGACGGCAACGCGCCGGCAGACCAGAATGCGCCGGTGCCGCAAGTGAGCGTCACGCGGCCGGTGCCTCGCGAAGTGCGCGAGCAGATCGACCTGAGCGGCACCGTCGCGCCTTCCGCCACGGTCACGCTGGTGGCGCGCGTGCAAGGCGTGTTGCAGCAAATCGGCTTTGCCGATGGCGCGTACGTCAAAGCGGGGCAGTTGCTGTTCCGCATCGAGCCGGACACGTATCGCGCGCAACTGGTGTACGACCAGGCCGCGCTCGTCAACGCGGACCAGGAGCTGGTGCGCCAGAAACAGCTCACTCACGATAACGCGACCTCCGAGTCCACCTTGCAGAAAGCGCAAACCACGCGCGACCAGGCGCTAGCCAAGCGCGACATGTCGCGCATCAATCTCGGCTACACGGAAATCCGCGCGCCGTTCGCGGGCCGTATCGGCGCGCGCTCGTTCGACGTCGGCAATTTCGTGGGCGCCTCCGATTCCACCAAGCTCGCCACGCTGGATCGCATACAGCCGGTGTACGTGAACTTCACGCTGAACGAACGCGACGCGAACCGTATCGGCCTGTTCGTCAAACCGCCGCGCACGGTGCGGGTCAATGTGCTGGGCGCGCCAGCCGATAAGGGCGAAGACGCCGCGCTCGAATTCGTCGACACGCGCGTGGACTCGAACAGCGGTGCACTCAAGCTGCGCGCCGACATCGCCAATCCGGATGCGCATCTGATTCCGGGCATGTCGGTCGAGGTGCATATCCCCGCCGGTGCGCCGCACAACGTGTTGCTGGTGCCCGATACCGCATTGCTGCGCGAGCAGGCGGGCGCGTCGGTGCTGATCGTGAACGGCGCGGGCGTGATCGAGAAACGCGCGGTGACGACCGGCGGCCTGTTCGGCTCGCAGCGCGCGATTACCGTCGGCCTGAGCGAGAGCGATCAGGTCGTGACGGGCGGGGCGCTCGCGGTGGCGCCGGGCATCAAGGTGCAGGTGGTGGCCGCTGCGGCGCAGGGCCAGTCATGATCCGCTTCTTTGTCGAGCGTCCGGTACTCGCCAATGTGATCGCGCTGATCGTGATGCTGCTCGGCGCGGTCGCGCTGCTCAATCTGCCGATCGCTCAGTATCCGCCCATTACGCCGCCCACCGTGCAGGTGGTGGCGCGTTTTCCCGGCGCCAGCGCCGCGACGGTGATCGACCGCGTGGCGCTGCCGATCGAAACGCAGGTGAACGGCGTGGAAAACGCGCTGTACATGCAGTCGACCAGCACCAACGACGGCACCTACACGCTGACCGTGACATTTGCCGTGGGCACCGACGTCGACAAGGCCCAGGTGCTGGTGCAGAACCGCGTCTCGGCCGCCACCGCGCTCTTGCCGCAAGCGGTCCAGCAGCAGGGCGTGACGGTGAAGAAGCGCTCCACCGCGATCCTGCAGCTGTACACGTTGCAATCGCCGGATCCGAAATACGATACGCTGTTTCTCAGCAACTACGCCGTGATCTATCTGCGCGACACGCTCGCGCGTTTGCCGGGCGTGGGCGACGTCACCGTGTTCGGCACGGGGCAATACAGCATGCGGGTATGGCTCGATCCACGCAAGCTGAGCGAGCGCAATCTGACCGCCGCCGACGTCATGCAGGCGATCCAGAGCCAGAGCAAGGACGTGAGCGCGGGCCAGCTCGGCTCGGAGCCGAACGCCGGTGGCCAGGCGTTCCAGCTCACGGTGACGATGCACGGCGCGCTCTCCGATCCGCACGAATTCGACGACATCATCGTCAAAGCCGATCCCAACGACGGCGGCCGTTTCGTGCGGATTCGCGACGTGGGGCGCACCGAACTCGGCTCATCCAGCTATGGGCAATTCTTCAATCTCGACGGCAAACCCGCGGCGGGCATCGCCATTTATCAGTTACCCGAAGCGAATGCGCTGGAAGTCGGCAACGCCGTGAAAGCGACCATGGCGCGGCTCGCGAAAGACATGCCGAAGGGCGTCAGCTATCAGTTGCCGTTCGACACGACCGTTTTCGTGCGGCAATCGGTGATCGACGTGTACAAGACGCTGTTCGAAGCAGCCTTGCTCGTGCTCGCGGTGATTCTGCTGTTTCTGCAGAACTGGCGCGCGATGCTGGTGCCGGCCACGACGATACCGGTGACCATCATCGGCACGTTCGGGGCGATCTATATGCTGGGATTTTCGATCAACCTGCTGACCTTGTTTGCGATCGTGCTGGCCATCGGCATCGTGGTGGACGACGCGATCGTGGTGGTGGAAGGCATCACGCAGCATATCGAGCAGGGCAAGACGCCGAAGCAGGCCGCCATCGACGCGATGCATGAACTACTTGGACCGATCGTCGGCATCACGCTGGTGCTGATTTCGGTGTTTCTGCCGTCGGCCTTTCTGGGCGGCGTGACCGGCCAGATGTACCGTCAGTTCGCGCTGGTGGTGGTGGTGACCACCATTATCAGCGCGATCAATGCCGTGACGCTCAAGCCGGTGCAAAGCGCGCGCTGGCTGCGCCATGCGCGGCCCGGCCAGCCGAACGTGGTGTACCGGGTATTCGACAAGGGCTATGCCCGCGTCGAGCGAGCCTACGTGCGGGTGGTGTCGTGGTTCGTCGCGCGTTGCGGACTTGCGCTGGCTATTGCGCTGCTGCTCGGCGCGGGGTCCGCCTTTTTGCTGACGCGCGTGCCCACCAGCTTCATCCCGCTCGAGGACCAGGGTTATATGCTGATCGCGGCGCAGCTCGCGGACGCCGCTTCGCTTAACCGCACACGCGAGGCGAGCACGCAAATCGAAAAGCGGATCGGCACCATTCCCGGCGTGAGCCACGTGGTGTCGATAGGCGGCATCTCGCCGCTCGACAACAACGCGTCGCTGGCGAATTCCGCGCTGATCTACGTCACGCTCGACGACTGGAGCAAACGCGGCAAGGGCGAAGACCTGCGCTCGCTGTATATGCGCATGAATAGCGAGCTGGCGAAACTGCCCGATATCCGCTACGTGGTGATCGTGCCGCCGCCGATCCAGGGTCTCGGCAACAGCGGCGGCGTGCAGATGCAGGTGATGCTCACCGACGGCTCACAGAACTATCAGCGCTTGCAGGACGCCACCGACGCGCTGATCGCAAGCGTCTCGAAGCGGCCCGAACTGCAGCGCGTGTTCACGCCGTTCCGCGCCTCGGTGCCGACTGTCGAACTCACACTGGACCGCGCCAAGGCCGAGTCGCTGCAGGTGCCGGTCGGCAATGTGTTCGATCTGCTGGAGGACTATGTCGGTTCGAGCTACGTGAACCAGTTCACCGTCTTCAACCACACGTTCCCGGTATTCGTGCAGGCCGAAGGCGCGTTCCGCCGAGAAACCGACGACATCCGCCGCCTGCAGATTCGCAGCAACACGGGCCAGATGGTCGAACTGGGCACATTCATCGGCGCGCATTCGAGCGTCGGCCCGGCGGTGGCGACGCTGTACAACCTCGCGCCGGCGGCCGCCGTCAACGGCAATCCGGCAGCGGGCTACAGCACGGGCCAGGTGATCGCCGCGTTCGAGCAGGAAGCCGCGCGCATTCTGCCCGCCGGCATCGGGTATGAATGGACCGCCATGTCGTATCAGGAGAAGCTGGTCGGCAGTTCGGCGTACTGGGTGTTTGCCGTGGCCGTGTTGCTGGTGTTCTGCGTGCTGGCCGCGCAATATGAAAGCTGGCTGTTGCCGGTGGCCGTGGTGCTGGCGGTGCCGATGGCGCTGCTCGGCACCGCCAGCACGCTCGCCGCGCTCGGCGTCGCCAATAATCTGTACACGCAGATCGGTCTCGTGCTGCTGATCGCGCTGTCGGCGAAGAACGCGATTCTGATTGTCGAATTCGCGCGGCATCTGCGCGCGCAGGGCGTGGGCATTGCCGAGGCCGCGATCGAGGCCGCGCGCTTGCGTTTCCGGCCGATCATGATGACCTCGTTCGCTTTCATTCTCGGCGTGGTGCCGCTCGTGATCGCCACCGGCGCCAGTGCGAGCGCGCGCCGCTCGCTCGGGATTGCGGTATTTTCGGGGATGCTCGCGTCGACCTGTATCGCGGTACTGTTCATTCCGTCGTTCTATGTTCTGTTGCAGCGTCTGGCCGAACGGCATGCGGCGCGCCAGACGCCGCCCGACGCCTAGCCTGAATCGAGGAGCTTTCGCATGGAACGCCCCGCCAAAATAATCGTGCTCGACGACGAAGTCGAACTGCGCAACATGCTGCAGCGCTTTCTGCGCGGCCACGGCTTCGATGTGCGCGTCGCCGAGGACGGCAAGCGGCTCGACCGCTATCTGGAGCGCGAGCCGTTCGATCTGCTGGTGCTCGACCTGATGATCGGCGAGGAAGACGGCCTCGCCATCTGCGCCCGCTTGCGCGAGCAGGGCCAGACCTTGCCGATCCTGATGCTGACCGCCAAGGGCGATCCGCTCGACAGGGTGGTCGGCCTCGAAACCGGCGCCGACGATTACCTCGCCAAACCGTTCCTGCCGCGCGAACTGGTGGCGCGCATCAACGCGTTGCTGCGCCGCCAGAAGATCGCTTCCGGCGACGTCACGGTGACTTCGCAAAGCGTGCGCTTCGGCGATTTCTCACTCGACGTCGGCAAGCAGCAGCTTTCGCGGACCGGCGAATTGCTGGACATCCACTCGGCGCAGATGCTGCTGCTGGTCGCGCTGGGGTCGTCGCCGAACCGGCCGGTGAGCCGCGACAATCTGCTGGCGCGCGCGCGGGGCCGCGAGCACGACGCGCTTGACCGCAGCATCGACGTGCAGGTGCTGCGCCTGCGGCAGATCGTCGAGGACGACCCGTCCAAGCCGCGCTTCATCAAGACCGTGTGGGGCGTGGGCTACATGCTGGTCGCGGACGTCGACTCATGACGCGCTCGCTGCTGCAAAGGGCGCTGCCCAGAACGCTGCTGGCGCGCAATATCGCGTTGCTGATCGTGCTCGTGATGCTGAGCCAGGTGTGTTCGATCGGCGTGTTGCTGCACTACGTGCAGCGGCCTCGCGTGGAACGCGCGGCGGCCGTGTTCGCCACCTATGTGACTACGCTCGATAACCTGCTGGCGGCCACGCCGCCTGAAGCGCGCGTCGAATTGACGGCGCGCCTCGACGCGCACGCGCAACTGCCCAGCGAAGCTCGGGAGGAGCCGGCGCCAGGTCTTCTGGGCGCCTATCGCACCTATCAACGCGGCGTGTTTCTCGACAGCTTGCGCGCGCACCTGCCGGCCGACATGCCGGCGCGCTGGCAATCGGTCGGTGGGCAGCGTTTGTGGATTCGCATGCATGCGCCGGCCAACGCGCCGCAGGTGCCGTACTGGATTGCCTTGCCGGTTCCCGAAGATGCGCAAGGCAACGGACTCGATGCGGCGATCTTCCTGTCACTTGGCCTCGGAGCGCTGGCGGCGTTGACGGGCTATTTGATCCAGCTCCACCTCAACCAGCCGCTGCAGGAGCTGACGCGGGCGGCGCGCCGCGTGAGCGCCGGCGAAACGCCCGCGCCGCTGCCGACCGACGGCCCCACCGAAATCGCCGCGGTGAGCGGCGCCTTCAATCAGATGACGCAGACGCTCCAGCAGGCCGAGGCGACGCGCGCGCTGATGCTAGCCGGCATCTCGCACGACATCCGCACGCCGCTGACCAAGCTGCGCCTCTCGATGGCGATGGCGATGCCGGAGGGCGGCGACAGCAGCTTCGTGGTCGCCGCCGAGTCGTACCTGGATCAGATCGAAACGATTCTGCAGCAGTTCATGGACTACGCCGGCAGCGGCGAGCGGGAGCAGCCGGAGCCTGGCGATCTGAACGCGCTGATCGAGCGGCTGGCGGGCGACTTCGCCGGGCTGGGGCATGAATTCGAGCTATCGCTCGCGAACTTGCCACCGGTGGCTTACCGGCCGATCAGCATGATGCGGCTCCTGATGAACCTGATGCAGAACGCGATCGTGTACGGCAGGACGGGACTGGCCGTGCGAAGCTGGGTGACGAGGGAGGGGGCGGGCGGGACAGCGGGCGGGACAGTGGGCGAAGCGGTGATCGTGGCGGTTGGCGATCGCGGCAAAGGACTGTCGGCGCAGGAACTGGAGCAGCTCAAAGCGCCGTTCCAGCGCGGCCGCAATGCGCGCTCGCACAGCGGCGGCACGGGGTTGGGACTGGCGATTGTCGAGCGGATCGTCAGGCTGCACGGCGGCAGCCTGCAGTTTCACCCGCGCGAAGGCGGCGGGCTGGAGGTGTGGGTCGTGTTGCCGGTGACGGCCTAGCGCGGCGGCGCGCGCGTTGCCTACTTGCGGTCGAGCCAGGCGTCCAGCCCGACCCGGAACGCGACACCCGCAATCACCGGCACCGTCATCATCAGGATGATGCCGAAGTTCGGCACCTCGTCGCCGTACGTGATGGGGCCGTAGAGCACGATGGTTGCCACGATCGCGAAGACCACCACGCCGACGACGACCATCAGAAGATTGCGTGCCACCATGGACACGTCCTTGTGCTGCGTCTTATCCGGCGTGGTGCCGGCGCTGGGGGCTTCGTTGCGTTGGGCAGGCATGATGGTTCTCGTCACGGGAAGTAAGGCCGCGTAAGGCGTACCGATGAGTCGGAGCGCGCTTAACATCCATATTAGCCGCATTGCCGGCGGCGGGACAAAAAGCGCGATTCCTGTGCGCGAGCCTGATCGAACCTTGGCGAACCTGACCGAACCTCAGGGGGCCAAAACAGAGGCGACCGGATGGTCGAGCGGTTGAGCCGCCCGCACAACCACCCGGCGGACCACCCAGATCACCAGCGCTCCGGCGACGAGTCCTGACAGCACGTCGGCAAGATAATGCCCGCCCTGCGTGAGCGTTGAAACAATCATCAGGGCGTTCAGCGCAACCGCGAGCGGAAAAACGATGCGAACGTGACGCAACGTATACGCGAAGCAGAGCGCAAGAATCGTATGAAGCGAGGGGAAGGAAACCAGCCCTTGCACTAATGCCAGATTCAACGCATGCGCATGTCCGTCCCTGAAGAGGGCAAAGTCCGACACGGTCGATGCGGTATCGCGATCGTGTATGCCGAAATGCACGTATGCGCTTTCCGCCGGAAAAGGCATGGCGATCAAGATCACCAGCGTGGCCGATACCATGAACTGCACGACGAATTCCGCATAGTCCTCGGCATTCCGGGTGACCGCGAGAATGATCGGAATGGCGAAGAGCTGCCAGGCGCCGGACGTATAGGCAATGGCAAGCGCGGTATGGAGCCACGGGTGTGCCTGAACCCATCGATAAGTGTCCAGCCAGTGGAACCCGAACGCGGAGTCAATGGCGATGAAGGTATGGGTGGCAAGCGGATGATTCGTCGTCACGCCCAGGTACTGAAACACGATACATACCTTGGTAAATACGATCAGAGCGGTGATCCACATGAATATGGTGAACACGTTCTGATAGAAGCGTGCCCGGCCGGCGTTCTTATAGGGGACGCGCGCGATGCCCCGAAGCAATCCGCTAATTGCCGCGATGCCGGCAACGAGTACCAGGGTTTGTACGACACTGCCGCGGTCAAGCCGGAAACCGATGCGCAATGCCCAAATGCAGTCGACTAGCAGCATCACGGCGATGAATAACCATGCCGCCCCGTAAAGTGCGCGAATGTGTTTAGGCATGTGTCCCCCCGGATTTTTTTCTGCATTATCTGCGCGACAGGCGGCAAGTGGAATAGCCGGCGCCTGTTTTGTCAGATCGCATGGCGTCGCGATACCGTATGGGACGACAAGGAGTGGGCGATCGACAATGCGGTTTCGCACACTCCTGATTGAATCGATCAGAGCTTGGCGGAGGAGGATGGCTGCTGTTGCGCGGTTGCCGGCGTCTCCGGCGCAACCGGCTGACTGCGCGTCCAGTTAATGAATCCGTTCAGCATCGGGTGAAACAGCGGATCGTCGAGGCCGGCCATATTGAAAGCGTTCATGTCGATCAGCAGGACGGTTTTGCCGGTGCTGGCGTCGATCGCTTTCAGTGTGCCTTCAAACGTGTAGGCGCCCTTGAACACCGCATTCGATTCGACGATCAGGAACGGCCCGATTTCCTTGCTGAGATTGTTCAATCCCACCAGATCCGACACGCTGGGCACTTTGCTGCCGAGGTTGCGTTCAATGATGATGGCCTGTAAATCTTCTTTTGATGTCACGACCTTCTTGAACGTGTGCATGTCGTTGAACGCCGCCGTGAAGAACGTGACAAAGCGCGGGTTCGGATGCTCGGCGTCGACCTTCAGATAAACCATTTCCGTATAAGACGGATCGAACTTGGAGACGACTTGAACGTCTGCCGGTTTGAGCACGGTATGCGTGGCGTAAAGGCCCGAGGTGGGATCCGGCTTATCCACATGCAGAGTGGTATTGCAGCCGGCGAGCAGCACGGCGAACAGCGATGCGATGACGATGCGAAACATAAATCCCTCAATTAATTGTTGGGTGGATTATGTTTATATCGGCATCGTGCATGAAATCTTAAGCACTGACTGAATGAGTTGGTCTTATATAGATTTGTGGCGCCGGATATGCTTTCAGTTTTATTTCATGTAATTGCTGAAAGCATTTGCCGGCGGCCACCAACTCATCAATTCGACAACGACAGATAAGGCGAACTGAGCGGCGCGGGCGGGAACGGCTGCAGGCCCGTCTGCTTGTTGAAGCTATACCGCACGTACACCGCGGCGAGCCACTCGCGATATTCATAAGCATTGCCGAGCGAAGCGGTCGCCCCGAATGCCAGTTGCGGCGCTAACTGGTACTCGCCCACCGCGCTGACCGAATACGACACGCCGGTCTTGCTCTGGCCCGGATAGACCGCGCCGCTTTGCACCGCGCTGCCGATGAGTTTGGCGTTGGCCGCGGCGGTGGCTTGCAAGCTGGCGCTGTCACCCAGCGGGAAGTAATTCGACGCATCCTGACGGTAATGCTGCACGCCGATCGATCCCTTCACGTCATACGTGAATTGGCCGTTGCGCCCGGTCCACTCGACCGGCAAGTTCAGGATCACGTATTGTTGCGGGCTGAAATAACCGCCCTGGCCATACGTGAAGTACGACAGGTTGTTGTTGTAGCCCATCCAAGTTGTATTCACACCGATCGTGAGCGTCTGGTCGGCGTCTTTCAGCAGGCGCGTGTAGACGCCGCCTCCGCCCTTGTAGGCGTTATTGCTCTCGACGTTGTGGCCCGTGTAGTGCTGATAACCCCCATTCACGTACAGGCCGCTCGTGCCGTCGTCCCATGCCAGGCTGGCGAGGCCGCCCAACGAGGTCACGCCGCCCCATTCGAGGCCGGACCCGGCGTCGCGCGTACCCGCGTAGGACAGCAGGCTGTCGGTCACCGCGCGGCGCGCGACGGCGATCGAGTACGTCACCTTGTCAGTGATGCCGCCGTTGTATTGCGCGCCGCCCACGATGTTCGTCTCGCGGAAGCCGATCGGCGTCACGCCGACATCGCCGCTGAGGCTGCGTCCTTCATATCCGACCGACAGGCCCACGCCGCTCGCCGTCTGGCTGCCGTAGGTATTGTTGCCGGCCACGGCCGCCGTCGCGGACGTGCTATTGGACAGGCCCGCGCCGAAACGCGCGAGCGTCGACACGTTGCCGGCCGCGGTGCCGGCATCGAGCGTGACGGGCGTGGCCGTGACCACGACGTGGCCGTTGCCCGCCTTGATGCGCCCCTGAATCGGCGCTTCGATGTCCGTGAGGTTCGACAGGCCGTCTTCGCCGCTGCGGTTGCGGAACACGATTCCGCCCGACACGGTGCTCGACTGCTCGCGATTGACCTGCGCCAGTTCCTCGGCGACGCCAAGCGTCTGCGCGTTGGTCGCGTTCGATTGCGCATAGGTGCCGCCGCCGTTCACGCCGGGTTGCTGCGGGTAGTACGGTTGAGCGTAACCGGCCGGCGGCTGCGGAATGTACGGCTGCTGTTGCGCGTAGTAGCCCTGATTCGCATACGCCTGTTGCTGCGGCGGATACGGCTGGTAAGGCTGATACGGCTGGTAAGGCTGATACGGCTGCTGCGCGTAGCCCTGCTGTTGCTGCGGATACGCTTGCTGGCCGTAGTAGGGCTGCTGTTGCTGCGCATAGGCTTGCTGCTGGCCATACGGCGTCTGGGCATAAGCGGATGCGTTGCGGCTGCTTTTCGACGTGCTTGGCTTCCTGCTGGACGAGCGTTTCGTGTTGGTGCCCGGCGTGCCATACGGCTGCTGTTGCATCGACCCGGCGCTGGCCTGGGCCTGGCGCGCGGCCGGCGACATCGGCCAAGGCGTGGCCGCATAGCCGTCCGGCGCGCCGTATTGCGCCTGTTGCGGGTAAGGCGCCTGTTGCGGATAGGGCGCTGGCTGCGCATAAGCCGGGCTATACGGCTGCTGCGGCTGCTGCACCGGCGGCTGGTCCTGCGCTTGTCCTTGCCCCGGATAAGGCTGCAACGGCGCACCCGACTGGCTCGAGCCGTAAGTCTCCTGCCCATAGCCCCCGGCACCGGCGCCTGGACGCGGCGCGTTGTACGGTAGCGCGGCGGGTGCCGGGTTCGGCGTATAAGGTTGCGCGGGCGCCGTATAAGGCGCGACGTAGGGTGCGGGCTGAGCAGGCGGCGGATAGTTCGGCACGGTCTGTGTCGGCAAGGAAGACTGCGAATACGGGAGCGAGGCACGCGCGGCGCTGACGTTGCCACCCGCGAGGGCGGCATTGTCGGCGTCGCTCGGCGTGACCGTGGCGGTTTTGCCTTCGAAGGGATTGGTGCCCGGCAGCGGTGTCGCGCCGATTCGGCGCATCGCCTGTTCCCAGCCGCGCGGGACGTTGCTCGCCGGGTTGCGCGGGGCGTTGGCCATCAGCGGGGTATTGGCCGCGACGAGCGAGCGCTGCAGATAAGTCGAGGCGAGCGACAGCTTGCCTTCGGCGCGATACATGCGGCCGACCGTCGCGAGCACGCCCGGATCGCCGGGCGCGGCATTCAGGGCTTGCTGCGCGAGCGATTCGGCGTAGCTGAACTGCTTCGCGCCGGCCGCGGCGGAAATGGTCGCCTGCAGCAGGTTCAGGTCGTCGGGCTTGCGTTGCAGCGCCACGCGATAGCTGGCGAGCGCGTTGCGGTCATCGCCGGCCGTCGAATAGAGGCGGCCGAGTGCGGCTTGCAAATCGGGATTGTCGGGCATGGCCGCGAGCCATGGCGCGATCACGTCGTAGGCGCTGGCGAGATCGCCGCGCTGCCGCACCGCATCGCACTGCTTGATGACGATCCCGAGATTCAGATTGGCGAAGTCCGTGCGTTGTTGCGGCGTCAACGGCATGGCGGCCAGCCGTCGCATCACCATGCCGAGTTCGGCTTCCTGCTGGGTGGCTGACAGAATGCCCGCGTACTGCAGCAGCAGATCGGTGTTGCCGGGTGCGGCGTTCATGGCCGAGCGCACGAGGCCGAGCGCGCGGTTCGGGTCACCGGCCTGTTGATAGGCGGCGGCGATCACGCCGATCAGCTCGGGGCTGTTGCCCGCCACCGGCTCGGCGGCGCGCAGCGTGGCGAGCGCCTGCTGCGTCTGGCCGCTGCGCGCCATGCGCGTGGCGAGGTCGGCTTGCTGATGCACCCACAGCCGATGCTGCAAGGTCGTCATGGCGTCGGTGCGCTGCGCGACCGGAATGCGGTCGAGTTGCGCGAGACCGGTCGACCAGTCCTGCGTTTCCGCCGACAGCAGCGCGCTCGCATACAGCGCGTCGGTCATGTCGGGATGCGCGGCGAGCAGTCCATCCATCATGCTGCGCGCATTCGCAACCGCGCCCTGGCGCACGTAAATGCGCGCGAGATCCAGACGCAGCCAGGGATCGTCGGGATCGTTCAGCAGTGCGTCTTCGAACAGGCTGCGCGCGCTGCCGAGATCGCCGCGCGCTTCGGCAGCGCGTGCCTGCGCGGCCTGCGCTTCGCCACGCAGACGGTTGATGCCGCCGGCCTTCGATTGTTGTTCGGTGTTCAACTGATTGGCGAATTGCAACGCTTCGTCGCCGCGGCCCTGTGCGGCGAGCGCGCCGACGAGTCCGCGAATCGCATCGGGATTG
>DASVNP010000453.1:0-9567 GCA_036383775.1 Paraburkholderia sp. | reverse complement strand
GCTTGTATTGTTCTGCCGGCGATCCATCAGGGCGTTGCGGGATATCGGGTTATAAGCGTGGGTGGCATGTTGTATTTCGCGTGTGCTCACATGGTGTTCTTCCTGCTTTGTGCCGTTCTCTTTGAACGGTTTTACTACGCGTTCTCGACACGCAACCATGAGCTCGGCCAGACAGGTGAGCGTGCGTAAGGTGAATGAACTGGCATTCCCGAAAAAATACAGACATTGGAATATCTGCCTGAACGAGATGTTCACCCCTATGAATACGGTACGGGCTCGCTGGAATACCTGGCGGCGCAGGAAAGTGCTCCGGGTCGGGTTATCAAAAGTCACGTGCCCGGGTGACATTGTCGCAACTATATGGACGGATATCATGATAAAGACTCTGCTTTGCTTCGTTGCTTGTGCTGTTCCCCTTGCTTCGTATGCGGAGACCCCCCACCTGTCGAATGGCGTGATGGTCGACGAAAGTGGTATGACGCTCTACACGTTCGATAAGGATACCGAGCCAGGTAAGAGCGCATGCGCGGGCGAGTGCGCGACCATTTGGCCGGCCGCGATGGCCCATGGGGATGACAGGGCGAGCGGTGACTGGAGTTTCGTGACCGTGGCCGATGGCCAGAAACAATGGGCCTATAAAGGGCACCCGTTGTACCGTTTTTCTAAAGACACGCAGCCTGGCCAGGCGGCTGGGGATGGCGTCAAAGGGGTATGGCATATCGCGAAACCCTGAACGGTCAAGTTGATCGGCCGAGTCGATGTGTGAGCAAACGTGTTCCCGATTGCGCGACGTTGTTGAAGTTTCGCCGGCTGCTGGAGCATGACAGGATCGGTGATTTGACTTTGATTCGCATTGCAAACGAATTGTGTTTCGATGAGTTTGACTTGCTGCGAAAACGGCGAGTCTGCGTCCGGCACCGCGGTAATCGTGCCAGTCGTTCTCGTATTGAGCGCGACACTCGCAGTCGTCGAACCGGTCGTCGCCGGCGGCGTTGCATTCCGTTGCAACCTCGTTGCCTCGCTTGCCTGTTGACGGTCACTCGTCAACTTCGCAAGTGTCGCAGAGAAGAGGGGATTCGTTCCGGCGCGCTGTGCGCCACCAACATCAAGACTCTTTGAATCACCAGTCGCGCCGAAAAGTCCATTGATATGCATGTGATTCTCCATGGATAAACTGAGTGCGCATTAAATGAAAAGGAAATGCAAGATGTCTAAAGTTTGGTTAATTACTGGAAGCGGAAGTGGTCTGGGTCGAATCGTTGCCGAGACGGTGCTGGCCGCCGGAAACCGGGTCGTCGCGACCGCCCGTAACGTTCGCCAGTTGGACGACCTCGTAGCGCAATACGGCGCGCATGTCCGGGTGGTCGAGCTCGACGTCACGGACGAGTCCCAGGGGCAGGCGGCCGTCGATGCAGCGATCGATGGGTTCGGACGACTCGATGTGCTCGTGAATAATGCAGGGTACGGGGACACACGCCCGTTCGAGCAGGTTCCCTCGAACGAGTTTCGCCGACTGGTTGAGACGTGTTTTTTCGGTGTTGTGAATCTCACTCGCGCGGCGCTTCCGATCATGCGGCGGCAGCGCAGCGGACACATCATCCAGATTTCTTCGTTGGGTGGCCGTACGGCGTTCCCGGGCAACGCCGCCTATTTCGCGTCAAAATGGGCAGTCGGTGGCTTCACCGAAGGTCTTGCGCAGGAGACTGCACCGTTCGGCGTCAAGGTTACTGCACTTGAGCCAGGCGGAATGCGCACCAATTGGGGAAAGCGTGCGAACGCAGATCGACCGGTCTTGTTGCCGGATTACGAGCCCTCAGTCGGCGCAAGCGTGAAACAGCTGGAAGGCTATTGGGGCAATGAGTCAGGGGACCCCGTCAAAGTCGCACAGGTTATTCTCAAGATTGCCGACACTGAGACGGTACCGCCGCACATCCTGCTCGGAAGCGATGCCTTCCATTTTGCGCGTCAGGCGGAGCAAGCGAGAGCAGCCGATGCTGATCGCTGGCAAGCGGTCAGCATTTCTACTGACGTAGGTGCTGTTGGCTCCATTCCCACGTTTCCGACGGATTGAATCGGGCCTAACGCATGGCCAACTATTCCAGGCGGCCGCTTTGAGGAAAAGCGGCTGTCTGAAGCGCCTGTACGCCCTCGGCAATATTGATGGCCGTCGATATTGAATAACCAAATGATTATTAAGTGAATTTCCTTGTGTCGCGAGTGATTTTGCCGAACGTACCTGCATGGCAATCTTGTTGTGAGAGTGACGGTTTCCGGTAGCTGTAGAGGATGGTCGCCGTTTTCCGGCACCTCCGTTCAAAACGTGCCGAAGCCGCATAGTGCGTCGGCATTGATTCACGATTGCCTGATTTCGCGTTGTTCCGACTGCAGCAAAAGGTTGCGCTCTGCGCCGGCGAGGAAGCTTGAATGTTTGCGCATGTCGCCCTGCCGAGTAAGGCGGTGCTGTGCAATGCAACTAAATGCCCGTTCTGCATTCGACAGCGACGCGCGTTTAGGTACGCGCCGAACGGGAACACGGCATCTAGGCCAGTGCCCACGGTGCGAGCGAATGCGAAGGGAAGAGTGGTGGTGGATTCAACGACCCAAAGGACGTCATCGAACCCACGTAATCGTCCGCGGGGCTCGATCTACCAAGTAGACCGGTGAGTCGAGAAAAGGACCGGTTCTCGGAAGGGGCTACTCCTGGTGCGCGGAGTCGAGCCACTGTTGAGCGCCGAATCAGGCGCCCCTCACTTTGCTCGGGAGCCGGGCGTTCGCCCCGGAAATGATGCTCGACCGTGTGGCGCGACTCTTCAACGAGTTTGCAACACAGGCGTCGCCCCTCGGTTACCAGAACCGGGTAGGCGGTGTTGCGGTGATGACGCGGGTTATCACGCCTAGTGAGTCGACGATGTTTGTTACGAAGATGTGAGGCAGTTATCCCTCTTTATCCGAGTTGCAGCGGGACGATTCGCCACCTTTCCGGGGAGAGTGGTCAGGACCGTCGAAAGAAAGAAATGCTAGAAGTGGCGCGACAATATATTTTTGGCATACGTTGACTCCCACCCGCCGCCGAGCACCTTGCAAAGCGTGATCAGGTTGGTGTCGGCGTCAGCCTTACTTTGCTCAAGCTTGCTCTGCGCGTCGAGCAGCTGTTTCTGCACGTTCAATACGTCAAGAAAGTCGACCGCCCCTGCCTTGTACCGTTGCTGCGCAATCGACAGCGCGCGCCGGTTCAGGCTAACGACCACCGTCAGGCGATCGCGCCGCCGCTGTTCAGCGTCATAGACGACGAGCGCATCGTCCACCTCTCGCCAAGCTTCAAGTACGGTACGTTTGTAGGCAATCGCGGCCTCCTCTTGTTGCGCCTCGCGCAAATGAAGGGTTCCCTTTAGGCGTCCGCCTTCGAATATGGGCAGCGTGATCGACGGTCCGACGACAAACTGGCCGGACGCCCAGTCGGCGAGATTCGTGAGCTGAAGACTCTGGAACCCTGCGCTGCCGTTCAGCGAGATGCGTGGATAGAAGTCGGCCTTCGCCATGCCGATCGTCGCCGTGGCCGCGTGCAGTTGATCCTCTGCTTTCCTGATGTCGGGTCTGCGCTGCAGCAGCTCCGACGGAAATCCGATCGGCACCTGCTCAGGCAGCACCGGCACATCATGCGGCTCACTAAGCGTTTGCTGGAGCGCGCCCGGTTCCATGGCCAGTAGCACGCCAATCGCATTGATCGTGGTCTCGCGACGTGATTCGAGCGTCGGGATCAGGCTTTCTATCGACTCCGCCTGTGCCATTGCGTTGGCCACATCCAGATCCGTCGTGACGCCTTCACGCACCCGGGTTTGCGTGAGCTTCGTGGCGTCGTGGGCGATTTCAATGTTTTGTTTCGCGATCCGAAGGAGAGCCTGCGTGTCACACAACTGAATATAGTCTCGTGCGAGTTCAGCGCGTGCGGACAATAGAACCGCATTGCGGTCTTCGTATGAGGCATCGGCCAGCGCCGTCGCTGCCTCGACACCCCGTCGAGCGCGTCCCCAGATGTCGAGCTCCCACGATGCATCGAAGCCGAACTGGTAGAGGTTGTAAGCGGGCGAGCCCTTGGAGCCCGGCACCGGTGCGACGCCAAGCGGTGTGTTACCCGAGGCCGACTGCGCCTGAGTTCCCGTTGGGGTGACGCCAAGCAACGACAGGATGCCGTTCGGACTTCCGCGCTCACGGTCATACGATGCGGCGCCGTCCAGCGTCGGATATTCTTCGGCACCAGCAATGCGTTGCTCGGCCCGACTCTGGCGCAGACGCGCCGACGCTGCCGCCACGTCGAGGTTCGCATCGGTCAGCTGTTTTTCCAGCGAATCCAGCATCGGATCGTTGAACAGCGTCCACCACTGCGGACTGAATTCGGATTCGATTGCTTTGCTTGATGCTTGCGCAGACTGGGTGCGGTTAAACACGTCGGGCGTGGTCGTCTGCGGACGTTCGAAGCTCGGGCCGACAGTACAGCCGGTCATCACGAGGCACGCCGATATAAACAGCGCTAACTCGCGGAGGGAGAATTCGCTCGCTTTCATTTCTTGTCGGCTCCTGCGATCGCCGTATCGGCAGGCTTGCCGACGGCGACCTCCGTTTCGACAGAAAGCCCCACGCTCAATGCAGAAGCGGCCTCCTGGCCGCGGTCAATGGTGATCTTGACAGGCACGCGCTGGACGATCTTCGTGAAGTTGCCCGTTGCGTTGTCGGGCGCGATAGGCGCGAAGCTCACGCCCGTCGCGGGCGAAAGGCTATCGACATGCCCGTGAATCACCACGCCTGGAAAGCTGTCGACCTTGATACGCACGCTTTCACCCGGTCGCATCCTCGCGAGCTGGTTTTCCTGAAAGTCGGCGATGATATAGGCCTCCGACAGCGGGACGATCGCGAGCAGGGGCGCACCGGGTGTAACGAATGCGCCGACCCGCGCCGAACGTCTGCCCACCTTGCCGTCGATGGGCGCGCGAATCTCCGTATAGGACAGGTTGAGCTTCGCCTGTTCGAGCGCGGCCCCGGCGTGGGCCAACGCGCCCGCGGCCTTGTCGCGCTGGGTGCGCAGAACGTCGAGGTTCTGCTCGGTTGCCACGAAAACGGCCTGGTTGCGGGACTGCTGCGCGAGTTGCTCGGCCAGCGCGCTCGTCGCATGCTGTTGCTCCTGGGTCGTTCCGGCGCCGGCTTGGGAGAGATTCTGGTAGCGCGAGGCGTTCGCTCGCGCAAACTCGAGCGAAGCCGCATCGGACCGGAGCGTGGCGCGCGCCTGGTCGACAAGCGCGGGCTGCCGCGCGATCTCGGCCTCGTAGTTTGCGACCGATGCCGTTGCTGCCGCCACGTCCGCCTGCGCGCTCATCAATGCGGCGCGGAAGTCACGGTCATCGATACGTACCAGCAATTGTCCGGCCTTCACCTGTTGGTTGTCGTCTACAAGTACCTCTGAAAGCTGGCCAGCAACACGCGGCGCTACCAGCGTGAAATCGGCCGTCACGTAGGCATCATTGGTGGTCTCGCTATTTGAGTCGGCAAACAGCCTGATGCCGGCCCATATGGCGAGCCCGAGTATGACCACATACACGACAAGACGAATTGTTTTTGGAGAAAATCGGGTAACGGATGACATATATATCGACGCTTAGCCGGAAGAGGGCGGCGTAGTGCTCCAGGGTGGATAAATACGCACGGGTAACACCGGAACAACCAGAAGAAAGGCGACGGCGATACCTGCCATCACGCGATAGAGATCCGCCGATGTCAGTACGACGGCCTGCTCGTGGATCCGGTGTGCGAGTTCGCCGAGACCATGAGCTGCATTAATGCTTTGGCCCGTAACCAACGCGTCGTTGCCGAGACGGTCCACGAGCATGCTCGAATGAAAATGCTCGCGCGCAGTACCCAGCCATTCGATGAAACCGGTTGCCGCGGCGGCACTCAATGTTTTGACCGTGTTGAACATGGCCGAAGCGAACGGCCCCTCCGTTGGCGGCAAGCCTGTCGTTACGCCCGTCAGGATCCCCATGATCATCATCGGTTGCGCGAGGATCTGTAACGACTGAAGCCAGTAAAAATTCTCGCGAACCCACTCGGAGGTCATGAAACTCCCCATGAAACACGAGGTGGCCATCAGCGAAAGTCCAATGGCCATGACCCAACGGTGGTCGACCTGCCGAAGGTTCAGGACGGCGGCAGTCGCGGGCAGCGTAATCAACAGGGGAATGGCAAGCAGCAAGGACAGCGGCGTGGTCTGCAGCGGCCTGTAGCCATGAATTTGTGCGAGATACTGGCCGGGTATGACGGCAACGCCCACCAGCAGCGTCACCGCGCCTACCAGTGTCAAAAGCCCGTGCGCGAAGTTCCTGCGGGAAAGCAGTTGAAGTTTGAAAAACGGCAGCGGATGAAACCACTCGTTAACAAGGAACGCCGCCAGCAACAGCGCCCCGCCCAAAAGCATGGTGGAGATAAACGTGGAATTCAGCCAGTCAAGGCGATCACCCTGCAGGAAGCCAATGACGAGCATGGCGACAGCGGGGTACCCCAGTATGAACCCGCTCCAGTTAAATGAACGGAACCGTTCGAGTTTGGTGGTATCTGCCGGAAGTCCCTGGTAGATTGCGACGCAGCTCACCAGGCCGAGCGGCACGATTTGCCAGAATGCCATTTGCCAACCGACATATTCGGTCCACAAGGCCGCGAGAGGCGTGCCGAGCGCAGGGCCGAAGGTCGCAGTCAGTGCGTAACCGGCGAGTCCATATAACTTGATTTTCGGGGGGAGATAACGCAGCGCCACGATGATCAACATCGGAGGCAGGCATCCGCCCGCCACGCCCTGGAGCGCCCGCAGCAGATAGAGCGTATGCAGGTTCGGCGCAAAGGGACAAAGGAATCCAAGGAACATTACGGCCAGCACGGCGCCGATCGTAAATCGCTTCAGCGTGAACGTCACGCCAAACCACGGAGCAAATACCATCGTGGCTACGTTCGTCGCCTCGAAGAGAGCGGTCAGCCATGTCCCATCGTCACGTCCGATCGAAAACGCGCCGCGAATATCGGTCAGCGCCACCGCGGTGACCTGTTCGTTCAAGATTGCCAGCAGCGACGCCAGCAACATTCCGATCAGGCCGATTGCGAGGCGGAGTGGTAGCCTGGCTTCTGTGGGCGCTTGCTGTGCCGATGTCTCTGTCTCCCGTGCAGAGACCGGCGCGGACGATTCTGCGAGCTTCGGTTCACCCGTTCCAGTTGTGCTTGGGTTGGCGGTGTTCATAAGGGTCCGGCTATTCGTGTTTAATGGGGCATTCCATCGGGAAATCTCGCTGTCACGCCCGGTGCTCGCCAGGACCTCAAATGCTCGGCGAAAAAGCTCAATCCGATGATTTTGTGGTTTTTCCCACAGTCATTCCAATCGACTCGTTACCGTATCGCTGCTGCGCAATGGATCGATCAATTCTAGGAGACGGGTCGGCATTCACAAAGCCTATACAGGTCGCGTATCAGGCCATTCCGTGTCGAAATCTGGACAATGTCATTGTCGCTTCGAGGACAACGCACTCACCCGGAAATGACTCTTGTCCGTTCGTAGGACAAAACAAATTTCGCTGACTTGGAATATCGTTAAGGGCCAAATCAGCGGGCGCGACTGCAAGACGAAGTTCGCGGTAGGCAGCCGCCAGGGCGTCGAGGCTGAATGGCCGGTTCAGGCCGCTGCCGAGTGGGAGCATCAGGCTACCTCAGCGACACGCGGTTGTACGCTCACCGGTACTTGCGTGCCTGCCGCACCACGGAATCGTTGGCGATACTGTCTGGGCGTTACATTAAGCCGCCGGAAGAAAATCGTTCGCATATGCGTGGCGCTGTGAAAGCCACAATTGAACGCCACAGTCTTGAGAGGTGCATCGCTCTGCTCGAGCAGTTTCCTCGCGGTGTCAACACGAACCTGTTCAACAAACGCAGACGGCGTCACCTTTGCATACTTCGCAAATAGCCTCGAGAAGGTACGTCGGCTGACTGAAACCGCGCTCGCTAGCTGTTCGATCGATAGCGCATCGGTGATGTGCTCGGTCACGTATCGGAGTACCTTGCCGAGGATCGGATCATGGTCCTTCCGTACGCCCAGGTAAGGGCTGTATTGAGACTGTCCGCCATCCCGCTGGATGTAGACGACGAGACGTTTTGCAACCCGCACCGCAAGCTCGTGCCCCCAGTCCTCCGACACGATCGATAGACACAGGTCGATGCCTGCCGTCACGCCGGCAGATGTAAAGAGGCGTCCGTCACGGATAAAAATCCTGTCGGGCTGCACGCGAGCCTGCGGAAACTCGTCAGTGTGGTGAGCGGCATGCCTGCCGACTCGTTAAAAGAATTTGCCTTCCGCGCGAGCGATTTTATAAGCGGAGCGTGACGGGATAAAGGGCCTGTGCTGAAAGTCACTTGTTACATGGTGAATGGGTATGCAACCCGAGAACACTGGTAAGGATTCGTGCACGAGTTCGCTCAGCGGCTAAGTGGCCCAAATCTGATCCCGATTGGCCAGGCAGGGCGCCATCTACGCATTCCAGTTGCCGTGCCGACTCTCTATCCTTGATCTCATCAATGCGGCTGCCCGGATGAGGTTACAGCCGCCTCACGACATGTTGCGGTCGAAGTGTGGGCCTGACGCCAATCGAGGACGGATTCATCATGCTGATGCAAAAAATTCAAAGCTCTTTCTTATTCGGGGGGAACGCCCCCTATGTCGAGGAACAATACGAGGTCTACCTGGCTGACCCGGCGTCGGTCTCGGATGAGTGGCGCGCTTATTTCGATGCGTTGCGCGAAACGCCTGCCATCGACGGGAGCGACCGGGATGACGAGCCGCACGCGCCTGTCGTGTCCACGTTCGTCGATCTGGGTAAGCGGTCACGCGTCACTGGGATGGCGCCCGATGACGGTCTTGCGATCGCCAGAAAACAGGTGGCGGTACAGTCGCTGATTGCCGCGTTCCGCATGGTCGGCACGCGCAAGGCGAAACTGGACCCGCTGCTGTGGACGTTGCCGCAGGCTTTGGTTGAACTCACGCCAGCGTTCTACGGCTTGTCGGCGGCAGACATGTCTACGCGATTCAGCACAGCCGACACGTTTCTTTTTGACGAAGACGCGACGTTGGGCGACATCGTCGCGGCACTCGAACAGACTTACTCCGGGACGCTGGGCGCCGAGTTCATGCATCTGACCGATGCCAACGAGCGGCGTTGGTGGCAGATGCGGCTTGAGTCAACACGAGCGAAGCCTTCGTTTTCAGTAGCGGAGAAAAATCGGATTCTCGAGCGTCTGACGGCCGCCGAAGGGCTGGAGAAGTACCTTCACACCCGCTATGTAGGCCAAAAGCGATTCTCACTGGAAGGTGGGGAATCGTTGATCGTGCTGCTGGACGAGCTCGTCCGCTATGGCGCATCGAAGAAGGTGAGCTCGGTGGTGATGGGCATGGCGCATCGTGGACGTTTGAATGTGCTGGTGAACATTGTCGGCAAGCCTCTGCGCGCGCTATTCGATGAGTTCGACGGCAAGGTTGGGGACCATCTT
>DASVNP010000452.1:0-25537 GCA_036383775.1 Paraburkholderia sp. | reverse complement strand
AACGCCTTCCTGGACACGGGGCTTGTCGAACTGCTTGAACACCGTAAACAGCACCAGTGCGATAACCAGCCACACTGCTGCTTTCGAAAACATATTGTTGTTCAAAGCACCACTCCTTCACTTAGACGGGCGCCTACATTTACCTTGCGGCACCACCAAAGCATTCTAATCCAGTCCGCAGACCCCTGCCATAAGGTTTCACTACCACAGAAATAGCGCGGCGGGTCATCGCAACGCCAGATTCCACGGCCATGACTGCATTACGGCAGATGCGGAACCGTTCTGCAGCGGCCCTATGCAGGCCGCTTGAGATGCTTACCCAAAATAAACGTTTCTGACGATTTGTCCCGCGACGCTTTCGGCTTGCGGGCCGCCACCACTTTGAATTGACGCTTGAACTTTTCGACAATCTGGCTGTAACCGCTGCCGTGAAAGCATTTGACTAAAAGGGCGCCATCCGGCTTCAAGTGATTTTGGGAGAATTCCAGCGCGAGATCGCACAAATGCTCGATGCGCGCGGCATCCGCCAACGCCACTCCCGACAGGTTGGGCGCCATATCCGAAATTACAAGATCAACTTGGCGTTCTCCGACCAATTCTTCTAACTGGACCAAAACCGAGTCTTCGCGGAAATCGCCCTGGATGAAGTGAACGTCCGCGACCGGCTCCATGGGCAGGATGTCCAGCGCGATGATCGTGCCGTCGATCCCTCCCTCGCGCTCGGCGTCGCGCCGCGAGCCTTTGGCGAGCTTGTTGCGCGCGTACTGGCTCCAGCTGCCCGGCGTCGAGCCAAGGTCGACGATGACCTGCCCCGGGCGGATCAGCTTGTCCTGCTCGTCGATTTCCTTGAGCTTGTAGGCGGCGCGGGCGCGGTAGCCCTCCCGCTGCGCCATTTTTACGTACGGGTCATTGATGTGGTCATGCAGCCACGCCGTGTTGAACTTGTTTTTTGCCATTAAACGTTGAACTCTTGCTGCGTGATGTCACGCTTTAGCGGATAATACGCGGTTAATTCGCGCGGCCACCGCCAAATCAGGCAGTTATCCGCGATTCTGTAGTTCTGACGCGCCGCCCTGCCGAATCGACCCAATCAAGCCAATTGCGCGGCTGGATCGAAAAAGTAAGCCCCGGCAGGTGTCGCCATTTTAGTCGAGTCTCCCACTTTCCATGCCCGCCCTCAAAGTCTCTTCCGACCAACGCGCCGAGTTGCGCTCCCAGGCACATGCGCTCAAACCGGTCGTGCTCGTCGGCGCCGAAGGTTTGACCGACGCCGTGCTCACCGAGATCAAGGTCCACCTCGCTGCGCATCAGCTCATCAAGATCCGCGTGTTCGGCGACGAACGCGAAGAGCGCATCGCGATCTACGAACAGATCTGCGACACGCTGAACGCCGCGCCGATCCAGCACATCGGCAAGCTGCTGGTGATCTGGAAGCCCGAAGCCGCGCAACCCGCGGTGAAGGCGAAACGCGGCGCGCTGCCAAGCGCCCGCGAAGCCGCTGTCGAAGCCAAACCGGGTAAAGGCCGCGCGCCGCGCGTCGTGACCGTCGTCAAGCCCAGCGAAATCCCCATGCGCAAGCCGAAGGCCAAAGCGGTTGTGGTGCGCGGCAATGAGCGCGTGACGCAAGGCGGCAACATCAAGCGCGCCAAGAAGCGCCAAACCAGCGCGAAGCGTGCGCATCAGTCGTCGAAATAAGCCAATGGTGGGAAGTGCGGGCAGCGCCCGCGCCTTGACGTGCGTAGCCGGGTGAAGGTTTGACACGCGATGCCCGGCGAACGCTCAAGCAAACCTGCGCGACCGGTCGTAACGACCTGCTGCAACGACCTGCCACCTCGGCTTGCCGCGGCACCAAAGCGAACTCCGGCGAGCCGCACACATATCAGCCGGTAACTTTCTCCGTTGCACTGCGCGCGCCCTGCTCCGCCTCGACCGCGCCTGTAGCCACCGGCAACTTCCACACCAGCGCCACACCCAGCAGGCTTTCGACCAGATAGAACAGGCTCGACACGCCGTGCAGAATGCCGAAGCGGGCGGCATAAGCCGAATGCCCGACATCGCTGCCCGCTTCAAGCGCGGCAATGCGCATGGCATTCATGAACGGCTGCAACGCGAAGTAACCCACCAGCACGCACACCAGCATGGCGGCGATCAGCCAGCGCAAACGGCGATAGGCATGGCCGCCGCGCCGAACCAGCACATTGGCGAGACCGAGCAGCAAAATACCGCACACCGCGCCCAGCACACCTTCAATGCGAAACAGTTGGGCCGCCACGGCGCCTGCCGATATCCGGTCGAGCGAGGTGAACAGCACCGGCGCGGCGGCATAGCCGATAGTCAGCAGACTACCGACCCACACCACCGTCAACAGGCGAAAAAATCGATGCGGCATCAGGGACACCGAAGCCGCCTTTAAACGTAGCTAACCGCGATGACTTCGTACTCGCGCACGCCGCCCGGCGCTTGCACCGCTGCCACGTCGCCTTCCGACTTGCCGATCAGCGCGCGCGCGATCGGCGAGCTGATCGAGATCAGACCATGGTCGATGTCCGCTTCGTCGTCGCCGACGATTTGATATTTGACCGGCGCACCCGATTCCAGGTCTTCCAGCTCCACCGTTGCGCCGAATACCACGCGGCCGTCCGCGTCCACTTTGGACGGGTCGATCACTTGCGCGCCGGCCAGCTTCGATTCGATTTCGGCGATACGGCCTTCAATAAAGCCCTGCTTTTCCTTCGCCGCGTCATATTCCGCGTTTTCCGACAGATCGCCCTGGGCACGCGCTTCCGAGATCGAGTTGATCACGGCGGGACGCTCAACCGATTTCAGTCGCTGCAATTCGTCGCGCAACATGTCTGCGCCGCGCTTAGTCAATGGAATAGTGCTCATAAACAACTCTAGAGAAAATGCCGGGCCGCCCCAAATTTTCTCGCCCCCTCGGGGGGCCTGGCGCGAAGCGACAGGTTTGGGGGCGCTCAGAGGCAAAAAACGGCCATAAAAAAAATCACCGCGGTTAAGTGCATTCCGCAGGAGCTGGCGCCTCGGGCAAAACCCGGGCCACAGCGCTTACGGAACGCCGCTTAACCGCGGCACTTAGATCTTGGACAGGTAGTCGAAGCCTTAGTTTAGGCGAGCGTGGAGTCCTTGTAAATCATAGACTTCCAGGTTCTTCAAATAGCGCAAGCCTTCCACGGCGGCCCGCGCGCCAGACATGGTCGTGTAGTACGTGACCTTGTTCGCCTGCGCGCTCATGCGGATCGAACGCGAGTCGGCAATCGCCGCGCGCGTTTCGTCGACGGTGGTAAAGACCAGCGCGATTTCGCCGTTCTTGATCATGTCGACGATGTGCGGACGGCCGTCCTTCACCTTGTTGACGACCTTGACCGGCACGCCGGCCGCTTCGATCGCGGCGGCCGTGCCCTTGGTCGCCACGATCGGGTAGCCGAGTTCGTGCAGCATGCGCGCGACTTCGACCGCCTTCGGCTTGTCCGCATCCATCACCGTCAGCAACACCGTGCCCGACTCCGGCAGACGCGAGCCCGCCGCGAGTTGCGACTTGAACAGCGCCTCGCCGAAGGTCTGGCCCACGCCCATCACTTCGCCGGTCGAACGCATTTCCGGTCCGAGCACCGGATCGACTGCCGGGAACTTGACGAACGGGAACACCGCTTCCTTCACGCTGAAGTACGGCGGCTCGACTTCCTTCGTCACGCCTTGCTGCGCGAGCTTCTGGCCGACCATGGCGCGCGCCGCGATCTTCGCGAGCGGCAGGCTGGTCGCCTTCGACACGTACGGCACCGTGCGCGAGGCGCGCGGGTTCACTTCGAGCACGTAGATGATGTCTTCTTTCGAGCCATCGGCTTGCGGCACCTGCTGGATCGCGAACTGCACGTTCATCAGGCCGACCACGTTCAGCGCCTTCGCCATGGCGCCGGTCTGACGCTTCAACTCAGCGACGGTTTCCTTCGACAGCGAGTACGGCGGCAACGAGCAAGCCGAGTCGCCCGAGTGCACGCCCGCCTGTTCGATGTGCTCCATCACGCCGCCGATGAACACGGCTTCGCCGTCCGAGATGCAATCCACATCGCATTCGATCGCGTCATTCAGGAAGCGGTCGAGCAGCACCGGCGAATCGTTCGACACCTTCACGGCCTCACGCATATAGCGCTCGAGGTCGCGCGGCTCGTGGACGATTTCCATCGCGCGGCCGCCCAGCACGTACGACGGACGCACCACCAGCGGGTAGCCGATTTCGTCGGCGAGCTTGAGCGCTTCGTCTTCGGCGCGCGCGGTGCGGTTCGGCGGCTGACGCAGGCCGAGGTCCTGCAGCAGCTTCTGGAAACGCTCGCGGTCTTCCGCGGCGTCGATCATGTCCGGTGACGTGCCGATGATCGGCACGCCGTTCGCTTCGAGATCGAGCGCGAGCTTCAGCGGCGTTTGGCCGCCGTATTGCACGATCACGCCGACCGGCTTTTCCTTGTCGACGATTTCGAGCACGTCTTCGAGCGTCAGCGATTCGAAGTACAGACGATCGGACGTGTCGTAGTCGGTCGAAACGGTTTCAGGGTTGCAGTTGACCATGATCGTTTCGTAGCCGTCTTCGCGCATGGCGAGCGCGGCGTGCACGCAGCAGTAGTCGAACTCGATGCCCTGGCCGATCCGGTTCGGGCCACCGCCCAGCACCATGATCTTCTTGTTGCTGGTCGGGTTCGCTTCGCACTCTTCCTCGTACGTGGAATACATGTACGCGGTTTTCGTGGCGAATTCGGCTGCGCAGGTATCGACGCGCTTGTACACCGGGCGTACGTTCAACTCGATGCGGCGCGCGCGCACCTCCGCCGGCTTCGCGCCGAGCAGCTTGGCGAGACGCCGGTCCGAGAAGCCGCTTTGCTTCAGATACTTCAGTTCTTCCTTCGAGAGGCTCGCGAGCGTGCGGCCCGCCAGCGCCTTTTCCTTCAGGATGATCTGTTCGATCTGCGCGAGGAACCACGGGTCGATCGAGGTCTCTTCAAAAATCTCTGCGGCGCTCATGCCGACACGGAACGCGTCGCCCACGTACCAGATGCGATCCGGACCGGCTTCACCGATTTCGCGGATGATCTCGTCGCGATTGTTGGTCTTTTCATCCAGACCATCGACGCCGACTTCCAGACCGCGCAGCGCCTTCTGGAACGACTCCTGGAAGGTGCGGCCAATCGCCATCACTTCGCCGACCGACTTCATCTGCGTGGTGAGGCGCGCATCGGCCTCGCGGAATTTTTCGAAGGCGAAACGCGGAATCTTGGTGACGACGTAGTCGATCGTCGGTTCGAACGATGCCGGCGTCTGGCCGCCGGTGATTTCGTTCTTCAGTTCGTCGAGCGTATAGCCGACCGCGAGCTTGGCCGCGACCTTGGCGATCGGGAAACCCGTTGCCTTCGACGCCAATGCCGACGAGCGCGACACGCGCGGATTCATTTCGATCACGATCATCCGGCCGTCTTTCGGGTTGATCGAGAACTGCACGTTCGAGCCGCCGGTATCGACGCCGATCTCGCGCAACACCGCGAGCGAGGCATTGCGCAGGACCTGATATTCCTTGTCGGTGAGCGTTTGCGCCGGCGCGACGGTAATCGAGTCGCCGGTGTGGATGCCCATCGGGTCCAGGTTTTCGATCGAGCAGACGATGATGCAGTTGTCCTTCTTGTCGCGGACCACTTCCATCTCGTACTCTTTCCAGCCGAGCAGCGACTCTTCGATCAGCAGTTCGCGCGTGGGCGACAGATCGAGGCCGCGCTTGCAGATCTCTTCGAATTCGTCGCGGTTGTACGCGATACCGCCGCCCGAACCGCCCAGCGTGAAGGACGGACGGATCACGACCGGATAGCCGCCGCTGCCGGTTTGCGCGGCGATGTCCGCTTGCACGGCCAGCGCTTCTTCCATGAAATGCGCGGTGCCCGACTTGGCCGAACCGAGACCGATCTTGGTCATCGCGTCCTTGAACTTCTGACTGTCTTCCGCCTTGTCGATGGCTTCCGGCGACGCGCCGATCAGCTCGACCTTGTACTTCTCCAGTACGCCGTGCGCGTGCAGGTCGAGCGCGCAATTCAGCGCGGTCTGGCCGCCCATGGTCGGCAGGATCGCGTCCGGGCGCTCCTTCGCGATGATGCGCTCGACCACTTCCCACGTGATCGGCTCGATGTAGGTCACGTCGGCCGTGTTCGGGTCGGTCATGATCGTCGCCGGATTGCTGTTGACGAGAATGACCTTGTAGCCTTCCTCACGCAGCGCCTTGCATGCCTGCGCGCCCGAGTAATCGAACTCGCACGCCTGGCCGATGATGATCGGACCCGCGCCGATAATGAGGATGCTCTTGATGTCTGTCCGCTTGGGCATAACGCTCTCGCTAATGTATTCCTAAATTCTTTCCGTCGGCGCGCGCCGGTGTTGCGTTGCGCGCGCTTTGCTGTGCGCTGCTTTGCGCTGGTTTCTTGCGGCTCGCGTTGCGTGTGCCTCATGCACCTGGCGCGCGTTGTGCGCGCTGCAGGCTTCTTCTGGCAAGCCCGCAGCCGAGCCGCTTCAGCTTAAGCCGCTGCCGCCTTGCCGCCCTTCTTCGTGTCCATCAACGCCGTGAAGCGATCGAACAGATAGGCGATGTCGTGCGGACCCGGCGACGCTTCCGGGTGGCCCTGGAAGCAGAATGCCGGCTTGTCGGTCAGCGCGAAGCCCTGCAGCGTGCCGTCGAACAGCGAGACGTGCGTGGCGCGGGCGTTGGCGGGCAGCGTGTCGGCATCGACCGCGAAACCGTGATTCTGCGACGTGATCACCACGCGGCCGTCGTCCAGATCTTTCACCGGATGGTTCGCGCCGTGGTGGCCCGTCTTCATCTTCATGGTCTTCGCGCCAACGGCGAGACCCATGATCTGATGGCCGAGGCAGATGCCGAACGTCGGGATGCCGCGCTCGATCAGTTCTTTCGTGGCGCGAATCGCGTAGTCGCACGGTTCCGGATCGCCGGGGCCGTTCGACAGGAAAACGCCGTCCGGATTCAGGGCGAGCGCGTCAGCGGCGCTGGCTTGCGCCGGCAGAACGGTGACGTGGCAGCCACGCTCGGCCAGCATACGCAGAATGTTGTTCTTGACGCCGTAGTCGAACGCCACCACGCGGTACTTCGGCGCATTCTGCGTGCCGTAGCCACTGCCCAGACGCCACTCGGTCTGGGTCCACTCGTAGGTTTCCTTCGTCGACACGACCTTCGCGAGGTCCATGCCCGCGAGGCCCGGGAACGAGCGTGCGAGTTCGATGGCGCGGGCTTCGTCGTCCGAACCGGCCAGGATCGCGCCGTTCTGCGCGCCCTTGTCGCGCAGAACGCGGGTCAGCATGCGGGTGTCGAGACCGGCGATGGCGACCACGCCTTCGTCCTGCAGGTATTGCGAAAGGGTGCGCTCCATGCGGAAATTCGACGCGAGAACCGGCAGATCGCGAATGATCAGGCCGGCGGCATGGACTTTCGTAGCTTCGACGTCTTCGGCGTTCACGCCGACGTTACCGATATGCGGATACGTGAGGGTCACGATCTGGCGCGCGTAGCTCGGGTCAGTCAGGATTTCCTGATAGCCGGTGATAGCGGTGTTGAACACGACTTCGCCGATGGTATGCCCGGGGGCGCCGATCGAGTAACCACGAAAGACCGTGCCGTCGGCGAGCGCGAGCAGAGCGGGAGAAAATGACGGCAACACGGGAGACTCCTTGGGGGAACACCCTGTTGCCGACCTGCCTATCCGACTACGAGCCGCAGCGAAGCACATCACGGGATGCGCGCGCAGACTCGCTCGCGAACTGCCGTTGACGTTGCAAGGTGCGCGATGGGTCCATTGTGTGGACGGATCGGCTGGGTGCGGGGCCCTTCTTGCTACGCCTGTGGCGCGCGGCGGATGAACGGTATGGGAGAGGTAGGCGCTAGGGTGCGGGTTGATAAGCTCAAACCTTGGAATTATAGCCCGAAAGTGCCCCTCCCTCCAAATCCGAGATAGCGAACGGGCGTTGGGAAACGCGCTCCGAAACCCATCAAAGCCTTGCCGCGCCTGGCTTGCAAGCCGCCGGACAAATGAAAAACGCCGTCACCCCAGGTGACGGCGTTAGAGAAACACGGTGCGTGATCGGAGCGCATTTCATGCGCTGCCCCCGCAACGCATGTGGTCACTACCGTGGGAGCCGCTATTGGTCTACTTACCCTTCTTCGCGTTGGCCGCGGTCTTCGGGCGGCTCTCTGCCGCAGCCTTCGACGACTTGCTGGACGTGGAAGCCGACACCTTGGCCACCTTGCCCTTGCTGGCGCTGGATGCCGTCGGCTTGCTGACTTTGCCTGCCGGCTCGGACACTTTCACCACGGCGGACCGTCCACGCCCCTTTTTCTTATCGTAGCGCGAATCGCCCTGCGTGTCTGCGACGCGGGTGCCGATCTTCTCGACACCGCCGCCTTGCACGTCGGTCGCGATGCGTTCGGGACCCGGCTCGCTCGGCATGGCTTTGCCCACCGGGACGTGCAGCACGACCACCTGACCGCGCGAGACGCTGTCGCGATGCGTATGATTCCATGCCTTTAGCTGGCCGACGGAGACGCCGTAACGCACGGCGATGGCCGCCATGGACTGGTTGCGGCGCACGCGGATAAGCATCTTGCGCGTGTCGGGAACATCGGGCTCCATGGCCAGCACGGCGCTTTCGGCGACGTCGGCGCTGATGTCTTCGTCGTCGTCCGAGGCGCGCGGCACCACGATCGTGGAGCCGGGTTTCAGGCGCATGCCGACCGGAATCTTGTTCACTTCCATCAGCGTGTCGGCGTCGACCCCGATCTTTTGGGCGATCGCCGCCGGCGTCGCGCGCTGGTCGACCGTGTAGGTGGTCCACGACGACAGCGAACCGGAGTACGTCTTCAGATTGCGTTCGAACGCACTGGCGTTGTCGAACGGCAGCAGGATCTGCGGCTGCGTGGCGCCGAGAATCACCGGCTTCCTGAACGACGGGTTCAGCGAGCGGAATTCGTCCGTGGACAGATTCGCCAGCTTGGCGGCCATATCCACGTCGATGTCGTGCGAGGTGGTCACCGTCACGAAATACGGGTGGTTCGGAATGGACGGCAGCGTGAGCCCGTACATTTGCGGGTTCATCACGATGTTCTTCACCGCCTGCAGCTTCGGCACGTAGTTGCGCGTCTCGTTCGGCATGCGCAGGCTGAGGTAGTCGGTCGGCAGACCCGCCGCCTCGTTGCGCGCGATCGCGCGCTGCACGTTGCCCTCGCCCCAGTTGTACGCCGCCAGCGCGAGTTGCCAGTCGCCGAACATGTCATGCAGGCGCGACAGATAGTCAAGCGCGGCGCTGGTCGAGGCCAGCACGTCGCGGCGCTCGTCCTGCCACATGTTCTGCTTGAGGTTATAGGTGCGGCCGGTGCCCGGCATGAACTGCCACATGCCGGCCGCCTTCGCCACCGACAAAGCCTGCGGGCTATACGCCGATTCGATGAACGGCAGCAACGCGAGCTCGGTCGGCATATGGCGCGCCTCGAGCTCCTCGACGATGTGGTACAGGTACTTCTGCGAGCGCTCGGTCATGCGCTGCACGTAATCAGGACGCTGCGCATACCAGTTGACCTGCATGTCGACGAGGTCGGTTTGCAGGTCCGGAATCTGGAAACCACGGCGAATACGGCCCCACAGATCGGCGTCGGCGCTCGTCAGCTGCGTGACGGAGCCCTGGTCGACGTTGATCGTCTCTTTGGCGGTGGCTGTCTTGCGAAGTGCGTCGGCTACGGCTTGCTGGCTGGCGGGGTTTGTTGCAGTGGTCGGGCTATTCGTCGCCGGTCCCTGACTCGCGCAGGCGGCGAGCGTCAGGACCAACAACGCACTAAAGATAAATCTCATGAACGTCTCGGCTTCCACAAGGGCTGGAATTTGCAGCCGATAGTACGAAACAGCAAGGTTTACGTCAATCGGAATATTACGAAAAAATCAAGCAAATCTTAGGCTTGGCGAATTTTTCCGATTCATCGCGTGAGGAATACCCTGATCGGAATCGGGTCAACGGAAGCGGTTTTTCCATTCCCGCATCAATGTAAAGGCGGTCAAACGATCGGACACTTTTTCGTGCAACTGGTCCTGCAAGCTCGCCTGAACCGCCGGCTCGCCGGCACGCAAGAATGGATTCACAACGCGCTCGTGGGCGATGGTGGTCGGCAGCGTCGGCACGCCGCGCGCGCGCATGTCACTGGCCTTGTCGCGCCAGGCTTGCAGTTCGGCGTTGCCCGGCTCGCAGGCGAGCGCGAAACGGATATTCGACAGCGTGTATTCGTGTGCGCAATGAACCTCAGTTGTGCCGGGCAGCGCGGCGAGCGAATCCAGCGATTCGAGCATTTGCCGCGGCGTGCCTTCGAACAGCCGGCCGCACCCGCAGGCGAACAGCGTGTCGCCGCAAAACACGTGCGGCACGCCGCGCGGGTCGGCCGCCTGAAAATAGGCGATGTGGCCGCTCGTGTGACCGGGCACCTCGAGCACGCTGAATTCGAGCGCGGGCACCGCAATCGACACGTGATCGCCATTTTTCAGACGGTGCGTGAGGCGCTCGATCGCTTCTCCGGCGGGGCCGTACACGGGCACGGCCTGGCCATTCAGCAGATCGGCCACCCCGCCGACGTGGTCTTGATGATGGTGCGTGAGTAAAATAGCGCTCAGCCGCCAACCACGTTTCGCCAGATAGGCCTGAACCGGCGCGGCCTCACCCGGATCGACGACTACCGCGTGGTGTCCGTCGGAAACGACCCAGATGTAATTGTCATCAAACGCCGGGACCGGTACGTACTCGAGCGCATTCATAAGCGACGCATTCTTTGATATGACTGATCGATCGATTATAGACTGGCCCGCCTGGACCGACTCACCGCCTGGCCGCTACGTGCTCGACTGGGAACAGACCCAGCTCGACCGCGTGGTGTCGGACGTGTTCGGCTACCATGCCCTGCAACTCGGCCTGCCGCAGCTCGACGCCTTGCGCGAAAACCGCATGCCGTGCCGCGGCCTCGTGCTCGACGCCGCAAGCGGAGCCAGTGCGCCCTACGCGTTTCCGCGCGGCCCGGGGCAAGCCGGCAACAGGCACGGCAACGGCGCGGGCCGTGGCGCGAGTCATGCCGCAGATCAAGGCACGCTCGCAGGATTGCCCGCGCCGGCCGGACGCAGCACGGTCTGGTGCGATCTGCTCGACCTGCCGTTCGAAGCGCAGAGCGTCGATCTGATCGTGATGCCTCACACGCTGGAGTTCACGAGCGATCCGCACCGGCTGCTGCGCGAAGCCGAGCGCGTGCTGATGCCCGAGGGCCAGCTCATCATTCTCGGCTTCAACTCGCTGTCGCTATGGGGCGCGCGGCAATCGGTCGGCAAGATGACCGGCCGCCCGTTCGTGCCCGAGTCGGTCGACCTGATCGCCTTCACGCGCCTGAAAGACTGGATCAAACTGCTGGGCTTCGACCTTGAACGCGGGCGCTTCGGCTGCTATCGTCCGCCGCTTGGCAGCGAACAATGGCTGTCGCGCTATGGCTTCATGGAAGCCGCCGGCGACCGCTGGTGGCCGATTTTTGGCGCCACCTACATGGTCAAGGCGATCAAGCGCGTGCGCGGCATGCGCCTCGTCGGCCAGCTGAAAGTAAAGAAACCCGTCCTCGCTGCGGGCCTCTCGCCCGCCGCCACACCGAATACACGCAACCCGACTCAATGACTTCCGATCTCATCGACATTTATACCGACGGCGCCTGCAAGGGCAACCCGGGCCCGGGCGGCTGGGGCGCGCTGCTGCGCTTCGGCGACCAGGAAAAAGAACTGTTCGGCGGTGAAGCCAACACCACCAACAACCGCATGGAACTGATGGGCGTGATCGCCGCGCTCGAAGCATTGAAGCGCCCCTGCAAGGCGGTCGTGCACACCGACTCGCAATACGTGCAGAAAGGCATCAGCGAGTGGATTCACGGCTGGAAGAAAAAAGGCTGGATCACCGCTGCGAAGCAGCCGGTGAAAAACGCCGATTTGTGGAAGCGGCTCGACGCGCTCGTCACGCAACACGAAATCGAATGGCGCTGGGTGCGCGGGCATAGCGGCCACCCGGAAAACGAGCGGGCCGATCAGCTGGCCAATCGCGGCGTCGCGTCGCTCGCGCAGACGTAAGACCAGACGTAAGTCCCGTCGCGAGGCTCGCGCCGGGAAGCTCGCGCACGCCCTTCCCGCACCCCTTGTTTTCCGCAGCAATTTTCTGAAGCAGGCTAATCCGACATGCGTCAACTCATCCTCGATACCGAAACCACCGGGCTGAATGCCCGCACCGGCGACCGGATTCTCGAACTCGGCTGTGTCGAGCTGGTGAATCGCCGGCTCACCGGCAACAACCTGCACTTCTATATCAACCCGGAGCGCGACAGCGATCCGGGGGCATTGGCGGTTCACGGCCTGACGACCGAATTCCTGAGCGACAAGCCAAAGTTCGGCGAGATCGCCGACCAGTTCCGCGACTTTATCCAGGGCGCGGACCTGATCATCCACAACGCACCGTTCGACATCGGCTTTCTCGACGCCGAGTTCGCCCTGCTGGGCCTGCCGCCGGTGAAGACCTACTGCGGCGAGATCATCGACACGCTGGCGCGCGCCAAGCAGATGTTCCCGGGCAAGCGCAACTCACTCGACGCGCTGTGCGACCGCTTCGGCATCAGCAACGCGCACCGCACGCTGCACGGCGCTCTGCTCGATTCGGAACTGCTCGCCGAAGTGTATCTGGCAATGACGCGCGGCCAGGAAAGCCTCGTCATCGACATGCTGGGTGAATCGCATGCGAGCGGCGATGCGCACGCACCACGCGTGGCGATCGGCTCGCTCGATCTGGTCGTGCTCGCCGCTAGCGACGACGAACTCGCCGCGCACGAGGCGGTGCTCGACGGCCTCGACAAGGCGATCAAGGGGACGAGCGTGTGGCGCCTCGACCCCGCGGCCGCCGCGGATGAGCAAACTACTTAAAAAGTACTAGACGGGTGCGAAAATCCCTGACATAATTCAGCTCTCTTCGGGTGGTTAGCTCAGCGGTAGAGCACTGCCTTCACACGGCAGGGGTCACTGGTTCGATCCCAGTACTACCCACCAGAATTTTGGTGTGTCGATCACCGAAGACAAAAGGGCTTATGCAGAAATGCGTAAGCCCTTTTCTATTTTCCGGGCCCGGTATCAGCAGCCGTCGCTCGTCAAATCCGAAACTTCGTATCTTTGCAGGCGCCAAATACTGCTGATATAGTCGGTTTTCGGGCACTCGCCCCGTCCATTTTCTCCACCTCATTCGACTACAGGGAGGCGCCACATGTTTGCAATGCGTATCGCCGCCCTCGGCATAGTCGCGCGACCGCTTTCACGATCGAAATCACGACCGCTTTCACAGCATTGAGGTCGCCGATTCGTCGCTTGCGTCGCTCATGCGGCATCGCCTGAACGGGCATTCCGCGCAATTTCCAGACAGTCCGTAGTTTCATTGCCGGTGCATGCCGGTGCGCTTCGACTGTCTCGTCCTTTCGCTTCTGACTGGAACCTCGGTGCGCGCAGGCGCCACCAGGTCGTGGCAAATGACCAGAAAAAAACTCGACTTTCGTGGACAGGCCTTCAAGGATGTCCTGGGCTTTACCTTCCGGCACTGGGCACAGCAACCGTGGCGCATCCTCGTCATTGCCGCGCTGGTGCTGCTCGCGGCCGTGGCCGACGTGCTCACGCCGATGTTCGCGGGCCATCTCGTGGACGCCATCGCTTCCGGCCCGGCCAGCCATGCCGCCGCCTGGCACGCGGCGCTCACGGCCTTTTGCGTGCTGGCCGCGCTCGGCCTCGGCGCGACGCTGCTGCGCCAGGGCGTGTATTTCAACATCATCCGGCTCACGCTCAAGATGATGAGCGAAATCGCCGCCAACGCTTTTCATCGGGTGCAGCGCTTTTCGACCGACTGGCACGCCAACAGCTTCGCCGGCTCCACCGTGCGCAAGATCACGCGCGGCATGTGGGCGCTCGACCTGCTCAACGATACGCTGCTGATCGCGCTGTTCCCGTCGCTGGTGATGCTGGTTGGGGCGACCACGCTGCTCGGCTGGCGCTGGCCGATGATGGGCGCGGTCGTCGGGATCGGCTCGGTGCTGTATATCGCGGTGACCGTGGCCATGTCGCTCGGCTTCGTGGCCCCGGCCGCGCGCCTCGCGAACGCATGGGACACGCGCATGGGCGGCGCGCTCGCCGACGCGGTCAGTTGCAATGGCGTGGTGAAAGCATTCGGCGCGGAAATACGCGAGGAAGCCCTGCTGGCACGTGTGATCAGCAAGTGGCGTCATCGCACGCGCCGTACGTGGATGCGTGGCACGGTCAACGGCGGCGTCCAGGGCGGCATGCTGGTCGCGATCCAGGCCGCCATTCTCGGCACCGCGCTACTGCTGTGGGCGCGCGGCGAAGCGGGTGTCGGCGACATCACGTTCGCGCTGACCATGTTCTTCATGTTGCAAGGCTACCTGCGCGAGGTTGGCATGCACATCCGCAATCTGCAGCGTTCGGTCAACGATATGGAAGAACTGGTGTCGCTGCAAAGCCAGCCGCTCGGTATCGAGGACCACCCTGGCGCGGGTCCGATCGCGATCGGCCCGGGCGAGATCCGCTTCGAGCACGTCACCTTCCACTATGGAGCGACCGGCAAGCCGCTCTACGACAACTTCTCCGTGCGCATCGCGCCGGGTGAGCGCGTCGGGCTGGTCGGGCATTCGGGCTCGGGAAAGACGACCTTCATCAAGCTGATCCAGCGCCTCTACGACATTTCGGGCGGACGGATCACGATCGATGGTCAGGACATCGCTCAGGTACGGCAGGCGTCGCTGCGCAGCCAGATTGCAATCGTCCAGCAGGAGCCGGTGCTGTTTCACCGCTCGCTGGCCGAGAACATCGCGTATGCGCGGCCCGGTGCGAGCCGTGCCGAGATCGAGCGTGCCGCGCGGCTCGCGAGCGCGCACGACTTTATCGCCGACCTGCCCAATGGCTACGACACGCTGGTCGGTGAGCGCGGCGTCAAGCTGTCGGGCGGTGAGCGTCAGCGGGTCGCGATCGCGCGAGCATTTCTCGCCGACGCGCCGATCCTGATTCTGGACGAAGCGACGTCGAGCCTCGACAGCGAAAGCGAAGTTCTGATCCAGCAGGCCATGGAGCGGCTGATGATGGGCCGTACCACGCTGGTCGTCGCGCACCGTCTGTCCACCGTGCGCGCGCTGGACCGGCTGCTGGTGCTGGACAAGGGCAAGGTGATCGAGGAAGGCAGCCACGAAGCGCTGATCGGACTCGAAAACGGCCTGTACCGGCGGTTGTTCGAACGTCAGGCCCTGGAGCTGATCAAGGGACTGGGCGAGCCGGAGTTCACGACCCCGGCTTCGCGGCTGAACGCAAACCGGACCGACGATTCCAGTTTGCTGGTTGGGAAGTAACTAACCTACACGACACCGGCAGGCAGCCCGACACCTCGGGCCATGCCGGTGGCCGCGAGCACCATCAGCACCAGCAGGATCGTCTGGATGACGCTGTAACGCGCATAGGAGCGAGCCTTGCGCAGATCCGGCGGCGCGCCTTTTCTGATGGAGGCGCGCCAACGCATCAGCGCGAGCATGGACGGGATTTCGAGGATGAGAATCGCCACCAGCAGCGTCATCTTGAGGTGAAAGAGCGGCTCGTGGAGGTAGTAGTCGGCGCCCTTTTCGAAACCGCCGAAAGCACGCATCAATCCGGTCACGACCAGCACCAGCCCCGAGAGGCCCCACCTGCTGTCCGCTCGAAATACCGATCGCAACGCAGCCGGCACGGAGGCGCGGCGCAGCGCCCATGTGCGCCGGAGAATCGACGCAAGCGCGAAACCATAAGCGAGCAGATGAATGGCGGCAAGCAACCAGCGAACCAGCATGGCGACTCCTGCAAAAGACGCGATACGATCGTTGTATGTTTTACTCGCCCATGCCGGAGCATCGGGCGCCATGACTTCATTATCAGCTACGGCTCAATTTACACCGTCTGGTTCTGTCACGTGATGCGGCCGACTGCACAAATCGTGCGGATTCAGACCTGCTGCAGGGATGTGTCGAGTGCGCGGGCCGCAACCCGGTCGCCCTCGTTCGACAGCGCAACGCGAAACACGGTTTGCCGGTTGTGACCGGCCGCCGCCGGCGAATCCCACAACAATTCGATTTTCGGACGACGGCCAAAGGTGCCACGCGCCAGCGACGGCGCGCCGGCTGCTCCGCGCGGCCCGCTTCCGGTCCCCTGCAACTCACCCATCGCACCGATGGCCATCGCGGGTGTCGGCGTCGGCGTCGAGGGCCGGTCTTGTCCCGCCGCCCAGCGCACGGACAGTTCGCGCGCATCGTACTGCCCCACCTTGCGACGCTCGGCCCACACGATGACCGTGCGCGTAGCCGGATCGAGCGCGACCGCATAGCGGCCGATCGCAAAGCGGCGCGCGGCGATATTGGTCCGCCACAACGCGCGCGGCCGGCAGATCCACAGCACGGCTGCGTAGAGCGCCGGCGCGGCCACAAGCCAGCCATTGGTAGCCGCCACCGCTTGCACGGCACGCCGCCAGCCGGCGCTCGCCGCAAACGCGCCGACCGACCAGACTGCAAACAGGAATCCAAGGAAAGCAAACAGGCGCAGCGCCTGCCGCAGCCATTGCGGCAGCGGATGAAACGGACGCTCGGCCACGGCGCGCGCGCCCGGCAGGAAGATCAGCAGAAACAGGAATACGAGGTTGATGCACGCCCACGGCGAGGACACCATGGCCTGCAGCGAGGCGCCCAGGTCCATCTGCGCCATCGAAAAAAGCCAGCGGGCGAGGAGCACGAGACCGATGGCGCGCAACGCGAAAATCGTTCCGGCGCCGGGCGCCGCGTTCGCACGCGTCTCTTTCGTTCTCGCCAAGGCATCCTCCTGTCGTCGGCGGCGCCGCAGCCAAATTTGCGGCACGGCCATTATAGGGATATTACGGAGAGCGGCTCATTCTTACCGACCCGAAACCCTCACTTTTACCCACTCGCATGTAAAAACGCGGCGTGCATGCAACAACGCCCCGTGGGCGATGAGCCCACGGGGCGTTGCTTGCGGCTGCCGGGCGCCCGGAAGAGCGCGGCCGGCCGGACTACTGTTACGCGCCGCGTATTAGCCGGCGTTGACTTCGCGCAGCACGGTACGGTGCTTCTGACGCAGCAGCTCTTCGTAGGTCGCGACGTAATTCCGCGCCATCACCTTCGACGAGAAACGCGACTCGAACGCCTTGCGCACGTTGGCGCGCGGCAGCGTATGCAGGCGCTTGAGCGCAGCGACCGCGCTGATTTCGTCTTCGACGACAAAACCCGACACGCCGTTTTCAATCACTTCCGGCACCGAACCGCGGTTGAACGCGATCACCGGCGTGCCGCATGCCATCGCTTCGATCATCACCAGACCGAAGGGCTCCGGCCAGTCGATCGGGAACACCAGTGCATGCGCGTTGCCAAGGAACTCACGCTTTTCGGCTTCGCCGATTTCGCCGATGTACTCGACGTGCGGCAGCGCCATCAGCGGCTTGATCACTTCTTCGTAATAGGCACGGTCGGCCTTGTCGATCTTGGCGGCGACCTTGAGCTTCATGCCTGCCTGGCCGGCGATGCGGATCGCGCGGTCAAGGCCCTTCTCCGGCGAGACGCGGCCGAGGAATGCGAGGTAGCCCGGTTCGACGTCGGGGATCGGCGTGAGCACGTTTTCCGGCAGACCGTGATAGACGGTTTGCAGCCAGTTCGCCTGGGGCAGCGGAATGCGCTGGTTGTCCGAGATCGACACGACCGGCACGTCGTTGAACGTGTTGAAGATCGGCTGCAGTTCCGGCAGATCGAGACGGCCGTGCAGCGTGGTCAGGAACGGCACCGGCTGGCGGGCGAACAGCGAGAACGGGTAGTAGTCGATGTGGAAATGCAGCACGTCGAACTCGTCCGCGCGGCGGCGCACTTCTTCGAGCAACAGCATGTGCGGCGCCATCACGTCGCGGATCGTCGGGTCGAGACGCAGCGCCTGCGGCCAGAAAGCTTCGAGCTTCGCGGAGGTTTGCGAATCGCCGCTTGCAAAAAGCGTAACGTCGTGGCCCTGCTCGACCAGCGCTTCAGTCAGATAGGACACCACTCGTTCCGTACCGCCATACAGCTTGGGCGGAACCGCCTCGTGCAACGGAGCGATTTGAGCGATTCGCATAATGAAGAACTCCTAGTAAAAAATCAGGCAAAGATACGGCATTGGGTAAAAGCGACTCGCTTGCTCGCCAGGGCAGTCTGACCGGACTTGCCGGCACGGGCCTGATTCTTTCGAGAAATCCTGCGATGGATCGCTTGGGTAGTGAGCCCAGATCAGTGGGTCACCGTCTGCGCATGTGCCAGTAAACGCACACGCGGCGCCAACGTTGACAAACTGTCAGAAAATTCGGCGGGCCTACAGAGCATGAATTATCAATGCTGGCATTCTTACCGCACCACGACATTTCAAAGTCTTTACGTTGTTACAAAGCCGAAACACTTTGCAAACCCTTGTTTTGTAAGACAGTTCTAGAGTGGCTACTGGCTGACGACATCGCCCGGCAGCGGGGTGTCATCAGCATTGGCGTCAATCATGCCGGTAATCGGTAAAAAATACCGCATTGAATTGAATGCAATTTGTAATTATATCTCGAAATTTTCCGCAACCTGTGTGAACCGCTGCCCCGTTGACGGGTCGAGCAGGAGCAGGTCGCGGATATCCATCGCGAAATCAGTCGCGTCAAGGCCCGGATACACAGGGCGCAATCGCTTTTGCATGTTTACAATGCGAAGCATGGGCTTCGCGGCGAAGTCTTTTTCTGTGTGGCCCACGCTTTGCGTGCACAACCCGAAACACACTGACCTCACGATCAATTGGAACACTTAACCATCGCCCAGCGTAATGCCCAGAACGCAAAGCTCGCGAGCTATGCGCACCGGCCTCTTGCGTTTCTTTTCCGCTTTATCCGCCGCCATCCGCTCGCGCATGCGACCGTCCTGTGCAGCGTGTTTGCGGCCGTGGGCTGTGCGCTCGCTTCGCAATACGCGATCAAACATCTGATCGACGTTCTTGGTGAAGGCCGGCATCACCCCGGCCCGCTGTGGGGGGCATTTGCCATCCTCGTCGGCCTGATCGCCGCCGACAACCTGTTGTGGCGGGTCGGCGGCTGGGTCGCCGCGCATACGTTCGTCGCCGTGACCGGCGACCTGCGGCGCGACCTCTTCCAGTACCTGAGCGGGCATTCGCCGACCTACTACTCCGAAAAGCAGCCTGGCATGCTCGCCAGCCGGATCACGGCCACCTCGAACGCGGTCTACACGGCGGAAAACACCACCGCGTGGAACGTGCTGCCGCCGTGCATCGCGGTGCTTGGCGCGATCGTCATGATCATCTCGGTGAATCCGCTGATGGCCTGCGGCCTGATGACGTGTTCGGCGGTCCTGTCGGTCGTGCTGTACAAGCTGGCCGGGCGCGGCTCGGCGCGCCATCACCATTTCGCCACCAGGGCGGCTTCGGTAGACGGCGAGCTGGTCGACGTGATCAGCAACATGGGGCTCGTGCGCGCCTTCGGCATGACGTTTCGCGAGCAGCAGCGTTTTGGCGCAACAGTCCGGGCCGAGATGGACGCGCGCCAGCAAAGCCTGCTATATCTGGAAAAGCTGCGCCTGCTGCACGCGGTGATCACCGCGCTGCTGTCAGCGGGCCTGCTGGGCTGGGCGCTGTGGCTGTGGGATCAAGGCAAGGCGACCTCGGGCGACATCGTGCTCGTCAGCTCGCTCGGCTTTACGATTCTGCACGGCACGCGCGACCTGGCCGTGGCGCTCGTCGATGTCACGCAGCACGTGGCGCGTCTCGCCGAAGCCGTGCGCACGCTGCTCGAGCCGCATGGCATGCCGGATCGCGACAACGCCACCGAGCTCGTGCCGCAGGGCGGCGGCGTCGCTTTCGAAGGCGTGACGTTCGCCTACCCGCGCCGCCGCGCGATTCTCGATCACTTCGATCTGCAGATCAAACCCGGCCAGCGTGTCGGCCTGATCGGCAAGTCGGGCGCCGGCAAGTCCACCGTGCTGGCGCTGCTGCAGCGCTTCTACGAAACGCAAGGCGGCGCGATCAAAATCGACGGCCAGGACATCGCCACGATCACGCAGGACAGCCTGCGCCACACCATCGCGCTGGTGCCGCAGGACATCTCGCTGTTCCATCGCACGGTGTACGAGAACATCGCTTACGGCCGCCCTGAAGCGAGCCGTGACGAAGTGCTCGCGGCCGCGCGTGAGGCGCGTTGCGCGGACTTCATCGAGGCCATGCCGGAAGGCTACGACACCATTGTCGGCGACCGCGGCGTGAAGCTGTCCGGCGGCCAGCGCCAGCGGATCGCGATTGCACGCGCAATCCTGAAGAACGCGCCGATCCTGCTGCTAGACGAAGCCACCTCCGCGCTCGACAGCGCGTCGGAAGAAGCCATCCAGAAGGCGCTCGACCGGCTGATGGTCGGCCGCACCGTGGTCGCGATCGCGCACCGGCTGTCGACGCTGAACAACTTCGACCGGATCATCGTGATGAGCGCGGGCAAGGTGATCGACGACGGCAGTCCGGAAGAACTGCGCCAGCGCCCCGGCCTGTATCGCGATCTGCTCGCGAAGCAGTATGGCAAGGGCACGACGCTGCATATCGGCGGCAAGAAGGTCGACGAACAGCACGTGGCCTGAGCCACTCGCCGCGCGCTCGACACCGCGCGGCACCTCCGCCAATAAAAAAGCCGCTTTTTCGAGCGGCTTTTTTTATCGCTGACTTTCACGCGTGCTTCACGCGTGATGCAATGCAGGCCAAACGCCGCCTACCCCGCTTGCGTTGCGCGCACCGCCCGCTTTGCTGATACCGCTCTGCCCTTCGCGCCTCGCGTGCTCTTTGCCGCGGCAACGCCCTGCAGATCGCGCATGAAGTTATCGCGCCACACCGACACATTGTTCTCGCGCAACTGAACCATCATGTCGCGATGGCGCGCCTGGCGCTCCGCGAGCGGCATCGCCAGCGCCTTGCCGAGCGCCTCGGCCATGCCGTCGATATCGACCGGATTGACGATCAGCGCGCCGTCCAGTTCCTGCGCGGCACCGGCAAAGCGCGACAGCACCAGTACGCCGGGATTCTCCGGGTCCTGCGCCGAGACGTACTCCTTGGCGACGAGGTTCATCCCGTCGCGCAGCGGTGTGACGTAGCCGACATGCGCGGTGCGGAACAGCGCGGCCAGCACCGAGCGCTCGTATTGCTTGTGGATGTAGAGAATCGGCGTCCAGTCCAGCTCGGCGAAGCGCCCGTTGATCCGCCCTGACTCGCCTTCGAGTTGCAGGCGGATGTCCTGATACGCATGCATGTCGGCACGCGTCGGCGGAGCGATCTGCAGGAACGACACCTTGTTGCGCTGTGCGGCTGCGTGTTCGAGCAGGCGCTCGAATGCACGGAAGCGCTCGACCAGTCCCTTCGAATAATCGAGACGGTCCACGCTCATGATCAGCTTGCGCGAATGCAGCGTCGCTTTCATCGTGCGTACCGGCTTGTCGCGCTCGCCCGCCTTCGCGAGTTCGGCGATTTCGTCCGGATAGACACCGATCGGATACGCCGCCGCGCGCAGCGTACGGCCGAACGCGTGGATCGTCAGCGGGCCGCTCGACGATGCGTCGACCGTGCCGCTTGCTTCATTGACGATGTAATCGCAGAACGCGCGCAGATCCGGTGCGGTCTGGAAGCCGAGCAGATCGAAAGAACACAACGCTTCGACCAGGTCGCGATGCGGCGGCACCGCCAGCAGCACCTGCGACGCCGGAAACGGAATATGCAGGAAAAAACCGATGCGATTCTTTACGCCCGCCGCGCGCAGCGCCTGTGCGAACGGGATCAGGTGATAGTCGTGAACCCAGATCACGTCGTCCTCGCGCAGCAGCGGCACGAGTTGCTGCGCGAGCCACGCGTTGACGCGGCAGTAGCCCTCGAAATCATGCCGGTCGTATTGCAGCAGGTCGGAGCGATAGTGGAACGCGGGCCACAGCGTGGCGTTCGAAAAACCACGGTAGTACTGGTCGTAATCGCGGCGCATCAGCGCGATGGTCGCGAAGGTCACCGGGCCGCGCTCCTCGACCTTGATCTGCGGCTGGCCCGAGCTGAGCACGTCGCCGCTCCAGCCGAACCACATGCCGCCGGTTTCCTTCAGCGCGTCGTACACGCCGACCGCCAGACCGCCCGCCGCCGGGCCGCCCTCCGAGATCGGGGCCACCCGGTTCGATACGATGATCAGTCGGCTCATGAAGCGCGATTCCCGATGCAGTGCGTTGTTGGCGTGGAGCGACGCGCGGCCATCATGCTGCGCGCGCCGCCGCGACGATCGATGCGAGCCAGTCGAGCAGCCCCGAGACCGAGTCGATGCGCGTGTGCGCCATCGTCTCACCCGCGCCGACCTTGATCGACACGCCGCCGCGCTCGTTGACGACGGCAAAGCCCTTCTCGTCCGTCAGGTCGTCGCCGGCGAACACCGGCTTGCGGCCGACGAACGGCGGCTCTTCCAGGAAAGCGCGCAGCGCGCGGCCCTTGTCGACGTCCTTGGGTTTGATTTCATAGACCATCTTGCCCGGCTGCAGCACGTAGGCGCCGGCGTAATCGGCCACCAGCCGCGTGGTTGCCTCACGCGCCACCGGCTCGCGATCCGGCGCATTGCGGTAGTGCAGCGCGACGGCCGCGCCTTTGATTTCGAGCAGCATGCCGGGATTTTCGTTGACCACCTGCGCGAGCACCTGCTCCATGCGCAAGAGCCGCTCGTCATGAAAGCCGATGCGCTGCGTGTCGCCGTTCGCGTCGCGCCGCTCGGCGCCGTGCAGGCCGGCAATCGGCATATCCGGCATGCCGAGAAAGCTGTCGATGCTGTCGATCCCGCGCCCCGACACGACCGCGACCGCGCCGTTGGTCAGGCTGCGCAACTCGGTCAGCAGGTCGATCACGCGCGGGTGCACCAGCACGCCGTCCGGCGTGGGGGCGAGTTCGACGAGCGTGCCGTCGAAATCGAAGAAAAATGCCGTCTCGCTCGGAGACAGAACAGCCGGTAGTGCTTGCATCGGATAGTTTTGCCTTTCAGCCCTCTGCGGCCGGAAAAGTGTGCGCATCTTACCGCGCATCCACCAATTTTTCGAGAAAGTAAGGCGGGACACAAGCCTGGCCGGGCCTCGCGCGCCGGGACCGCGGAGAATCGCGTTCAAAAGGAACACAATCCGGCTTCAGCCGCCTTTCAGCCTCCTGCGTCAAATTGCCTCGCAAACCGCGCGCCCAGGGGCGCCGCGAGGCGTGGCCAGCGATTTTGCGATACAGTCGCAGCCACGCGGATGGTTGCCGCCACGAGCATATTTGCACACTATGGCGGCCCGCGCGCCGCACGCGAATCGGGCGGCGTCGTTCGCCTCGTGTCACTGAAGCGCCGCTTTTCAATCAAGTCATTGACCCCTGCTTTGCTCCCGACTGCTTTGCTACCGACCCTCTCATCCCGGTACTCGCAAGCGCACCTCGCCTCGTCGCGCAGGGCGAAGTCCGTGCGACGGTTCGCGTTGACGGTCATGCTAGGCGCGCTGACCGCACTCGCCGCCTGCACGCATCGCGCGGAACCCTGGCAGCTGACGAACGTGACCGGCCACCTGCCGGATCTCGATTTCACGCTGACCGCCGACGACGGCCGCCCGGTCCACGGTGACTCGTTCAGGGGCCGCACCTCGCTCGTCTATTTTGGCTATACGCATTGCCCGGACGTCTGCCCTGAAACGATGGGCCGGCTCATGCAGGTGCTGGGCAAACTCGGCCCCGACGCGCAGAAGGTGCGCATCCTGTTCATCACCGTCGATCCCGCACGCGACACGCCGCAGGCCTTGCACGACTACGTCACCGCCTTCGACGCCCAACACGCCGAGGGTCTGACCGGCACCGACTGGCAAATCGAGTCGCTCGCCAAGCGTTATCGCGTCGCCTATCAGATGGAAAAGCGCGACCCCAACGGCAACTACGAAGTCACCCATAGCTCCGCCGTCTACGTGTTCGACAGCGAGGGGCATGCCCGCTTGCTGGCCACCGATCACGACACGCCCGATGCGATCGCACAAGACCTGCGCCGCATCATCGAAGACCATTCCTGGCTATTTCCGAGTCCCTACATGCCGATCAAGATCAAATCGTTCGCCGCGCTGAGTTGCGCCCTCGCCCTCGCGTTCGGCGGTGCACTAACCGCGCTCTCCGCGCAAGCCGCGGGCCCCAACGCGATCAGCGTGAAAGACGCGTGGGTTCGCTGGCTGCCGAACAATCTGCCCGCCGCCGGCTATGTGACGCTGGTGAACGCGAGCGACAAGCCAGTCGATCTCGTCGATATCTCCAGCAACGACTACGGCGACGCGATGCTGCATCAGACGGTGTCGAACGGTTCGTCGCAGAAGATGGTGATGGTCGACAAGCTCACCGTGCCCGCGCATGGCCAGGTCGCGATCGCGCCGGGCGGCTATCACGTGATGCTCGAGGACGCGAAGCACAAGGTCGCCCCGGGCGATACCGTGCACCTCACGCTCAAGTTCTCGGACGGCGAGACGCTCGACACGCCGTTCGCCGTCAAGTCGCCGGCACAGACCAAATAACGTGACGCGATGAACCTGCTCTACTGGCTCGATCCCTGGGAATTCTCGCCGACCGTCGTGATCGCCTTGCGGGTGCCGGCGAGCCTGTTCGTGCGCGGCGCGCGCCGCGCAAAGGTGTCGGCCGCGCGGCGCATTTCCTTCTGGTTCGGGCTGGTGGCGTTGTACGTCGCGTTGCATACGCGGCTCGACTATTTCTTCGAGCGTGAGTTCTTCATGCATCGGGCGCAGCATCTGGTGCTGCATCACCTCGGGCCGTTCTTCATCGCGCTGTCGTATCCGGGCGCGGCATTGCGCGCGGGGATTCCGTTCAGCTGGCGGCAGCGCTTCGTGCGGCCCGCGCTGGCTACGCCGGTGGTGCGCAGGCTGCTCGACGTGGTGATGCACCCTGTGGTCGCGGTCACGCTGTTCGTCGGGCTGATCTACTTCTGGCTGATGTCGCCGATCCATTTCGTGGCGATGCTCGACTGGCGGCTCTATCGCGTGATGAACTGGAGCATGGTGATCGACGGCCTGCTGTTCTGGTGGCTCGTGCTCGATCCGCGGCCCGCGCCGCCGGCCCGTTTGTCGCCCGGCAAGCGCGTGCTGGTGGTGATCGCCGCGATTCCGCCGCAGATCATGCTCGGTGCGTTTATCTTCTTTCCGCCGCATGAGCTGTATCCGATCTACTCGATTTGCGGGCGCGCCTTCACGTGGCTGAGCCCGATGCGCGATCAGCAAATCGGCGGGTTGTTGCTATGGATTCCGGGCTCGATGATGAGCGTGATTGGTGCGCTGCTGGCGTTGCGTCACTGG
>DASVNP010000451.1:0-9289 GCA_036383775.1 Paraburkholderia sp. | reverse complement strand
GCATCCCCAAAACCCAACGTCCTGGAGTCCGAACTCGACCAGAACTAACAAGAAAATCTACAATCAACACCGCGCAACGCCCAACCCCGCCGAATCGGTCACGTTCCCGAAATCGGCGGTCACGTTCGCCGAAATACGCAGCTGGCATTCGGAGACCGCGATTCACGTCCTCAGGTTGGCACTAGCCGGAACGTTCGAGAAATTTCCAGGCTTGACAGTGATTGTCGGGCATATGGGAGAAATGCTGCCTTTCATGCTCGGACGGGCCGATGACGTGCTTTTGAGCCGCGGCGCGAAGCCGGTCAGCCAGACGATCGTGGATAACGTCTACATAACAACATCGGGTGTATTTCACGTATCGCCTTTCCTGAATGCACTGACTGCATTCGGTGCGGACAGAATCATGTTTAGCGTGGACTATCCGTACAGTGCCCACGCACCGGCGCGAAGATTCCTTGATTCCCTGCCGCTGTCTCCCGCGGATCGGGTCAAGATCGCGCACGGCAACGCCGATCGGATTCTGAAACTGGGCGTTTCCACCAAGTTTGACGCTTACGCTCAGACAGCAACGTAGTTCATCTTGCGCCACATCACATTGGAGGGCATTGCATAGGTCAGCCGGGGCCTGCCGGTTCAGGACTCCACGCGCAACACTCGTTGTCCAATTCCAATATCAATTCGGAATCCGATATACATCACGGAAATATAAACCATGACGTTCTTAATATAAAAGCGCCTTCTTACGCGCCACCGATGAGTTTTTGCTTAATCTGAATGACCAGTGTTCAGCATTGAATTAGACATATTAAATGACTACATCAGGAGACGAAATATGAAAAATAAGCTTGTTTGCGTATTGCTAACCTCGCTCGGTGTCTGTGCGGCGCACGCCCAAAGCTCTCTGACGCTCTACGGCCGTGTGGCTGCTGATCTCGATTTCGTGAATCACGTTGCGACTTCGGACGGCAGCAAAAACCTCTTTCGGTTTGGAAGCAATCAGTACGGGGCAAGCTTTCTTGGTCTTCTCGGCAAAGAAGATCTTGGCGGGGGTACGAAAGTAGTCTTCAACCTGGAGAATATGTTCCTTGCGGGCACCGGCCAGACAATCGGGGATGCTTACTGGAATCGTTACGCGTACGTGGGCCTCTCGAACGACACTTACGGCAGTTTATGGGCTGGCCGTGCAATGGTGTTGTCGGACGCAACGGAGTGGTACCTCGATCCGTTTGTCGCACAGCAGACCAGTGTGCTGAACTTCTCCAGGTACCGTGGAACCGGGCAGGCGGTGAACGCTTTGACGTACAACTCGCCGGAGATGCACGGTCTTTCGTTTCGCGTGCAGAACGGCTTTGGGAATACCGCCGGTAACTTCAAGGCATCACGAACATTCAGTGCGAGCGTGCAATATTCCCTAGGCGGATTCACTGGTTACGGACTCTACGACGAGCGTCGCGACGCGAACGGAAACTTCTCGGGCCTGTACAGCAATTCGAGAGAGTACATGGCCGGTGCCACGTACCAGCTGCAGGCGTGGAAGTTCTACACGGGCTACCAGCAACTGGTTTCCTCGGGCTCGAATACCGTCGTCGATCCGACCAACACCGTTGGTGCAACACGCGCGGCTCAGGAGTGGGTTGGCGTGTCGTATCAGTTCGATCCGGCACTTCAGCTACAGGCGGCGTGGTACCACACCAATGTCAACCACGGCGGCGGAACTGCCAACCTCGCGGCCTTGGGCGCGACGTACAACCTTTCGAAGCGCACATTTATCTACCTGGTGGTTGCTTCAATGTTTAACGGCGCAAATGCAGCGTTTCCTGTAGAGACGCAAGATTCGCCGCCTGGGCAAGGACACAATCAGCAAGGCAGCTACATCGGCATCATGCACATGTTCTGATGCCCATAAGAATGGCGCTAACTCGCGGCAACGTTGTGAGAAAGCTGCGAAACGGTGAAGTTTAGGCTTCCGATATCTATTAGGAGATATCCTGATGAAATGTAAGTTTGCGCTTGTGGTGTTTTGCCTTCTCACGTCAGCGTCTATAGGGGCCTATGCCCAGACAAGTGAGACTTCTGCCCCAACGCCTCAATCAACCAGGTCGAGTAGAGCCGCTGATCGCGCGCTTTCGAAACAGGTTCGAGTGGCCCTGATCAAGGCGAAGATTGTCGACACACCGACCATCTTCGTGCGTGTGAAAAATGGATCGGTCACGCTGGCCGGCTCGGTCAGCGACCAGTCTCAAATCGAGCGTGCTGGCGAAGTCGCCCGGGGTGTAAGTGGTGTGAACTCGGTCAACAACGCACTCACGGTTCGTCAGCCCGGTCAATAGAATCAGACTGCTCTGGGTGTCATGCAATGGTCCGTGCCACCCAGACGGTCGTTTGCCCGACAAAACATACGATTCATTGCCGGCGTGGACGAGCGCATCCAATCCAGCAGCTTTGATTGAGCATCTCAATCGACTTCACTCACCTCCAGCGCGGAAATCTGCTGGAACGGCCTCGCTTCGAGATCAGGTGACATGCTCTGCACGATCCGTCTAAACTGATTGATCGCAACATTGGTGCTGGTTGCCGCCTTTCGCCAGGCGATCCGCAGTTCATAGTTGGGTAACGGATCGGTCAGGTACGCATAAGATGCGCCGGTAGAAAAGTTTTCAGCGACCCATTTCGGTGCGAGTGTCACACCGATCCCGGCATTGACCAACGACATCAGGGTATGAAGCTGCTCGGCCTCCTGTGTCACCCTGGGCATGTACCCCGCTCCCGAGCAGGCCGCGACAATCATCTCCAGCATCCGGGTCCGCTTACGCGTCGGAAACAGAACGAACGGCTCAGTCGCCAGTTCTCGCAACGCGATATCACGGCGGCTGGCGAGGCGGTGTTGCTTAGGCAGTACGGCGACGAAGGGGGCTGCAGCGAAAGGTTCAGTACATACATCCGCATCCAGTGGCGCAGGTGACGGAAAGATGGCGATATCGATCGCCGAGGAGTTCAGCGCTTCGATCTGTGCGATGCGGTCAAGCTGCCGCAATTGCAGATCAATCTCCGGAGCCTGATTGCGAAATTCACTCAGGATTGCCGGCAATGTCGCCCAGAGCGCGACGTCAACGAAGCCGATCGTCAAGCGGCCGACCGTACCGCGAGCGCACGCGCGCACCCGTTCCAGTCCCTCGTCCGCCCGTTGCAGGATTGCATAGGCTTCCGGCAGAAAAATTTCGCCCGGAATGGTAAGACCCACCTTCTGGCCAATGCGGTTGAATAATGTGAAATCAAGCTCCTCCTCCAGAAGCTTGATTTGCCGGCTAACCGCCGACTGAACGACATTGACCTTTTCAGCCGCACGACCGAAGTGCAGCTCCTCGGCAACAGCCACGAAATATCGAATCCTGCGCAGATCCATGGGGATCACCTCAAGAGTCAAGTGCAACGTTTAGCCAGTCCAGCGTTTGACAACTCACTGACCATGACAAACTCAGGCGCATGTCATTCGCAAACGTCAGTCCAGCATGTGTCCGAGCACGGCTTGTTTTGTTTTCAAATAGAAAGCGTTTTCGCTGTTCGGCGCCGTGACGAGCGGCACGCGCTCCTCGATGCTCAAGCCGAACCCGGAGATGCCTTCATATTTGCGCGGATTGTTCGTCATTAGCCGCATCTTCGTTACGCCTTGGTCATGGAGAATTTGGGCGCCAACCGCGTAATCTCGCGCATCCACCTGGAGACCCAACTGCAGATTTGCCTCAACGGTATCGAGGCCCTCATCCTGCAACGCATAGGCCCGCAGTTTCTCGGTAAGTCCGATGCCTCGCCCTTCATGTCCCTTGAGATAAACAATCGCGCCGCGGCCTTCTGCTGCAATCTGGCTCATTGCCAGATCAAGTTGTGCGCGGCAATCGCATCTGATCGAGCCGAACACTTCTCCAGTGAGGCATTCCGAATGAACACGCACGAGCGGCGAGTCGTTTCCCGGCAATTCACCCATGACCAGTGCCGCGTGTTCCTGCCCCGTGACCGTCTCCCTGTACCCGTACACTGTAAACACACCATACCTGGTGGGCAGACGCGCGACCGACATGCGTTCTACGATGCATTCGTGCTTGCGGCGATACGCAATCAAATCCTTGATCGTGATAATGGGCAATGAATGTGTTCGCGCAAACGCCATCAATTGCGGCAACCTCGCCATGGTTCCATCGTCGTTGACAACCTCGGCCAGCAAGCCTCCGGGCGCCATCCCTGCGAGTCGCGCGAGGTCAACCCCTGCTTCGGTGTGTCCGGGACGGCGCAACACGCCCCCGCGCACCGCACGCAACGGAAAGACGTGCCCAGGCCGGTTAAAGTCGTCAGCGTCGACACTCTCGTCGACGAGCGCCCTAACGGTGATTGCACGGTCGGCCGCAGATATTCCCGTCGTCGTACCGATGCGAAAGTCCGTGCTCACCGTGAATGCCGTACCCATCGAGTCGCGATTGGTCGCTACCATCAGCGGAAGCGATAGCGCGTCCAAACGCTCTCCGGGCAGCGATACGCAAAGCACGCCACTCGTGTAGCGCACCATGAAGGCAACGTCGGCCGCCGTTGCGGCCTGCGCGGCCATAATCAGATCGCCTTCGTTCTCGCGGTTTTCGTCGTCCACTACGACGACCATCCGCCCGGCCGCAATCGCGTCAATTGCAGTTTCAATCGAATCTGTCTTCACGTTCTATCTCCTTCATTCCTGCATCAACCTGATGCCTGGCGCCAAATGGGACTGCAACCACTACTGCCTCCGCAAAGCGTCGCAGTGCCTGCACCGAGCCATGCACGCTGCTGTATTCCTGCGTGCCGATTCGGCCATCCAGCGTGATGTGCATCCCTGAAGCGATGGCGAGTTCGATAATGTCCATCAGTCGTCTCCTCCTACACATGGGCCCCTGCTGATTCCGGCAAGCATTCGAGCTTTACTAATTAAGCGAAAACGTTGGCTTCTTCGAGGCAGGAGGAAAAACACTCCATGACCCATCGTCGTGACGGAAAAAGAATATTTTGATTGCATCGCCCGCCCCAAACGATTCGAAGCACACGCAGCGCCCTGCACACGTATGTCCGCGCGGTGATCGCGTAAGTCGATAAGTGCCGTCAGATGGGAAACCAAACCATTTCTCAATGAGCCATCGCAACGAACTTCCAGCCGCATGCATTTTGGCCTCCTAATTTCACTTACTGAATTGTTCACCCCGCTTTGACTTCTCCTCACTGACGGTCGGATCCACTCGCGAATCATCGGACGCGCGTACTGCGGGTCCCGTCGCACGTGGTGCGCTTCCTGAAGTGCCATGCTGGACGGCGTCGGTGAGAATCACCGGCCTCGCCGCAATGCTATCGGGGCGCCTGCGATATCTGTCTACGAGATCACAGTCGAATTTGTAATGGTCAAAAATTTATATTATTAATATTCAACAGCGTTTATTAATTGAACATCAGCGTATCTCTTTCGCTAACCAATGCGATATTCGACGGAATCTGTATTCCGTCTGTCCGAACTCTTCAGTGCGGCCAGCTTCTTCATCCGCGCGAACTCCACGACTTGCCGGCCGACCGTTTCCAGAGAATCGGCTACTTTGGAATCGACACATTGATCGTTCAGAAAGATTCCGCCCGCGCTATTTATCGCGGCTCCAAACGGCGTGGGCCAGCCACGCAGTGCATGAGTAATCGTCCGCAATGTGACCAAGGTACTACCTGTCGCCTGCCAGCCATAAGCCGTTGCGATCAGGCCGACTGGAATACCCTCCAGATATGGGCGATCATCTTTGGCCGTCTCTTCGAGATAGTCAATTGCATTTTTCAGAAGTCCGGAAATCGTTCCATGGTATCCGGGGCTGGCGATGACCACTCCATCGGCGGCTCTGATTGCTCGCAAAAGCACGACCGCGCATGCATTATCGGCGGCATTCGGCACGAGATAGTGGGGCAATGACGCAAGCACTTCACTCCCAAACATCTGCACATCAGCCCCGGCCCTCTCAGCTGCGGCCATCGCGATCCTGAGCGATTTTTCAGTAGATGAACCTGGCGCAGACGTACCGCCGAGGCCAACTATGAAGGGACGAAAGTTATCTTCGGACGACATCGTAAATCTCCAGAAATTGCTGAGGACGCGCGGAAAGATTACCCCTCGGACTCGCCATACTCGCCTTGATCGCCGGGGATCGTCCAGAAATGGGAGCAGCAAGTTCTTCAGGCCACTTCACACTTTCATCGCACCACAGATATACAGCAAGGAATCCATATCATTACATCATCACCAAACCCCTTATTGTTCTCCGTGCAATATCCCACGCGACCAACATATGGGGGACTACATCGAAAACGCTTCCTCACATTTTCACTTCAGACGGATCCGACCGTCGTTCGAGTCACTGCGCAAAGTACTCGCCAACGATCGACCCCACCCGCTATTCAATGTCGACCGCGTTCAGTGACCCGTATCCTCTCGCCATCGAATTGCGCCAACAACCAATTTCGTTAGCGTTTCAACCAACTCGGAGTCGTCAATGTTTCGATTCAACAACTCCAGGTCACCATTTGCGACAACCCAGTTGTAGCAACTGAATTCAACCATCGAGCAAAGCACCGAGCTTGCAACTTCCGGATCAACGCCCTGGCAATAACCGCGACGCTGCGCGAGGCGAATGCGAAGGCTGGCGATGCGGATGCCCTGTGCGCGAATCTGCCGCCACATCTCCGCGAATGACTCGTTCACCATCGCGGCCTGAAAGACCGCTACGGCAACCGCCCCGTGTTCGCGGTAAGCCCGCCAGAACGCACGCACCACCGCGCGCAAATTGTCGAACGGGTCCTGTTCTGTCCCGCTAGGGGCGCCAATGTTGTCTTGCACTGCGATGCGGAATTCCTCTGCAAGCGCCAGAAGCAGTTCCTCCTTGTTTCGGAAGTACTGGTAAAAGGAGCCGATTGCTTTACCCGCCTCTTCCGCGATGTCACTAATCTTCGCGTTGTGATAGCCGTCTCGCGCCAACACGCGGCGGGCCGCCGCCTTGATTGCCGCTTCCGTCTTACTGCGCTTGGTGCCTTCGCGAGAACGCCCCGCTTGTTCGATTGCCATGTCTGCGCTACCCACCTATCCGACTTCCATGCAGACAACTATAGCAGCCCGACATCAAAAATGAAAGTGAATTCAGATTCATTTTTTTATGGGGGCGCGACCAGAAAGGACATCGCCCTGACGCGCTTCGGCTCGCGCGGCATGCGTGTCCTCGTCAAAGCCGGAGAATCTGCACTGGTGGGAAAACGCGAGCGGCTGCGGTCGCGGGTACACGAGAACCGGCGCGAGGCGAAAGCGCCGGGAGATCTGGAGGGGCATTAAACAGGGATGGATTAAAGCCACGACCGACGTTGTCTCGCAAAAACGGGCACCTCCCGATCAAAGAAGGACGGGGTCCGTTTTAGCGCGTCAACTTCGATTCACAGAACTTCAAACACACTATACGTGGGTCCGTTTGCGAACCGATGCCCGGTACCGATAGCGAGGACGCGGTTCAGCCACTCGTATCGACCGGCCGTCGCTTCGAAGATGGGGGTGATCCGGAAGTAGTAGCTCGAGGGATCGACAACCTCACCTTTCTCGAGCCGCTGCATCACTTAAGCCGGCCCATGGCGAACGCCGCGGTACGACATCGCGATCGTTGCGCCGTCGTCGGCCTGCAGAATGAGGCGACCGTCGAGTGACATGTCTTGCAGCCAGTATGTGCATCAAGCGATGCGCAGCCGTGACACGAAAATGAGAAAAATGTCAGAAAGGCGCAGCGTGTCACGAAGCAGGAGCGAGCGGCAGCTCCTCGCGCCCTCGCGATGAACGCGGCATCATGCTGACGACAAAGTCGATAAACGCTCTCACCTTGGCCGGAACGTGGTTCCGGCTGGGGTAGTAGACGTACAGAGGAAACGTCTCGTCCGGCCAGTCCGTGAGAATCGGCTCTAGCGTGCCCGCACGCAGGTGCGCGTCGATCCCGAGATCGATTACCTGAGCGATCCCGTAGCCTGCAAGACAGGCCCCGAGTTTGGTTCCCGCATCCGTGACCGTCAGGTTCCCGCTAACGGCCACTTTCACCTTCTCATCACCACGCCAGAACTCCCACTCGAAAGGTCTGCTGGTAGCCGGGTCGATGGCCAGAATGCATTCATGGCCGTCATCGACCAGATCCTTCGGCGACCTCGGTCGACCACGTTGGTCCAGGTAGGATGGCGCGGCCACAGTCAGGATCCGCGGACTGTCCAGCCTTCGGCAGACCAAGGTTGAAACGGATGGCGGTCCGAACCGTATGGCGAGATCGAATCCGTCGCTCACCAGGTCTGTGAGGTCGTTGCGGGTCTCCAGCTTCAGTTGAAGTGCGGGGTGATCCTTCAGGAACTGGGCCAACTCCGGAGCCAACACAAGACGGGCGAACGCAGCATCGCACGCCACGCGGAGCGTTCCCTTGACGGCTGAAGCTTGATCCGAGGCGCCGGCCGTTGCCTCTTCGATCCCCTGGAGCAACGGCAGCACCTTTGACAATAGCTCATGCCCAGCGTCCGTTACCTCAACGTGCCGGCTGGTGCGATGCACGAGCTTCGCCCGTAGGCGGTCCTCCAATCGTTGAATAGCACGGCTTATCGCAGGCTGCGTCTTGCCCAGACGAGACGCAGCGCGACCAAAGCTCTTGGACTCGGCTAGGGCTGCAAGCGCAATCAAGCCGCTAACTATTCCTCCAGCGATGTCTTCCATGATCTATGTCTTCCTGTAATGGCAGCGATGACCGGTTCGCACTATTCGAGAGCGGGAGGATCGTTCATTGTACGAGTCGTTCAACTACCGAGGAAAGCCCGCAATGACACAAACCCAAGCCGTAGTCGCTTTAATTGAGGACTATTTCAATCTGGCTTATGAGCCGAAGAGCCGTGACTTCAATAAAGTTTTCCACCCGAACTGTCTTGTCCAGTGGGTTCACGAAGGCGAGTTGCACATCCTGTCGTCGCCGGAATATGCGGCGCTCATCAACGGGAGGCCGAGTCCGCGATCCACTGGTGCGCCCAGAGATGACGCGATCCTCTCCATGGAGAACATCTCGGACAGTCTTTCAACGACAACAGTGAGAGTGCGGATTGGAAATAAGCTGTTCAACGATCACTTCGTCATGCATAAGGTCGAGGGCAGCTGGTTGATTGCAACGAAGGCATCCGCCTTAATGTGTACGTTCGACTGAAGAGCCGAACTGCAGGCCGTATGCCGCGGCGCGGGGTGCGAGCCCCG
>DASVNP010000450.1:0-16703 GCA_036383775.1 Paraburkholderia sp. | reverse complement strand
ACGAAAGGCAGACATGCGGCGGAAGAATGGCGCAGCGGTTGCGCCGGGAAGCCGCCGTCACAGGGAGAGCCGGGCCAGTCGTCAGGGCGCGCGTCGAGGGGCGCCGCCGGCAGGAACCCGGCAGCGGAATCTGGGAGAGGGGGAAACAAAGCCAGCACATCGGATTGTGCGGCGGACACAGTGCGCGCCGGCCTCACCGCCGGCGCGTTTTTTTGCTGCGCGCAAGACGCTGCGCGCTCCGCGCCGACGAGCGCAAGCCGGGCGATTCAGCGATACACGATCACTGGAATTTTCGTATGCGTGAGTACCCGCTGCGTTTCGCTGCCGATCAGCAGGCTGCCGAGCCCACGACGCCCGTGCGACGCCATGAAGATCACGTCGCAGGCGCCCCGCTCCGCTGCTTCGATAATGCCGAGATACGGCGCTGGATGCACACTGGTGCGGCTCTCGACGGAAACCCCGACGCGGTGCGCGGCCAGTTCCACCTCGCGCAGATGCACCCGCGCTTCGCGCTCGCTGCGCTCGAGAAATTCGGTGGGCGGTTCGATCGCCACGTCGGAGAACGGCGAGTACGGATATTGCGGCAGACACGCATAGGCGGTGATGCGTGCGTTGACTGCCTGAGCGAGATCGATGGCACCGTTGATCGCCTTGCGCGACAGGTCTGAACCATCGGTCGGAACCAGGATGTGCCTGAACATATTGCCCTCCGTCGCCGGCTGCGCGCAGCGCGGCGTCTGCGTCCAACAAGGCTCGGCGTGCAAGCCGCTTCAATGGATTGTAGGTCGCGGAAATGCGGGCATGGATTGGCCAGGGGTCTGTCCGCATATCGGAAACCCCCTGTTCGCGGCGGCGCCGTTGGGCAAAGCCTCACGGCGCCGGCCGGCGTCAGCCCCAGTACCCGGGATGGCCATACGTATGCTTGAGAAAGTCGAGAAACAACCTCACCCGCAGCGGCAGATGGCGGCGCTGCGGGAACACCGCATGAATGCCGATGGGCGGCGCCGCGAACTCGTCGAGCACGCTCACGAGCCGGCCGGCCGCGATATCGGTACCCACCTCCCACCACGACCGCCACGCGAGGCCGTAGCCTTCGAGGCACCACTCGTGCAGCACCGCGCCGTCCGAGCACTCCATCGTGCCGGACACCTTGATCGAGACGACCTTGTCGTCGTGCTGGAACACCCAGCCGCGTTGCTGGTTGGCGCTCGCCCCCAGCGCGAGGCAGTTGTGATGCGCCAGATCGGCGAGGCTGTGCGGCGCGCCGCGCCGGCTCAGATACGCCGGCGAGGCCACGCACACGCGGCGGTTTTCGCCGAGCTTGAGCGACACCAGCGACGAGTCCGGCAGTTCGCCGAGGCGCACCGCGCAATCGAACCCCTCGTTGACCAGATCGACGAGGCGATCGGACAGATCGAGCGTGATCGACACATCCGGATGCGCGACCGTGAACGCGGGCACCAGCGGCGCCACGTGCCGGCGTCCGAAACCCGCCGGCGCGGAGAGCCGCAAATGGCCACTCGCCTTCACGCCGCCCGCCGAGACGCTGGCTTCGGCGTTCTGCATGTCGTGAATGATGCGCTGACAGTCTTCGAGAAAGGCCGAGCCTTCGAAAGTCAGCGTGATCTTGCGCGTGGTGCGCACCAGCAATTTGACGCCGAGGCGCTCCTCGAGCGCGTCGATGCGGCGGCCGATGATCGCCGGGGCGACGCCTTCGGCCGACGCCGCGGCCGACAGGCTGCCTTTGGCCGCGACGGTCACGAAAGTCTCGATCTGCTTGAAACGGTCCATGAGCGATTGAAGCCGCGACGCCCCGAAGGAAGTCCCTTTGGCGCGGCGCGAGAAAGTGGTCGGTGCGCGTCAGATTAGGTGTATGAAAGTAAAAGATCAAGTGATGTTTAGCCTCTTTTTTAGCATAGAGCATCACTAATACAATCCACCCTGACCTCTGATAGGAGCGCACGGCAATGTCGGCCACAACGACACTCTCCCCTAAAGCAGTGATTTTCGACGCCTACGGCACGCTCTTCGACGTGCATTCGGTGATCGCTGCTGCAGAGCAGATGTTCCCCGGCCACGGCGACGCGCTCTCGCAGTTGTGGCGTCAGAAACAGATCGAATACACGCAGTTGCGCACGCTGGCCGATCCAGCCGACGCGCCCGGCGCACACTACCGGCCGTTCTGGGACATCACACTCGACGCGTTGCGCTTCGCCGCGAAGAAGCTTCAGCTCACGCTGGGCCGCACGGCCGAAAAGCGCCTGATGGACGAATACGCGTGCTTGTCCGCCTTCCCCGATGCCGTGCCCGCGCTGCGCCGGTTACGCGACGCGCCGTTCACTCCGGCGGCAGCCGCGGGAAGCGAGTCCGCTCTACGTCCAGGTCTGGCAATTCTCTCGAACGGCAACCCGCAAATGCTCGACATCGCCGTGAAGAGCGCCGGCATGACGGGCCTGTTCGACCATGTTCTTTCCGTCGACGCCGTGCGCGCCTACAAACCCTCGCCCGCCGCTTACACGCTCGGCACCCAGGCCTTCGGCGCGCAACCGCGCGAGATCGTCTTCGTGTCGTCGAACGGCTGGGACGTGGCGGGCGCGACATGGTTCGGCTTCACCACTTTCTGGCTCAACCGGCAAAACGCACCCGTCGAAGAACTGGGCGTCACGCCGCACGGCGCGGGCGGAAGCATGACCGATCTGCTCGCTTTTCTGAAAATCCCCGCGTCGCCCGGCCGCACCAGCGGCCCAGGCGGAAACCGTTCGCGCCACAGCCCTGGCGCATGACGGCAACCGCTGGTTTACACGACGCCCATTAACCGCATCTCAACATTTGCATCTTTGCAATCTGACCGACCAAGGAGAAAACATGGCGAATCCGCAGTCATCATTGTCGCTGCCGCAGGGCATGGAAATCACGGCTGAGATCAAGCCGGGCTATGAAGCGATTCTCACGCGCGAAGCGCTCGAGCTCGTCGCCGCGCTGCATCGCACATTCGAGCCGCGCCGCCAGCAATTGCTGCAGGCACGCGTGGAACGCACGAAGCGGCTCGACGCCGGCGAGCGTCCCGACTTCCTCGCGCAAACGCAGAGCGTGCGTGAAGGCAACTGGACCATCGCGCCGCTGCCGCAAGACCTGCAATGCCGCCGCGTGGAAATTACCGGCCCGGTCGAGCGCAAGATGATCATCAACGCGCTGAATTCCGGCGCGGATTCGTACATGACCGACTTCGAAGATTCGAATGCGCCGAGCTGGGATAACCAGATCACCGGCCATATCAATCTGAACGACGCGGTGCGCCGCACGATTTCGCTGGAGCAGAACGGCAAGTCGTACAAGCTGAACGACAAGGTCGCCACGCTGATCGTGCGCCCGCGCGGCTGGCATCTGGACGAAAAGCACGCGAAGGTGGACGGCCAGCGGGTGTCGGGCGGCATTTTCGACTTCGCTCTGTATATGGTTCACAACGCGAAGGAACTGGTCGCGCGCGGCTCGGGCCCGTACTTCTATCTGCCGAAGATGGAAAGCCATCTGGAAGCGCGCCTGTGGAACGACATTTTCGTCGCCGCGCAGGAAGCGGTCGGCGTGCCGCGCGGCACGATCCGCGCAACAGTGCTGATCGAAACGATCGTCGCCGCGTTCGAAATGGACGAGATCCTGTATGAACTGCGTGAACATAGCTCGGGCCTGAATGCCGGCCGCTGGGATTACATCTTCTCGGCGATCAAGAAGTTCAAGGCGGACCGCGACTTCTGCCTTGCCGACCGCTCGCAGATCACGATGACATCGCCGTTCATGCGTGCCTACGCGCTGCTGCTGCTGAAAACGTGCCATCGCCGCAATGCGCCGGCCATTGGCGGCATGAGCGCGCTGATTCCGATCAAGAACGATCCGGCGGCGAACGACAAGGCCATGGGCGGCGTGCGCTCCGACAAGGCGCGCGATGCCGGCGACGGCTACGACGGCGGCTGGGTCGCGCATCCGGGCCTCGTGCCAATCGCGATGGAAGAGTTCGTGAAGGTGCTCGGCGACAAGCCCAACCAGATCGGCAAGCAGCGCGACGACGTGCAGGTCACGGCCGGCGATCTGACGGACTTCCGTCCGGAAGCGCCGATCACCGAAGGAGGCCTGCGCAACAACATCAACGTCGGCATTCACTACCTGGGTTCGTGGCTCGCGGGCAATGGCTGCGTGCCGATCCACAATCTGATGGAAGACGCCGCCACAGCGGAAATCTCGCGCTCGCAAGTGTGGCAGTGGATACGCTCGCCGAAGGGCAAGCTCGACGACGGCCGCAAGGTTACCGCCGAGCTGGTGCGCGAACTGTCGGCGCAGGAGCTCGACAAGGTGAAGCAGGCCGTGGGCGGCGATACGAAGCCGTACGACCGCGCCGCGCAGATCTTCGCAGAGATGTCGACTTCGGAACAGTTCACCGACTTCCTGACGCTGCCGCTGTACGAAGAAATCTGAGGCAGGCGACAGATCTCATGCAGCCGATGCATGAGCAACGGATGACGCAGTAGCAAGCCTGCTTTCACGCATGTGCTTAAGCACGGCGTGCAGGCGGCTTGGGTCACAAGGCTGACCGACCGGACGGCCCGACAGGCGCATGCCTGCCGGGCCGTTTTTTTGCCTCGGTTGCGGGCGGTGGCGACTGACGTCGGCGAATCAGTTCAACGCGTGCTGCGGTACTCGACCCAGTCACCCGATCTGATTTCGGGCAAGCCCTTCACTGCGGAGGGCGCGACAGGATAGAAGCGGCAGTTCACGACATTGCCGTCGACTTTCACCATCACTTCACGCGCGAGAAAGCGGTCTTCGACACCGGGGAACACCGCTTCAATTTCGTCGAGCACCGCGACCAGTTCGTCGTCGATCTCATAGACGTCGCCGATCACGTCGATACCGCCTTCGTCGACGAGCAGGCCCGGATACGAGCCGAAGTCGAACAGGTGGCCGCGGACGGTGGCCGTGCCGAGCCGGTTGGGCGCGGCAATCTCGTTGCGCTGCGCGGCCTTGCTGATGTCGTTCACTTCACCGGCTCGCAGCGTGCCGTATACAAAGACTGTCTGCATCGTCGTTTGCTCTCCTTGAATGAGGATCGGGTTGCTGATGTTTCAGTTTAGCGGCGCGCTCGCCACGAGCACACCGTCAATATCCGCGTAGATCCATTCACCGGGACGCACCAGCGCGCCAGGCAATTGCACCGCCACGTCGCGCTCGCCGGTGCCGCGTTTCTGGCCGCGCCGCGGGCAGGTTGTCAGGGCCGCCACGCCGACGTTCGCCTCGTTGAGTTCCAGCGCGTCGCGCACACAGCCATTCACGACCATGCCCGCCCAGCCGTTCTGTTCCGCGATCTGCGCAAGGTTGCCGCCCACCAGCGCGCAACGCAGACTGCCGCCGCCGTCCACCACCAGCACCCGGCCGCCGCCCTTCTCCTCGAGCGTGGCGCGCACCAGCGCGTTGTCTTCGAACACCTTCAGCGTGACCGCTTCGCCGCTGAAACTTTCGGTTCGGCTAAACAGATGAAAGACCGGGTCGAGCACGCGCAAGGTGCCGAGCGCCAGTTGATCCTCGTGTGCGTCGCACAAGTCCGCGGTAGCAAAGCTCATGGAGTTCTCCTCGGGTCCGGGCAATCGGGACATTATGCAACGCCCGCTTGCAGGCAACACCTACAATGAGGCGCCCGCCGGGATTACCCTTGCAAGGCTGCGGGTTTCAACCGGGATCGATCTACGCCATGACTGCATCCGTCGACTCAGACTCGTTGAGCTTCGTCCACTTTGCCGACATTCCGCCGGAGTTCCAACCGACTGACACCCACCCGATCCGGGTGCGCTCGCGGCCCATGCCATCGGGCTGGCGCATCGCGCGTCACACGCACGCGTGGGCTCAGGTGGCCTATGCGTCGCGCGGCGTGCTGCGCGTCGCGACGACCGGTACGACGTGGATGGTGCCGCCCTCGCGCGCGATCTGGGTGCCGCCACATGTGACGCACGAAGTGGTGGCCGTTGAAGATGCCTTTCTGCGCACGCTCTACATTACGGAAAGCACCGTGCCGGCCGGCCTCGATACACCGCGCGTGGTCGAAGTCTCGGATCTGCTGCGTGAAGTGATTGCCGCGCTCGATACGCCCTGCATTTCCGCCACGCGCGAGCGCCTGCTCGGCGCGCTCGCACTCGATGAACTGACGCGTTCGGAGCCGCTGCCGCTGTCGGTGCCGATGCCCAACGAAAAGCGCCTGCGCACGCTGTGCGAAGCAGTGATCGCGGACCCGACGCATGGCGAGTCGCTCGAACAATGGGCGACCAGCGTGGGCGCGAGCACGCGCACGATTGCGCGCCTGTTTCGTCAGGAACTGGGAGTGAGTTTTTCGCAATGGCGCCAGCAGGCGATTCTGGCGCGCGCGATTCCGCTGCTGAGCCAGGGGCGGCCGCTCTCGCATGTCGCGCAGGAACTGGGCTACCAGAGTCAGAGCGCGTTCTCCGCGATGTTCCGCCGCGCGTTTGGCGAGAGTCCACGGGCGTTCATCGAGCGGGGCTCGGAACATCGCGCGCAGAATGGCGAACCTGCCGGCGCCGAAGTGGGCGACGAGGCGGCGCAGGATCGCGCGGATTCCACGAGCGACGATCAACGCTGACTGAGCTTGTTAGCCCACCGCGCCGCTCAGACCCGCCGCGCCAGATGACGGATCGCGCCAAGCTGCGCAAGACGCGGCCCGGCCAGCTTGTAACCTTTGCGCTGATAGAGCCGCGCGGCGGGATTGTCGACGAACACGCGCAGCTGCAGCTCGCGCAGCCCACGCTCGCGTGCCCATTGATGTGAGACATCGAGCAGATAGGTGCCGGCACCGAGCCGGCGGTGTCCTTCTGCGATCTGCACGTCGCGTATATGCAGCGAATCGCCCTCTTGCGTGATCCGCAGCACGCCGATGGGTTGACCATCCATCTCGAGAATAAAATTCTCCGACTCGCGCCAGCTGCCAAGAAACAGATCGCCGCGCCAGACCAGATGATGACGGCGATAGTAGCCACCCATGTTATTGCGAGTCAGCGCCTCGGCGAACTCGAAATCATCCATGCTGGCTTCGCGCAGATGAAACGGCAGCGGGGCTTCGGTTGGATCGAACATGGTGGTGCGACGAAGATAAGTCGGTCAACGGTAAAACAGGCCGCGCGCGCTGGCAATGGCTGTTTGTCCCGAGCATATCTGGACGCGACGATCAGGGGAATAAAACCGACGGAAATAAAAAAAGCCCACTTCTTTCGAAGTGGGCTTTCTTAAATCTGGCGGAGCGGACGGGACTCGAACCCGCGACCCCCGGCGTGACAGGCCGGTATTCTAACCAACTGAACTACCGCTCCAGATTTTTACAACGTGGCTTGTGAGCTCGGCTCATTCACCACTGCATCGCTCAAACTTCCAACCAAACGACGCCGATCTGCTGGCGTCCCCTAGGGGATTCGAACCCCTGTACTCACCGTGAAAGGGTGATGTCCTAGGCCTCTAGACGAAGGGGACAACGTACTGCTTACACCTTTAATGAAAAAGCCCGTTCAGGTTTGGATGAACGGGCTTTGTCTGGCGGAGTGGACGGGACTCGAACCCGCGACCCCCGGCGTGACAGGCCGGTATTCTAACCGACTGAACTACCACTCCAGTCTTTACACCCTGGCTTGCGAGCGTCGGTTATTTCTCTGCAAGCTGCGCTGCTTTACTACCAAGCGACGCTGATGTTTGGCGTCCCCTAGGGGATTCGAACCCCTGTACTCACCGTGAAAGGGTGATGTCCTAGGCCTCTAGACGAAGGGGACATAATCTTTTCAGATCTGTCTTTAACTCGCTTCTAACTTACGCTAACTTCTCAGTTATTCGCTTCGTTATCTGCGAAGACCGCTATTTTAACTACGTTACAGCCGTTTGTGAAGTCTTTTTTGCTACAAGTTCCAAGCTTCGGAACCACTTCACTCTGCTCTGATGGTGGAGGTAAGCGGGATCGAACCGCTGACCTCTTGCATGCCATGCAAGCGCTCTCCCAGCTGAGCTATACCCCCCTTGCAGAACAGAAACGAGATTCTAGAGGCCAATTTGCGTCTTGTAAATACCCTTTGAGCAATTGCATGCGACTTTTTTCATAAGCCGCATGCAAACCCGCTCACGGCACGCGCAAGCGCCCTTAGACAAGTGCCTTTTCGATGCGGCCGACGACGACATCACGGCCGAACAGCATCAGCACGCTGTCGATCGACGGCGTGTGGGTCGTGCCCGCCACCAGCAGGCGCACCGGCATGGCCAGCTGCGGCATCTTCAGCTTGTGCGCACCAAGTGTTGCCTTCAAAGTGGCGGCGATGGCTTCCTTGGTCCACTCCACCGTCTTCAGCGCGGCAGCCAGATCGGCAAGCGCCGGGCGCACCACGTCGGTCACGTGCTGGGCGAGCGACTCGGCGTCAGGCGCCGGCGTGAGATAGAACATCGCGGCGTTCGCGGCGATCTCCTTGACCGTCGACGCGCGGTCCTTCAGCAAGCCGACCACAGCGGTCAGATCCGCGCCCTGCGCGAGCGCGGCTTCGTCGATGCCCAGTTCGGCGAAGAACGGCTTGGCCAGCTCCGCGAGGCGCGCGTTGTCGGCTTCCTTGATGTAGTGCGCGTTCAGCCAGTTCAGCTTGTCATGGTCGTACTGCGCCGGGGATTTGCCCAGGTGCTCCAGATCGAACCATTCGACGAACTGCTCACGCGAGAAAATTTCCGCGTCGCCATGCGACCAGCCCAGACGCGCCAGATAGTTGACCACCGCCTCCGGCAGAAAACCGGCGTCGCGATAACCCATCACGCTCATCGCGCCGTGACGCTTGCTCATTTTCTCCCCCTGCTCGTTGAGCACGGTCGGCAAGTGCGCGTACACCGGCGTCTCGCCCCCGAGCGCGCGCAGAATGTTGATCTGCCGCGGCGTGTTGTTCACGTGATCGTCGCCGCGAATCACGTGGGTGATGCGCATGTCCAGATCGTCGACCACCACGCAGAAGTTGTAGGTCGGCGTGCCGTCCGGACGCGCGATCACGAGGTCGTCGAGTTCTTCGTTCGAGATCTCGATGCGGCCTTTCACGGCGTCGTCCCATGCCACCACGCCGGTGAGCGGATTGCGAAAGCGCAGCACGGGCTGCACGCCCTCCGGCGGCTGCGGCAACACCTTGCCCGGCTCCGGACGCCACGTGCCGTCATAGCGCGGCTTTTCGCCGGCTTCACGTTGACGCTCGCGCAACGCGTCGAGCTCTTCGGTCGACATGTAGCACGGGTACACCAGCCCCGCGCTTTGCATCTCCTTGAGCACCTCGCGATAACGGTCCATGCGCTGCATCTGGTAGAACGGGCCTTCGTCGACATCGAGGCCGAGCCACGCCATGCCTTCGAGAATGGCATCGACGGATTCGCTGGTGGAACGCTCGACGTCGGTGTCCTCGATCCGCAGCACGAAGGTCCCTTTCATCTTGCGCGCGAACGCCCACGGGTACAGCGCGGAGCGAATGTTGCCGAGGTGGATGAAGCCGGTGGGACTCGGTGCGAAACGGGTACGAACGGAGGTGGTCATTAGCGATTACTCGGAAGACAGGCGCCGGCGCCCGGGCAGAATTCACCCGTGAAGCGCGGCAGCGGACCGCGCCCATGCGGCAGGTCAACGCCGCGCATGGACACGAAGGAAATAAGAAACGAGAGGCGAATTATACCTTTCACAAGCGGGTTGCCGGCCCTCGTCCAAACGGCCAATTGCCACGCGCGCGCGGCATCGGCAGCCGCGCTGCATACGCACTCAGCCGCGCGCCGAGATGTCCCTCCCGGCTTTTGAACCGGATGCTCCCGGCGCGCAAAAAGGAGCCTATAACCACTGGAAAGACACACAACGCAGCGCCCGAGGACTTCCTCTGCAACGTTTCATTACGGCGCCGCCGCGCTCGTGGAGCTTTGATTTATGATGTGCGCGCGCTGCGGCTGGAGATAGAGCCACCGCGCATGGCATCGCCGCCGGCGGTGCCAACCGTTTGACTATCCGCCTGATCGCGGCCCACGGCCACACTGAAACGCGTCGCCCGCGCCGTTGCTGGAGAATTCGTTGAAACCCTCGTCACCCCGCCTCGCCCGCCGCAACTTTTCGCTGGCCGCCGCATCCGCCGTGCTGGCCGCCTGCACCACGACCGGCAGTCAAACCAGCGGTGCGCCAGTCGCCGCCACACCCACTACCAGCACGCCGCCGCTCGACAAGCCGCAGCGGCCGATCCGCGTCGGGCTCGCGCTCGGCGGCGGCGCGGCGCGCGGCTTTGCGCACATCGGCGTGATCAAGGCGCTCGAGGCGCGCAACATTCAGGTCGACCTGGTGGCCGGCACCAGCGCCGGTTCGGTGGTCGGCGCACTCTACGCGTCGGGGATGAACGGCTTTGCACTGAACAAGCTTGCCCTGACCATGGATGAAGCGTCGATCAGCGACTGGGCCATGCCGTTTCGCACGCGAGGCTTTCTACAAGGCGTCGCGCTTCAGAACTACCTGAACACGACGCTCAAAAATCGTCCGATCGAGAACATGGCCAAGCCGCTCGGCGTGGTCGCCACCGACCTGCGGAGCGGCCAGCCGATCCTGTTCCAGCGCGGCAACACGGGCATCGCGGTGCGCGCGTCGTGCAGCGTGCCGTCGATTTTCGAGCCCGTGAAGATCGGCGGCCACGAGTACGTCGACGGCGGCCTCGTGAGCCCCGTGCCGGCCTCGTTCGCGCGCAAGATGGGCGCGGACTTTGTGATTGCCGTCGATATTTCGCAGCGTCCCGAAAGCGGCCTCACAGCCAGCTCGTTCGACGTGCTGATGCAGACCTTCACGATCATGGGCCAGACCATCAAGACCTATGAACTCGAAAAGTATGCGGACATTGTGATCCGGCCGAATCTGGCCGCTATGAGCGGCAGCGACTTCTCGCAGCGCAATGCCGCGATTCTGGCGGGCGAAGAAGCGGTGGCGAAGATGATGCCGGAGTTGCAGCGCAAGCTCGCGGCGAGCCGCACCGCGGCGTAAGCAGCGCGGTTGCAGCACAAAGACAAAAAGCCTGCTTCGAACGAAGCAGGCTTTTCTACGTCGCAGACAAATCAGTTACTGATTGCCGCCAATCGCCGCGTTAACACGCTTGCGCAGATCCTCGCCGCCCTGATAGGACGTCTCAATCCGGCGTGCACCGGTAAAGCGCTTTTCCCAGTAGCCGCTATCCATGTCGTCGACGCGGATCGTGCTGCCGGTGGACGGCGAATGCACGAACTTGTTGTCGCCGATATAGATGCCGACGTGCGAGAACGTGCGGCGCATGGTGTTGAAGAACACCAGATCGCCCGGCTTCAGGTCACTTACGCGCACCTTCTCGCCAACCCGGCTCATCTCCTCGGCGCGGCGCGGCAGCGCCATACCGAGCGTGTCCTGGAACACGTAACGGACGAAGCCGCTGCAATCGAGCCCCGAATCCGGGGTGTTGCCGCCCCAGCGATAGCGAACGCCGATCATGTTCAGCGCGCCGACGACCACGTCGCCCGCTTTGCCGGCCATGCCGGACAGGAACGATTTGGCCCCGCCGTCGCTATCCGAAGCGCCTGCCTGGGTGGTGGGAATTGCGGGAGTGGACAAAGAATTCGACCCATTGAGGGTCGAATTTGAGGCATTCTGATTGAAACTGCTTACTTCGTCGGCGAACGCGCCGGGAGTTGCTGCCATCAAGACGCCAATGAACATCCCGGCGACGACGCGCGTGCAAGCCTGGGTTAGGTTTCTGTGCTGCATTGGTCGGTATTTTCTGCCTAAAAAACAGAGGTCTACGGAAAAAAGTTTGGTCGATACTAGCCAGTAAGTATTCAACTGTCAAAACAAATAGAAAAATACAATCGGGACACGCACCCAATTGGTGAAAGGGTGAAAAATCAATGATCCAGCGCGGCTTTCAACAGCTTTCGAGTGTAGGGGTGGGAGGGTGTCGCAAAAATCTTCTCAACCTCCCCGCTTTCGACAATCGATCCGTTTTGCATGACCGCGACACGATGCGCCATCGCCCCGATCACAGCCAGATCATGACTGATGAAAACGAAGCCAAGGTTGTACTTCTGTTGCAACCCAGCTAGCAATTTCAGGACCTGCTGCTGGATTGAAACGTCCAGCGCGCTGGTCGGTTCGTCGAGGATCAGGATGTTCGGCTCCAGCACCAGCGCGCGCGCAATGGCGATCCGCTGACGCTGCCCGCCGGAGAATTCGTGCGGATAGCGTTGCAGCACGGTGCGGTCGAGGCCGACTTCGCGCAGCACCGCGATCACCTTGTCGCGCCGCGCGGGCGGGCTGAGATTCGGCCGGTGCAGCGCGAGCCCTTCACCGACAATCCGCTCGATGGTCTGACGCGGCGAAAGCGAACTGAACGGGTCCTGAAAAACAACTTGCATATTCGACCGTAAGGCGGTCTGATCGGCGCCGCGATAGCTGCCGAGCGCCCTGCCCTGAAACTCGATCTCGCCGTGCGCGGTGCGTTGCAGGCCGAGCAGCGCCATCGCCAGCGTCGATTTGCCGGAACCCGATTCGCCGACGATGCCGAGCGTCTCGCCCTGGCGCACGGACAGGCTCGCGTCCGCCACCGCGCGAAACCGTCCAGAGCGAAACCAGCCGCTCATGCCCGGCAGCTTCGTCTTGAAGTCGACCGAGACGTCGCGTGCTTCCAGCAGCACCGGCGAAATTGGCAGCACCGGCACCACCGCGCGTTGCGGCCGGCTCGCCAGCAGACGCTGCGTGTACGGATGCTGCGGCGACTCGAACACCTGCTCGACCGGTCCGCTTTCCACCAGCACGCCATTCTCCATCACCGCGATGCGTTGCGCGAAGTGGCGCACCAGATTCAGGTCGTGCGTGATCAGCAGCACCGCCATGCCGCGCCGTTGCGCCTCGTCGCGTTGCAGTTCCAGCAGCAGGTCGACGATCTGCGCGCGGATCGTCACGTCGAGCGCGGTGGTCGGCTCATCGGCCAGCAGCAGACGCGGACGGCACGCGAGCGCCATGGCGATCATCGCGCGCTGGCGCTGGCCGCCCGAGAGCTGATGCGGGTAGCTGTTCACGCGCTTGCCCGGCTCCGCAATACCGGTGCGCCCCAGCAGCGCGACGGCGCGCTTGCGCGCTTCGTTCGCGCTCACGCCGTCATGCACGACGATGGTTTCCGCGATCTGGTCGCCTACCGTGTAGAGCGGATTAAGCGCGGTCATCGGCTCCTGAAAAATCATCGCGATGTCCGAGCCGCGCAGACCGCGCATTTCGCGCTCGCTGCGGGTAAGCAGTTCTTCGCCGTCGAAGCGGATCGAGCCGCTCACCTCGGCGTCGCTCAGCAGACGCAGGATGGACAGCGCGGTCACGCTCTTGCCGGAACCCGATTCGCCCACCAGCGCGACCCGCTCGCCGCGCTGGATCGCCAGCGTCACGCCGTCCACCGCGACGGTGTCGCCGAAGCTCACCCGCAGGCTCTCCAGCTCCAGCAGCGGGCCCGCGGCCTGTTGTGTGCCGTTTTGCAGGCTCGCGCTCATTGATTGCCTCCGGCGCGCATCGCATCGGAGATGCGGGTGTCGAGCGCGTTGCGCAGCGCATCGCCCATGAAGGTCAACAGCAACAGCATGACGACCAGCACGCCGAAGGTGGACAGCGAAATCCACCAGGCATCCAGATTCGCCTTGCCCTGCGCGAGCAGTTCACCCAGGCTCGGTGTCGGCGACGGCACGCCCAGGCCGAGAAAGTCGAGGCTGGTCAGCGCGAGAATCGCGCCGCTCATGCGAAACGGCAGGAACGTGATCACCGGCGTCAGGCTATTGGGCAGCACATGCCGCCACATGATCTGCCAGTTCGACAGTCCCATGGCGCGTGCCGCACGCACATAGTCCTGCTGGCGATTACGCAGAAACTCCGCGCGCACATAGTCGGACAGGCCGATCCAGCCAAACAGGGAGAGCAGCACGATCAGCAGGATGAAACCCGGCTCGAAGATCGACGAGAAGATGATCAGCAGGTAAAGCTCGGGCATGGCGCTCCAGATTTCGATCAGGCGCTGGCCGATGATATCGGTACGTCCTCCGAAGTAACCTTGCACCGCACCCGCTCCGATGCCCAGTATCGTGCCGATCAGCGTCAGCACCAGGCCGAATTCCACCGACACGCGAAAGCCGTACAGCAGACGCGCGAACAGGTCACGGCCACGGTCGTCGGTGCCGAGCCAGTTCTCGCGCGACGGTGGCGCCGGGTTCGGCGCTTTCGAAAAGTAGTTCAGCGTGTCGTAGTAGTAGCGATTCGGCGGGTACAGCGCGAAGTTGCCCGGCGCGTCGAAACGATGCTTGATATAGGGATCGAGATAGTCGGCCGGCGTGGGGAAATCGCCGCCGAACGTGGTCTCGGCATAAGTCTTGAACATCGGAAAATACAGGCTGCCGTCGTAGCGCACCACGAGCGGCTTGTCGTTCGACCACAGCGGTCCGGCGAGGCTCGCCGCAAACGCCACGACGAACACGATCAGGCTCCAGTAGCCAAGGCGCTGCTGGCGAAAGCGCTGCCACACACGGCGCGCGGGCGATGGCGACACGAACGCGCGCGCCGTCTCGGGTCGCGCCGCCGCGTCGGCGGAAAGGCGGGCTCGATTCATCAGCGCTCCAGTTGTTCGAATTGGATGCGGGGATCGACCCACACGTAGCAAAGATCGGATATGAGCTTGGTCGCCAGACCGATCAGCGTGAACAGATACAGCGTGCCAAGCACGACCGGATAGTCGCGCCGCACTACCGATTCGTACGACAGCAGCCCCAGGCCGTCGAGCGAAAACAGTGTTTCGATCAGCAGACTGCCCGTAAAGAATGCGCCGATGAACGCCGCCGGAAAACCGACGATCAGCGGCAGCAACGCATTGCGAAACACGTGCTTCCACAGCACGCGCCTTTCGGACAGTCCCTTCGCTCGCGCGGTCAGCACGTATTGCTTGCGAATCTCGTCGAGAAAGGCGTTTTTCGTCAGCATGGTGACGACCGCGAAACTGCCCACTACTGACGCCGTGATCGGTAGCGCGATATGCCACAGGTAGTCGACGATCTTGCCGCCGAGACTCAACTGCGCCCAGTTATCCGAGGTGAGATTGCGCAGCGGGAACAGTTGCAGGAACGAGCCGCCGCCAAACAGCACGAGCAGCAGAACGCCCAGCACAAATCCGGGAATCGCGTAGCCGATCAGCACCACGAGGCTCGTGGCGACGTCGAAGCGCGAGCCGTTGCGTATCGCCTTCGCTATACCCAGCGGCACCGATATCAGATAGGTCAGAAAGAAGGTCCACAAACCGATGCTGATCGACACCGGCAGCTTGGAGACGATCAGCGACCACACGCTCTGATGGCGGAAATAGCTCTGCCCGAGATCGAAGGTCGAGAAGCGTTTGAGCATCAGCACATAGCGCTCGAGCGGCGGTTTGTCGAAACCGTATAGCGCCTTGAGTTGCGCGATCTGCTGCGCGTCGACGCCGGTATGCGCGCGCAAGCCGAACGGCGCGCCGTTCTCGGCACCCTTGCGCAGTTCGTGCTGCATCTGCTCGACCGGGCCTCCCGGAACGAACTGGATCACAACGAAGGTCAGCGTCAGCACGCCGAGCAAGGTCGGGATCATCAGCAGCAGGCGTTTGAGGATGTAGCTCCACATAGGCGGTGTTCCGGTGCGACGATGGTGAATGAATGACGCGTCAGGGTGCCTGTGCTTGCGTGGCCGCTTAGGGCTGAGACCCTGATTGCGGCTGCGGCTGCGCGAACCACCACATCGACGTAATCCAGCCTTCCGCCGAATAGTACAGGGGCAAGGTTTTGGGCCACGCGAGGCCGCGCTTGAACGCCACCCGGTGCGTCCCGCTGTACCAGTGCGGTACCACATAGTAGCCATGCATCAGCACGCGGTCGAGCGCGTGCGTTGCGTCGACCAGCTGGTCGCGTGTTTGCGCATGCACGAGCGCGTTCAGAATTGCGTCGACCGCGGGCGACTTCAGCCCGATCATATTGTCCGAGCCATGCGTATCCGCGGCCTTGCTGCCAAATCGTTCGCGCTGCTCGGAACCCGGCACCTGCACGTCCGGCATGCGAATGGTGGTGGCGTCGAATTCGAAGTCGTCCAGACGTTTCTGATACACCGCGAAGTCCGACACGCGGAACGTGGCGGTAATGCCGAGCTTTTGCAGGTTGCGGATAAAGGTCGCGACAATCGGCTCCATCGACGCTGACGAACCGGAATCGTCGAGAATCTCGAACTGGAACGGCTCGCCCTTGGGGTTGCGCAACGCGCCGTCGCGGTAGGTCCAGCCGGCCTGCTGCAGCAACGCGCGCGCTTCCAGCAGATTGGCGCGCAGCGACCCTGGCGCGTCGGTGTCCGGCTGCTTCGGCGGCGGGCCGAACACCGCCGGATCGAGCGTCGCGCGCCACGGCTCGAGCAATGCCAGCTCACCCGGCGACGGCAACCCTTTCGCCTGCAAATCGGTATTGGCAAAGTAACTGTCGATGCGCGTGTACTGGTTGAAGAACAACTGGCGGTTCAGCCACTGAAAGTCGAGCGCGAGATCGAGCGCCTTGCGCACGCGCACGTCCTGGAACAACGGCCGCCGCACGTTCAGGAAGAAGCCCTGCATGCCAGTGCCGTTATGTTGCGGGAA
>DASVNP010000449.1:0-9621 GCA_036383775.1 Paraburkholderia sp. | reverse complement strand
TTCCAGATGCAGTGGCGCGCGTTCGAGAGGCCAGTTCAGGTTCGCCCGATATTCCTGCAGATCGGGCCCGGTCACGAGATAGCCGCCTTCATCGCGGACAATGCCAACCTCCTGCGCCCATTCGGTCTGCGGCACGCCGCCAATGCAGACGAATAGCCAATTCGTTCTTACCGTGCGGTGCTGGCCGGTGTGCACATCGGTCAGCGTGATCTCCTGCAACACGTCACTGCCTGCGAGCGCGGTGACTTCCGTGCACGTGCCCACTTCAATGTTCGGCGCCGACGTGATGCGATCCACCAGGTATTGGGACAACGTGTTCTTAAGCGATGCGTCACGCACAAGCATATAGACGCGGTTGGCGGACTGCGAAAAATGCATGGTGGCCTGTCCCGCCGAATTCCCGCCGCCCACCACATATACGTCTTCGCCATGGATCAGCGCGGCCTCGCTTGCGCCGGCGCCGTAATAAAGGCCCGCGCCGAGAAAGCGCTCTTCGCCCGCCAGGCCTAGCGTACGATATGCCACGCCGGTCGCGCAGATAGACGTGCGCGCCGTAATACGTGTGCCGTCTTCCAGATACACGATGCCCTGGCCGGGCAGAAATTCCGCGCGCACACCGGCGCGAGCCAGCAGGATTTCGACGCCGAACTTGATGACTTGGGCGCGAGCCCGTTCAGCGAGCTCCGCGCCGCTCACGCCCTGTGGAAAGCCCAGATAGTTCTCGATTTTCGAACTGCTGCCTGCCTGGCCACCCAGTGCCAAACGCTCCACCAGTACGGTGTGCAGCCCCTCCGATGCACCGTACACCGCCGCGCTCAATCCCGCCGGCCCTGCGCCGTAGATCGCCAGATCGTAGGCCTCACGTGATGGACTCGCAAACCAGCCGAGCTTCTCTGTGATTTGCCGGACGGTGGGACATTCGAGCCGCGTTCCGTCGTGGAAGACGCACACCGGCAAGCGCGAATCGGAAAGGTGCTGCACGTGCGCCAGTTCCTCCGCTTCTTTATCGCTGCCCAGCTCGATCCATTCGAACGGTATGTCGCACCGATGCAGGAAGTCGCGTATCGCGTAGCCACTTGCACTGCGCATGCGCCCATAGATCCTGACCATGAATATGCTATCCGCCATTGAGGACTCTCAGAACTTTCTTTCGTTTCTCGCGCTTCACAAGCAGGCGGCCACGCCTGGATAACGGCGGTTGGCCGTATGCTCCGGCCGTACCACGATCTCGTAGCCTCGATGTTCAAACACGTGTGTTTGCATGATCCGCTCCGGTTTCGCATCAAGGCGTCAATCTGGAAGCACGAACTCGGTGCGCATGTCTTCGATCACCTTCTGGACGTGATGTACGCAATCTGCGCCGGGGTCATTGAGCGGCACTATGTTCCAGTTGCGGCCGGATGCGTCGGGCGGGTGCCGCTCTGGTAGCGGTATGCGCACGCGCAAAGCTCCCGGCACGTCAGCAGCGATTTTCGCCATGCGGTTCTGCAGTTCGTCGCGAATTTGCTCAGCGCTTCGAACGGTCTTCGGCATCGGTCTACCTCCCTCGGTCGCACGTCCGGATCGTGACTGAATGGCGCATACGTTCCGCTTGCGTGAGCATGTGCCGACCATGCTTTAAGTCTAGTCGCTAATCCGGGAATGTTCGGATAATCGCTCACTTGTGCGGACTGCATCAAGGGCCTGCCATGTACTCGAAGAGGTACTAGACTTGAAGCAGCAGGTCCATGCACTGTACGACGAACGGAATATGGAATACGCCATTTTGGCAGCGCCGATCAGGGATTACGTCACTACCACTCCACCACGATGCGCCGACCGGTCGTGCACGGCGCATGTGCAATCCATGCACGCGCGGTGCGTTGGCGGCGCAGCGACGGCCGCCCGGGAGCCAAATCATGGAAACAAAGAAAAGCTGGCTGCGCAAGGATCTCGATGCGTTGCGTCTGCAGTGGGACATGCTCACCTTTTATGAACGATTTGAGCAGCTTGTCGCGCATGTGCTGAGCGTCGTGATTTCTATCATCATCCTCGTGTCGCTCTGGCAGTTGATTCGCGCGGTGATTTCATTGCTGGTTTCGGACGCGCTGAACCCGCTGGATCACGCGGTATATCAGACCATCTTCGGCATGGTCATGACGCTGCTGATCGCTATGGAGTTCAAGCATTCGATTACGCGCGTGATGGCGCGGCGCGATCACATCGTGCAGGTCAAAACGGTGCTTCTGGTTGCGCTGCTGGCTATCGCCCGCAAATTCATCATTCTCGATCCGGCCAGTGCGCCCGCCCAGATCGCGGCGCTTGCGTTTGCGCTGATGGCGCTGGGGAGCGTCTACTGGCTGATGCGGCAGCGTGATGACCCGGCCGACGCCACGGCCGCCGTGCAAACGGAGCGCGATCGCGTGGCGCATGCGCAGCGACAGCAAGGGGTAAGGCCCGGCGAAGGCGGACCGCGCGACAATTGACCCGACTCGCCATGCTCGTCACGTAATGGCAGCGCATCTTCCCTTTGCCTGCGCAGTTATTGCGCTATGCTGCTTTTTATTCCGCCCTTCCTTGCGAATGAACATGACGACTTCGCGAACGTGGAACGGCACTGTCACCGCAATGAAATGGGCGCGAAGCCTAGCCCCCGATTACGGTAAATTTCCACGTTCGGCCGCGAGACTTCTCGACTTGTCCGGGTGCCTCGAACAAATCCACGCCCACTGGAAACGCTGTTTGCAGCGAGTCGAGAAGCTCTCCTTCCGTGGCATGGGCCGGCCGTCCCCGGTACGGGAGTGGCGACCCTGTTTGTCGGTTCCGCCATTGCCCAGTTCACCCTGTGCAAAGTCTACAGGACGTCTATGGAAAATATCGGAATACCCGGGGAGCCTCGGCTGCCGGAAGGCACGGTCACCGATCTTCGCGGCGTCTCGAGACGGAGCCATCGCCAGCAAACATCTGTCGGTGAGCGAAAAGCACGCTACCCGGGTGTAAAGACCGTCGATGTCAGTTACCTCACACCGGACCACGTCGAGTATGGCTATGCTGACGGTAAGCGTCACTGCAGCACCGTCTTCACAGAGAGTGGCAAAGTTGCCAATCTGGTTCCCATCAGAATTTGATGGGGACCAGACTGATGGAAGCGAAGACAAGAGGCCCTTTTGGAGGCCATCACATTCGGCGCACCGAAGCCTCCAATGGCCCGCGACGCACATTCTTTCACAAAAGACCGGGGCAAGCGGCGTGGAATGTCCGTAAAGCAAAGATCGGCCGACTGTTTCGGGTCCAGAGTGTGTGAAAACGCATTGATCGCCGAAACTGAATCAACGCACTGAGCCTGGGTGACTCATGAAGCGATTCGTTGAAGGCGATGACCGCAAGCAGGCCGCACTACTTCCCGAATGTATCGATGACTACATCGGACAGGACAACCCGGTCAGGGTCATAGACGCCTTCGTCGACGAGTTGGACCTTGCGGAACGTGGTTTCAACGGTACGGCGCCAGCGATCACGGATCGCCCGTCCTATCACCCGGGCGTGATGCTCAAGATCTATATCTACGGCTACCTGAACCGGATTCCTTCAAGCCGGCATCTCGAGCGGGAATGTCAGCGCAACGTCGAGCTGATGTGGCTAACGGGACGTCTGGCTCCGGACTTCAAGACGATCGCAGACTTTCGCCGGGACAGCGGCGCAGCCATTCGCAACGTATGCCGGCGTTTCGTTGAACTGTGCCGCGGGCTGAAGCTGCTATCCAGCGACATGGTGGCCATCGACGGTAGCAAGTTCAAGGCGTCAAACAGCCGCGACAGGAACTACACGGCTAGCAAGATCGACAAGCGTCAGCAGCAGATCGAGGAAAGCGTGCAGCGATATCTTGACCTGATTGAGACCGCAGACCGGACCAGTCCAACAGGTTTCGATGTGAAGACCGTTCGCTTGTACGAGAAGATCGCCAGCTTGCGCCAGCAGATGCGTGAGCTCGCACAGATCAGGAAGCAGTTAGAAAAACAACCGGGCAAACAGCTGTCGATGACGGATCCCGACTCACGATCCATGGCAACAAGTGGAAGAGGTTCCGGCATAGTGGGCTACAACGTTCAGGTAGCCGTAGACACGGAACATCACCTGATCGTGGAGCATGAGGTAACTAACGTCGGAAACGATCACGGACAACTCAGCAAGATGGCGGTGTCTGCGAAGGACGCGATGGGCAAGCCGAAGCTGAAGGTTGTTGCTGATTGGGGTTACTTCAGCGGCCCGGAGATACGGGCATGCGATCTGAACGACATCAGCGCGTATCGACGAACTGAAACCTTATTCGCCACTCGACAGGAAGACCACCAGGTTGTTGGCTGAACCCAGGGTTCTGGCCGAACATCCCAACGCTGTCGTTGATGTTTCCGGTTCACATTTGGTTCGAGTCTCGCACCTGGATAGCGAGATCACCACTTTTATGCGCGAGGCAGATCGCGAACCTGGCGCGGGACAGGACGTGCTAGCGGACGACTGGTTCCGAAACCAATAGAGCCTGATTGCGTGATCGTCCGGGGAAATCAGGTACAGAATTCGGAAAATTTCTCAAGCATATTTTCCACCTCAGAGAACACCATGAGCAACGAGCTTTACCTGGTGCTGGACGAATCTCTTGCGAAAGGAACCGCGTCAAGAGAAGAAAATTTTGACGGCGAATTGGGGGTGATCGCAGGATATTTCGTTCGAGGGAAAAATATACAGCAGACACGACAAGCGCTTGAAGCGATCCGCTCCAGCTTCCCCATATCAGAGAACAAGAAGCATCATGTAACGGACGCCACGACTTCCGAGCAGCAACGTGCCCGGCAGGCGATTTTCGATTACCTTGACGACCGGGAACTGCCATTGATCTATGAGGCCCTTTATGTGCAAGGGCTGCATAACGACAACAAGCGGACTAACGAGTTGATGCAGCAGGCACGTGAGAATCGCCGTTCAAATGTCAGCATTCCATGGCGCCCGGAAAACGAGCGTTTGCTCTCCGTCGCTTTTGACAATGTTTTTGGAAAATCCGTTGCTTACGCCCTAGATCACTTTGACTCGAACATAAATATTTCGGTTATCACCGATACGCTTGACGAAACGATTCTCGACGAATTCCGGCAACGTGCAACCGATTTCCTTGCCATGGAAGAACCCAAGGAGACTCAGATCAGGGCTTACGATCGCGAGAAGAGTGAGCCGCGTATGCTCACGGGCAGATCCTCGATGACAGGCGACCTCGACAGCTTCACCAGGCGACTCCGCAATGTGACGTATTCGATCGTTCAAGAAGACTCTGGATTGACCTTCGCCACCGATGTGCTTGCCAATTCGATTGGATATCAGTTGACCCAAAACGCGAAGGCGAAGGGCAAGATCGATCTGAATTCCAGAGCGGCAATCGCTGGCCACCGCCTTGAACACTACTTCTATGGCGTGACCGAAGGGACGATCATGCGCAACCCTTCCGACACGATCTACAGGCCTCCTGGCCAAACTGATTGAGAACGACTCAGTCCAATCGCTTGCGGAAGCGTGAAACGAAAGACAGACCAAGGTGCTACTGATGTGAGAAAGCCTGACTATCGCTCACCAAAAAATTGAACGGAAACACGCAAGCTCCACACAGACACGGTGACGCTTGTCTTCAATGTTCAATATCAGGAATATTTTTCTGACTGGAGAGCGTAACTGACTGTTCAGCCCCACCAGCGGTTGCCTCGGGCACGCCATCCAAACGCGTTAAATCTCGCACACCAGCCACCACCGGCATCGTCCGCACGAAGCCGGCAATCCGCCTGGCTATGCTCCAATCATCGGCGTGAGTCGACTCAGCCAGTACGCTCGCCACCGCACGCCAAGCCGATAACGTGGTCAGGTGCGCATCGAATATGGCCTACGGATCGCGGAACGACTCGGAGCGCGGGCGCTTTGTCGCGCCTCGCTCCTGCATATCCCTGAATTCCTGCCGCTCGGATGGTTGTGTCACCCGGCGCGAGGAATGAGCGATTGCTTCTATCTGCAAGGATCGTCGATTTCCGTGACGGCGAACGGTACAGTTCAGAAAGCAGTCGGACCGCAGGCTAATGAATCGGCCGATAAAGTGTCAATCGTTTCCAAAACTGTCGAACACAAAGCGTTCAGAATGGGAACTCAGCCTGTCGATACGTGGAGAGGCACGACCACGATCAATATCACGAAAATGGATAATCTCGATTTACTCTCCAGCGCTGACATCTAGGTCACCGACAAAACAGTGAAAGTGATTACAGAGGTGGGCGGGGCTCTGGTTGCGGTAAGCAAGCTAGCTGGGGGTTGGCAAACGCCAGTCTGTGCGCGACGCCGATCGCGTATGACCTGAACTACAGCGGTGCACCGAATCCCACGAAGGAGGAGCTACATGATCCGAATAAATGAGTCAAAGTCACCTTGGGGCCCGTGCCGCCCGACGCTATTCCGGTCTCAAAACTTCCCACCGACACCACACGCAATTTTTATTATTCGGCATGCCGGGACGCAGCCGTCGAAGTGAATTTCGGCAAGAAAATCGGCACGGCGACGGCCAACGTCAAAGTGTCGGATCCACGCTATCTGCAATTCGTCCGTACGCCGTGGAAAGGCTCGATTAGCGCGCATGGATCATGCGGCATACCCGTGAAATCGGAGAATGCTACTGCGGACAGCGATGCGGCAATCGTCAATGCCCTCGCCACCGAAACTAAAGCGCTCCTCGACGCGGTCACGCCAACCAAAAAATAGAGCGGAGCGGACGGCACTGGCCGCCTGTTGGATAGTGACAAAAAAGGCGTCCCGTGCAACTGGCGGCTCAACAGGGATGTGTTGGCAGCCGACAGCCAAGGCAACTTCAAAGGCCAGCACGCGGCGCCCATGCGCCTTTCGATCGAAGCGTGCGGGCGACGGGTCTTCTCCCCGCAAAGCGAATCGGCACGGGGAAGTTTTGAACGAATTTTGAACAACCCTTTCTGAGTAAGGCTTTACGAGAGACGGGAAATGTCGAAATGATAAGCCTAGGTCTTTACGTGCAACCCGCGATACTGTACGTTTACACAGTACTTTGGCGAGTCCACCATGGACGCGAGAGGACGCCTCGGGCGAAACCGTGTCCGCACGATCACGCCGCGCCAAGGGAGTCCGCGTCAATCCACTACGCCCTTAAGAGAGTGCTGATGGGTATCAGGGAAGCTCGCAGGACTACAAGAGCCTCAGTGCACTGGAGTTGCTGGAGCGGGTCCAGTACGAACAGGATGCGTTCGTCCGTCGGGAGGATTGAAATGGCAGATGACCTGCGACGACAACTCTGCGAAGTTGAGCAAGCCCTGGTGGCGCTTGAAGGTGTGATTGCAGTGCGAAGGGAGTACATTTCGCTGCTTCAGCGTTTGGGATCTCGTGACAAGGAGCTCGCGTCCCTCGAAGCGCTTATGACCGCCTGGTCACGTCTTCAGTCGCAGCGAGACTGCGTTGCCGCCGCTATCGCCAGTGGGGCCCGGTGACTAGGGTCGGGGAATGTCCCGGTCACATGTCAATTAATATCGATTGCGGTTGGGCGCAAGGTGATGGCATACGCGGCCTGGCGTGCTCGACCATCGAGACATGCAGATCAGTGGCCTTGCACGGTGTTGAAGGAGCAAACGGATCCCGCGAGTGTTAGCGTGACGCGCGCAGCGGCAAAGTCTACGCGCTCCAGCATAGCTGGTAGCGCCACTTGATCGACAACATCCGTAGTCCAGCCAGGCGCTCTACCGACGTTTGCGACAGAGTTCGCGCCCCGCGCAGACGACAGAAAACAGGCCGACGATGACGGCCGCTACGGCCAACGATTCATCCTGTCGTCTGGAGGGGGCCGACGACGTCGCATAAAACCAGAGGCCTATTCCGAGTGCCGTCATGAACATGCCAAAGACAAGCCCCCACACCGGCCCCGCCGTATCGGGGCTTCCAAATCTGTGTGACATTTTCATCGTTATACTCCCCGTGCTGCACCGACATTTTCCTGATTGTCGCAGCCTGCGAGTTCCGCATTGGCACGATTTTACGGTAGCGTACGCGGCCAAAAAGACGTCATCAACAGGCTAAATTATCTTTAAGATCTTTTCGAGTCTTGCGATCAAACGGACAGACATCCATGAAAGAGAGGGCAACCGTTTTGTGTGTCCGGGACAACCGTATCTTGCTGGTTGCCAGGCTGAGGTCGCGATGGGCGCTTCCGGGCGGGAGAATCCGTCGAGGGGAAACACCTCACGAAGCCGCGCTGCGTGAGCTGGAAGAGGAAACGACACTCACCGCGACGGAACTGGCGTATCTTTTTCAGTTCAGCGGATTTAACACGCTGCACCATGTATTTTTCGCCGACGTGGCGTATCACTCAACTGCGCAGCCGAGCAACGAGATCGCCAGATGCAAGTGGTTCGCGCCGGTCAAGATCGGGACGCTTTCTACAAGTGTACCGACCCGGGGAATCGTCGAGCTTTTCCTTCGACAAGTGGCCGTTGTCGAACACGACGCTTTGCGGCAGATGTCAGAGCAAGTCGGAGGTGTGACCCCATGAGCCGCACATACCAATATCAAGGATTCGACGTCGAAGTGGACGTTGAGCCAGACGTCAACTGGAAGAGCGGGCAAGCCGTTACGGGAGAGGTCGGATATGTTGCGGTGGTGAGGATCTGCAAGGCTGGCGCAGCTGTAGCCGTTTTTTCTCCCCTGCGTTTCGGTGAATCACAAGGCAAGCCATTTCTGACTGAAGCGGATGCGCTCATCGGCGGCTGTAGCGCAGGGAGGCGCATCGTCGATGACCTCTTCCAATAGTCAAACAATCACGGGCAAAACGAGTCGGAGCCGCGGATGCTTCACTCATGGGTTCGATCAGCGTCGAACGGCTGAAGTGAGCCTATGACCTGCCGTTTTGCTACACCTTGCGACTGTTCGTTCATGGCCCCCTGCAGCCAAAGTTTGACGGCCCAGAGCTTGCCGCAAAGCGGACAGCCGGCAAACTGGCAGATGGCATCGCTCCACCACAAACGTGCGCGATCCCGTCAGGCAATCCTGTCCCAGGATAGGTGGCAAGATCAAGCGATGTCGCGCTTGCGAAAGGAGACTGACCTATGGACGATACGAAGGTAAAATCTGCGGCCGAGCGCTACGAAGCTTGTCGGGTGATCGATGAGGGCTGTTCTCGTGCCATGGCTGCGTGCGTCGACACGATCGACGCTGATTCGGCCATTGGCGTAAGAAACGAACTGCACACTGTTCGTGATGCATTGCAGCGCCTTCACGGTGCCGCTACAGCCACACATGACGAAGCGGCCAGAACCAGAATGAATTGATCAGCTACGGAGTTTTGTAAGCAGGTCTGCCACGCCGGCACGGGTGGCAATTTCCCAGATATAGCCAGGCGAATAATCAACGCCCACGCGCTGATGAAGCGCGGTCCGCAAACGCGAATTCGTCCAATGATCAGCGTCGATGCCGTGGATTCGAGGCGACTGCCTGATCGCCGCGGCAACCCACGCGAGCGTTTCATCATTGATCGTCAGGCGCTTCTTCTCCGTACGCTGCTTCGGTGGTCGCATCCTGTGCTCCAGTCCGAGCTTGCCGACGAGT
>DASVNP010000448.1:0-34362 GCA_036383775.1 Paraburkholderia sp. | reverse complement strand
GCTTCACTCGTTTCGACGCCTGAAGATTCGCTATGAACGCTACGCTCATATCCACGAGGCTTTCCTCTCGTTAGCTTGCGCCTTGATTTGCTGGACGCGCCTCAAGCCTTGGTTTAACTAATTTCGCAACAGCTTCTAAGTCTTTTTCACCCTGATTGCCCGATGCGATGTCACCGGCCTGTCTGCGGGTCAGGTGCCGTCCCGGCGAAGTCTGACTCGACACTCGAAGGGCGCAGCATGGCGGCGATCGTGTCGCCCGAAACAGCCGCGCTGTAGAGAAAGCCCTGCCCTTCGCTACACCCGTGTTCCACCAGAAAACCTCGCTGCACGTCCGTCTCGACCCCTTCCGCTATCACGGCAAACTTCAACGCCTCGGCGATCGCAATGACCGCGAGTGTCAGCGCTTCGTATTCCGTACCCTGGCCGATTTCCTGAACAAACGCTTTGTCGATCTTGATCCGGTCGACGCTGAATCGCTTCAGATAGCTCAAGCTGGAATAGCCGGTACCGAAATCGTCGATGGCGATTTTGACGCCAAGCTGCCGCAATTCCTGCAGGACGCGAGCGGCATCGTCCGCGTTGCGCATCAGTGCGCCTTCCGTCACCTCGAGTTCCAGCATGTCCGCACGGCAGCCTGTGTCGGCCAGCGCCGCACGCACTACGTTGACGAGATCCGAGCGCTCCAGTTGAAGCGGCGAAACGTTCACCGAGACCCGAATGGGCGGGAAGCCCTGCTCGCGCCATCTGCACGCCTGCTCGCAGGCGGTTCTCAACACCCATTCGCCGAGCCCCTGAATCAGGCCGGTTTCTTCGGCAATCGGAATGAAGACCGCGGGCGATACCACGCCAAGCTCGTCGTCGCGCCAACGTAGCAGCGCCTCAGCGCCGAAGATGCGCCCCGTCAGCATGTCGATTTGCGGCTGATAGGCGACCTGCAGCGCTTTGGCCTTCACCGCCCGGCGCAGTCTCGTCGACAGTTGCAAGCGTTCCGCGGCCGCGCGGTTCAGCTCGGGCCGGTAGAACTGGTAGCCGTTGCGCCCACGCGACTTCGCGAGGTACATCGCGGCGTCGGCATTGCGGATCAGCGTATCGGTATCGGCGCCGTCCTGTGGGTAGGTGCTCACGCCGATGCTGGCCTCCACGAACAGCTCCCGCTCGCCTGCATAGAACGGCTCGGTCATGGCGGTAATCACCCGTTCGAGCATCGGCACCAACTGCTCACCGCCTGAACGCGCGGCAACGATGATGAACTCATCCCCACCGTAACGCGCGACGAGGTCGTTTGAGCGGACCAGCCGCTGCAAGCGCTTTGCGACGCTCGCCAGCAGCGTGTCGCCGACACGATGGCCGAGCGAGTCGTTGACCTCCTTGAACCGGTCGAGGTCGAGGAACATCACGGATACCTGGCTGCCTGCCTCGGAGGCGCGGCCGATCGCTTCGCCGAGACGCTCGTCGAGCAGGGTACGGTTGGGGAGTTCAGTCAACGCGTCGTATCTGGCCTGGTGCTCGAGGCGGGCCTGATACTCGACCAGCGCGGTAACGTCGCTCATGACTCCCACGTGATGGGTCACACGCCCCTCTTCATCGCGCACGGGCGCGACCAGAACGTTATTCCAGAACTGTTCGCCGTTCTTCCGGACGCACAACAACGTGACGTTCGCCTCCGTGTTGCTGTTCATCGCATGACGAACCTCGGCCCATTTCTGCGGCTCCTGGTTCAAATTGAACAACGCATCACAATCCGCACCGGTCACGTCGCCGGCGGAATAACCCGTGATGCGCTCGAACGCCGGATTGGCGAACATCACAATATTGCGGCCCAGTTGCGCTTGCGCAATCACAATGCCGTTGATGCTCGCATCGATCGCTCTGCCCTGCAGGCGCAGCGCCAGTTCCGCTTTACGCCGGCTCGTAATGTTCTCGTAGGCGATCAGCACGCCGATGGTGTTGCCCTTCTGATCCTCCAGCGGCAGCTTGGTCTCCGAAATCCACACCTCCGTCCCGTCGACGGCGACGGCCGAGCGCTCGAAATGCCGGCGGGTGAGTTCGCCCGACATCACCCTGATGTCCTCATCCTGGATCTCTTCGGGGTCGTCGCCCCACAGCAGCTCATGGTCACTCAGTCCGATCAGCGCTTCTCTGGACGCCAAGCCTGCGTCGCGCGCGTAAACCGCGTTGCCGCCAACATAGCGGTGCTTCGCGTTCTTCCAGGCAATACCTTGGGGAATGTGGTCGAGCACGTATTCAAGCGTCTGCTTGGATTCGAACAGCTCGGCTCGCGCGGCCAACTCGAGCGTGACGTCGACCATCACGGCCATCGTGGCGGCCTGGCCCTCGAACGCAACCTTCAGATGATGGACGTCCATGGACTTTCGCTCGCCGGACCGGGTCTGGTGAACCCATACACCGACCGCCTGCGTTTGGCCGAACGTTGTTTCCGACCTGGCGTTGAAGCCCTCCTTCAGGCGGCTGAACTCGTCGGCCGGGTGGACGTCTTCCAGCGACATGCCCAGCAGTTCTGCCTCGTCATAGCCGAAGCTTCGCTGCGCGGCGCCATTGGCCGCGACAATCGCCAGCGATTCATTGTCGTAGATCCAGATCGGCAGAGGATGCTCGTCGAAGAAGCGCTGGTAGCGGGCACGCGCGGTGTCGGCCAGACGCAGCGCGGCCCGAAGCCGCCGGGCGATCCGGGTGTTCCAGCGCATCAGGCCAAGCAGCAAGGCGGCCGCCGTGAAGCCGCTCGCGAGCAGCGCGGTGGAAACCCATCTGGAGTCCGATGACGACTTGCTGATCGCGGAGTCGATCGTCGCATCGGCCTCCATCCGGACATCGATGACATGTTCGAGAACACTGTAGAAGTAAGCATCGATTTCATTGAGCGCCGGATCTCCAAGACGGACGCTTCCTGGAAACTGCGTGACCCGTCGCGCCAGCGCGTTGCTGCGTTCGCCGAGCTTGCGCATCATCTCGTCGAGTTGATCCAGACGCGAGACGCAATCCGACCGCCCCCGGCAACCGGTGCGAGCGTCGCCGCTCAACTCCAGCAGTGTCGCCACCGGGAACTGATAGGCCGCCCGCTTGTAGAACGGGCGGGTACTGATCAGTGTGTAGAGTTCGCCGTGCTCGTCCAGCATCATCTGCTGGAGCTGGTCGAGGTCGCGCTTCAGGCGCCCGGATTCCCGCAGCGTGCTGACCGAGTTTTCCTGCTCGAGCGTCTGGCGATGTGCCAGAAACGTATTCAGGCCAATTGCAGAGAGAATGAAAGCAACCGCAATGACCGTGAAAGTTTTCCGGGTGAATTCGCGATTAATTGCCAAACGCACGAAGCTGGCAGCGTAGCGTCGAGTCGGACGCTCGCTGCGCGTGCGATTTGGGTGCGGCGTTACCATAGCTGGCCTCGAGTCCGTCAGTCCCTTGGGATAACGGCCTGCGAACCGAAGTTCTTGAGGTCTGCTCCAGTCTTCAGAACCGCCCTATCCCCTTCAGACGCCCGAGTTCAGCCGGCCGTGTGTAGGACCGGTATAGTTCGCCGACCGTGCCAAAGGCGAGAGCCGGCTTCAGCGTCGCGCCGGGAAGCGCGTCGGCCAGCCAGGCGAACGCATTCATTTCACGTTGAGCCGCATGCACCGCGGCCGTCAGTGCCGTCAGCGCCTGCTCCGCCGAATGACCACCGAGGTCGACAAAGCAGCTCTCGAAGGGATGTTTTGCCGGAACTTCGGCACGTAAGGCTGATTTTGGAAGGGCCAAATCAATCTCCGACGCGGATTACCCCTCCTGTATAGCAACTGAATGTGACAATAAAAAACACGCCCTGCGGATAAAAAGCATCGGCACGTCTCCGGTCGAATCCAACCGCGGCGATCCCCCGTATATGAGGTCAGAGCCACGCAATCACGCATGGCACCTCAGGAGGGACCAAGCAATGAAATGCAAGACTATGTTCGTCGCCGTCGCGCTATCGGCAGCGGTGTCAGGCGCCTTTGCCGCTAGCGACACGGTCACGGTTGGCGGCCAGGCCATGTACCCGACCAAGGACATTGTGGACAACGCCGTCAACTCGGCCGACCACACCACGCTAGTTGCCGCGGTCAAAGCCGCGGGTCTCGTCAATACGTTAAAGGGCCCCGGCCCGTTCACCGTGTTCGCGCCCACGAACGAGGCCTTTGCCGCATTGCCGGCCGGCACGGTCGATACGCTAGTGAAACCTGAAAACAAGGCCATGCTCACCAGCATCCTGACATATCACGTCATTCCAGGGCGCTATGACTTCCGTAAGCTCGACGAAGCAATCCGTACAGGGGGCGGCAAGGCGGAACTGAAGACAGTCAACGGAGAGCCACTGACGTTCACCGAGAACGGCCCGCACAACATCGTCGTCACGGATGCCAACGGCCACACGGCCGCCATCTCGACGTATGACGTCACTCAGAGCAACGGCGTCATCATGGTTGTCGATAAGGTTCTGATGCCCAAGTAGGGGACCGGAGCGCGCGGACGGGGGTTCGAATTCTGCAGCGTGCTGTCATTTTTGGCGCCGGGCGACGACTCACCCACATGCCTCGCATCTGGATGCGGCCCATGACGGTCCCGTTCAGCTGCGAGTAGTGGGTTGCGCTTTGCCGCTTCGCAACCGGTCGGCCTTTAGCGGTATAGGGGACTTCGGCGTTGCCAACGCGCGAGCCGCCCTCACAGGAGAAACACCATGGAAAAGTTGACGATGAGCGTTCTGTTGACGCGTGTCGCCGTCGCGTCGCTGTGCGCATGCGCCGCGACGTTTGCGCAGGCCGGCGGTAACGGCAACGGTGGAAGTGGAGGTGGCGGCGCTCACGGTGCGGCTACCGCGGGGATGACTTATCACGGCGAGCCCGTCTCGAGCCCGTGGAACCGGCCTCCTGGCGAGATGAGCAAGAGCTCGGACCCAACCCATACGGATATGTCCCGCATGACGCACGACAACAACAGCATGTCTGCGGACTCTGTGCAGTAAGGGCTTGCACGATTGCCGGCGCCGGACTTTTGATGGTTTGCGCGCCCGGCATCCCGTATCGCCGTGACGTGCAGCGACGGGACGAGGGAGTTGATACGAAGTACGAGTGCAGTTTCGCGGTCAGTGAGAGCCGAACCCATCATGCAGCGCATTCATAGCGCCCATTTTTGGCTCGAATTTGACCGTTGGTTTCGCGACTCATATTGTTGCCCCATGCCGTGACGATGTGACTCACGGATGTCGCCCGGCATCTCCACAGAGCGAAACCCTCAACTTCGTACCTGGCCCTCACCATGAATCCTGACGTCTTGAATACCGACCTGAGCGCGCCTCTCGTCGCCCACCGCGCGGCGCGTCCGGCGAGCGCAGTCCGTCGAGCCGTGACTACCGCCGTACTCGGCCAGATACTCGAGTGGTACGACTTTTTTCTCTATGGCACCGCCGCCGCATTGGTGTTCGGCAAGCTCTTTTTTCCCGTGGGAAGCGATCCGTTGACTGGCACGATCGCGGCCTTCGGCGGCTTTACCGTGGGCTTCATCGCGCGGCCGATCGGCGGCGTGCTGTGCGGGCATCTCGGTGACCGCTACGGCCGCAAAGCCGTGATGATGCTCACGCTCGTGACAATGGGCACGGCCACCATGCTCATGGGCGCGCTGCCCACCTATCACCAGATCGGCATTGCGGCACCCGTTCTGCTCGTTCTCCTACGCATACTCCAGGGTCTTGCCGCGGGCGGCGAGTGGAGCGGCAGCATCCTGCTCATCCATGAAAGCGCCCCGGCCTCGAAGCGCGGCGCGCTGGCCGCCTGGAGCCCATGCGGCGCGGCGTTCGGCTTCGTGCTGTCGACCGGCGCTTTTATGCTGACGCAGAATCTCTCGCACGCCGACTTCCTCAGCTGGGGCTGGCGCGTGCCGTTTCTCGGCAGCGCGGCGCTCGTGGTGCTCGGCTTGTGGATGCGCCGCTCGGTCAGTGAGAGCGCCGCATTCGCCGAGGTCAAGGCAACGCGCAACGCAAGCCGCATGCCGGTCATCGATGTCCTGCGACAGTGTCCGCGCGAAGTGCTGACCGTGTTCGGCCTGCGCTTCGGCGAAGGCGGCGCATCGTATATCTTCTTTGCCTTCTCGATTGCCTACGGCCAGTTTCTCGGCGTCAAATCGTCGTGGATACTCGGCGGCCTCACGCTCTCGATGCTTCTGATGATCCCGGTCTCGCTGCTGGTCGGACACCTGACCGACAAGGTGGGACGCAAGCCGATGTATCTGCTTGGCGCCATCGCGATGGTGCTCGTCGCGTGGCCGTACTTCGCGCTGCTCGGCTCGGGCGAGTACTGGAAAGTGATTGCCGCGCTCCTGCTTGCGAATAGCCTGACGCTGGGCATTCTGGAAGGTGCGCAACCCGCCTTCATCAGCGAACTGCTGCCCGTGCATTTGCGCTTCTCGGGGCTCGGCATCGGACGGGAGCTTTCTTCGGTGCTGGGTGGCGGCCTTTCGCCGATGATCGCCACCGGCCTGCTCGCGTATTACCGCAGCGCCGTGCCGGTCGCCATTTATCTCGGCGCGCTCGGACTGGTCACGGTCATCGCCACCTGCTTCGCCCCTGAGACTTATCCCAAGGCCGCGCGCATCAAGGCCAATCAGCAGACCGAATGAAATTTCAGGCTCGAACTGAGACACGTTATCTGTTTAAATTCCTCAAGAGGTACTCCGTATGCTCGCCCTGCAGACCACCCACTCCGACGCCCGCGCCGCCGACGTCCGAATCTTCGCCGGACAAGATGACTATCCCGAGTATTCCGGCCCGCTTTCACTCGATGCGTTAATCGAGGAAGTGGAGCGCCGGCGCGACGATTTCGACGCCCTCTCGCACGTCCCTCGTGACATGGTCGCCAAGATGAAGCGTGCAGGCATCTTCCGCGCGAGCACGCCGAAGCGTTTCGGCGGCGATGCGCTGGCGCCGCACCAGTTCCTCGCGATGCTCGAACGCATCGCCATCGCAGACGGATCGACCGCATGGGTCGCCGCATTCGGCTCGGCGAACACGTACCTCGCCGCATTGCCTGTTGAAACCCAGGCGAAGCTCTATGCATCCGGACCCGACCAGGTCTTCGCAGGCGGCCTCTATCCGCTGCAAAAGGCAGTACGCGCACCGGGTGGCTTCAACGTTAGCGGCCAATGGCGCTTCGCGAGCGGCTGCAAAGGGGCTGACTGGATCGGGGTGGGTATCGGCGGCTCTGCGGGCGGCGCAGCGGGCGGCGGTGAAGCGAACGCCGGCAAGCCGTTCACGGCTGTTTTCCCCGCCAGCGAAGTCGAAATCGTCGAGAACTGGAAGGTGGTCGGCATGCAGGGCACGGGAAGTCACGACCTGCGGCTGAAAGACAAATTCGTCGATGAGGCGTGGACCTTCGTGCGAGGTGGAGCGGCGCATATCGACGAACCGCTCTACCGCTATCCGGCCGTCGCTTATCAGGCGCAAGTGCATGCTTGCGTCAATATTGGTCTCGCGCGCGCCGCGCTGGATCTGCTCGCGGGCATGTCGGGCGTGACGCATACCACCACCGGCGCACCGCGCCTTGCCGACCGGGCCTACTACCGCTCGGGCCTGGCGCTGGCCGAGGCCCGCTTGCGCAGCGCCCGCGCGTTTTTCTTCGAATCAGCCGAAGCGGCATGGCAAACGATCCTCGCCGGCAACCCCATCATGCCGGCCGAGGCCAACATCCTGCGTCTGAGCGCGACACATGCGGCGCATACCTGCGCCGATGTCGTGATGGAGGCCTACAAGATGGCGGGAATTGGTGCGATCTATAAGGAGAGCCGGCTGCAGCGCCTCGTGCGCGACTCAATTGTCGTGACGCAGCACGCGTTCCTCGGCGAGGGCACCTATGACGCTTCCGGGGCCTTGTTCGTCGGCATCCCGCCGGTGACGCCGTATCCCTGATCGAGGAGGTTGACTGTCATGACTCTGGACGACACACGGCTGCATTTTCGCAATGCCATGGCCTCTCTCCCGGCTGCCGTCAACGTAATCACAACCGACGGTCCGCAGGGTCGCTGCGGCATCACGGCAAGCGCGGTCTGCTCCGTGACAGACACCCCACCGACCATGCTCGTCTGCGTCAATCAGGCTAGCTATGTGCACGATGTTCTGCACGGCAACCGACGGGTCTGCATCAACGTGCTCGGCGCACACAGCCAGGAGCTGGCGCGCGTGTTCGCGGGCATGACCGGTTGCTCGATGGCCGAACGCTTCGAGCAATGCGCGTGGCAGCCCGGCCGGCTTTCCGTGCCCGTGCTGGACGATGCAATCGCGAGCCTCGAAGGCACGGTCTGCGAAAGCAAGTCGGTGGGCTCGCACTCCGTGATCTTCGTGCGCGTCGAGCACATCGGCTTGCGCGACGAAGGCGACGGTCTCATCTATTTCGGCAGGCAGTTCCACCGGCTCGCGCGCGCAGCCGCGAGCTGCGCGGCGGGGTGAGCATGGAGGTCTGCCTGTTCCTCACAGGAGCGTGCGGCGCGGAGCCGCCGCTCGACTTCCGCGCCTTGAAACGCGCGGCGGGAGCCATTGAAGGTCTTCGCCAGTTCGTCGTTCATGAGCCGGCGACGGCCGCGGTCGATCCGCATGGCGCGCCGGATTCCGCCACCCCGTCATGCACGCTGCAATGGTACTTCGATGAACTCACGGCCCTGGAGATCGCGCTCGGCCCGCAGGGCGCCATCCACCGTGCGCTGCGGGATGCGGCGCTCGCGAAGTTCGACAGGCATGCGTTCACGCAGCAGGTCATGGCCGTGCGCAAGCTCTCTCCACCGCTCGCCATGCCCATACGTGACGGCGCCGAACGATCCACCTACATGGTGGCCTACGAAGGTCCCGCCCACGACTTCGAAGCGTGGCTCGCCCATTACCTCACACATCATCCGCCGTTGATGCTGCAGTTGCCGGCGTTGCGCGAACTGGAGATCTATACGCGCGTCGACAGCTGCAGCGGCTTGCCATTCGCGCACGCCAACGCCATGCAGCGCAACAAGGTCGTATTCGACGATGCTGAGTCGCTCGCCCGTGCACTCGCGTCACCGGTGCGCGGCGCCATGCGACGCGACTTCCTGGCTTTGCCTCCGTATAGCGGAGCCACGCCGCATTACCCAATGCGAAGCATTTACGGTAAATTCGCGGTACCTTGATCGTCTTTCGCGCCGAGACGCAGCGCATGAGCCCACCCAACCTTGCCGGCGCCGATCTCAACCTGTTGCGGGTCTTCCTCGCCATTTGGGATCTGCGCAGCCTCACCGCAGCAGGAGAACGGCTCGCGCTCACGCAGCCTGCCGTGAGTCACGCCCTGCGCCGGCTGCGTACGCTCTTTGAAGACCCGCTCTTCGTGCGCACGCCAAACGGCATGGTGCCGACCGACGCCGCTTTCCGCCTCTATCCGCCGCTCGCCCAGGCGTTCGCGATGATCAGCGAGGCCATCCAGCAGCTCGGGAAATTCGACGCCGCCACGGCGCAGCGCGTCTTCCGCATTTCGATGTCGGACATGTCCGAGTTCTACTTTCTGCCGCCCCTGCTCGCCATGCTCGATCGCGAGACGCGCGGCATACGTATCGAAGTGACCAATGTGCCCGTCGAATCGGTGAGCGCGGCCATGCGTGCCGGTGAGATCGATCTCGCGCTCGGCTACGTGCCGGGCCTCGATGCCGGTTGCGTGACGCGGACGCTATTCGTCGACGAGCATGTTTGCGTCGTGCGCGCGGGGCACCCACTACGAAAGAAGAAACCCAGCCGCGAGGACCTGGCGGCCCTGCGCTATGTCTATGCGAGCACCAATGCGACCGGCCATCGCATGGTCGAACAATGGCTCGACGAGCTCAATCTCAAGCGCGAAGTGGTGCTGAGGCTGCCGCATTTCGTCGTCGCGCCGGAGATCGTGATGCATACGGATCTGGCGGTCATCTTTCCCAAAAGCATCGCGCAGCGTTTCAACCGCGGCAAGGCCTTCCGGATTCTGCCGCTGCCGTTCAAGCTGCCGCCCATCGAAATCCAGGTGCACACGCATACGCAGTTCGCCGCCGATCCCGGCATCGCGTGGCTGCGGGAAACCCTCTACGGGATGTTCCATCAGCCTGAGGCCTGATGACCTGATGGCCTGATCGCCTGATACACATCCATCGCGTTGATAACGGCACCTGATTTCGGTTGATTTGACGCCCGAATCTCGCGCATCGACACTGCCTGCCATGCGTCGCCCTCCCGTGGCCACACGCACCGACCCTTTCAACGCGAGGACACATGGCTTCCGTTCATCCTTCGGCCTCCGTGAAGCACGCGGCCGCGACCCCAGCGCGCTCCCTCAATCGCATCGTCATAGCGTCCGTCGCCGGCAACGCGATGGAATGGTATGACTTCTTCGTGTACAGCACGGCTGCCGCGCTCGTCTTCGGACAACTGTTCTTTCCGCCTAACGCCGACCCGCTTGTCGGGACGCTGGGCGCATTCGCCGCCTTCGCGATCGGCTTCGTCGCGCGCCCGTTAGGCGGCGTCGTGTTCGGGCATATCGGCGATCGCTACGGACGACGTGCGTCGCTCGTCTGGACCTTGCTCATCATGGGCTTTGCGACCTTCGGGATTGGCCTGCTGCCGGGTTATGGCCAGGCCGGCCTGTGGGCACCCGCCGCGCTCGTCGCGTTGCGCCTGTTGCAGGGCATCGCGTCGGGCGGCGAGTGGGGCGGCGGCGTCCTGATGATCAGCGAGAACGCGCCGCCCGAAAAACGCGGCTATTACGCAGCGTGGAGCCAGTTGGGCGTGGGCGGCGGTTTCGTGCTCTCGTCCGCGGCGTTTCTTGCCGTCGAGGCACTGCCGCGAGACCAGTTCATGGCGTGGGGATGGCGCCTGCCATTTCTGGCGAGCATTCTGATCTTCGCGATCGGCGTGTATATCCGCAAGCGTCTGCCCGAAAGCCAGGACTTCGCGGCCGCCGAACAGGCTGGCAAGACCACGCACATGCCGGTGCTCGAAGCGATCAGGCGGCACCCGAAAGAAATCCTCATGGCAATGGGCCTGCGGGTGGCGGAAAACGGCGGCGCGTACATCTTCCTCGCGTTTTCACTGGTCTACGGCAAATTCGCGGGCATCCCGAACTCGACGATGCTCATAGGCGTGATGCTCGCGATGGTCGTCGAAATGGGGGCGATGCTCGCATGGGGCCGGCTCTCGGATCGCATCGGCCGCAAGCCCGTCTACATGATTGGCGCGCTCTCGCTCGTCGCGGTAGCGTTCCCGTTCTTCTGGCTGCTCGATACGCACGCCACGCCGCTCATCTGGCTCGCGCTCGTGGTAGGCACGGCGGTCTGCCACGGGGCGATGATCGGTACCCTGCCGGCTCTGGTGGGCGAACTCTTCAGCACCGAGGTGCGGTATTCCGGCGTTGCGCTGGGCCACGAAGTGGCGTCGATTTTCGCGGGCGGCCTCTCGCCGTTGATCGCCACTGCGCTGCTCGCGCACTATCACGCGTCCTGGCCGGTGTCGCTCTTTCTCGCCGCGCTCGGCATGGTCACGGTCGTGACCTTGCGGTTCACCCACGAAACGCGCCGGCCGTGACTCGAAGCGTGTCCGGGCCGATCAGGGCCGCGCCCCATGGCAAGCACGCCCGCCGGATATGAACCGGCGCCTCAGCGCGTCGTATTATCAGCAGCATTTATCCGGGAGGCCATTTTTTATCGATTTGCCCGATCTAATGGTCCGCCGTATGCTCGATTCAATCCTCGCGCATGGCGCGCGAGCATTCCATTCAGTCCAGCATTCAGCGATTGGGTCTCATCATGCAAGCCACCACATTCAAGGTTCGCGTCGACGCCTTGCGCGACGAAGCACACGGTATTCGTTCGTTCAGCATTACACGGCTCGACGGCCAGCCGTTCGATGCCTACGAGCCAGGTGCCCATATCGACGTCACGGCCCCGTCCGGCGTCACTCGCCAGTACTCGCTGTGCGGCGACCCCGACCAGCGCGATGCGCAGCTCTTTGCCGTCAAGCGCGAGAGCGCCTCGCGCGGAGGCTCGAGCTCGCTTCACGACGAGGTCACGGTGGGCACCGAGCTATCGGTCGGCGCGCCGCGCAATCTGTTCCAGCTCGCGCCCGGGGCGCGACGGCATGTACTCGTCGGGGCGGGCATCGGCATTACGCCGCTTCTGTCGATGGCGTATCGCCTCATCAAGCTGAACGCGCCATTTGAACTGCACTACTTCGCACGCAGCGAGGAACACGCGGCGTTCCTGCCGCTGCTCGCGCGCGCGCCGTTCGCGGCCTACGTGAAGCTGCATTTCGGTGTGGAACCCGATGCGCTCGACGGCGCGCTCGCTGCGTGCCTCGCGGATTCAGCGACCGGCACGCACGTCTACACCTGTGGGCCCTCCGCCTTCATGGAGCGAGTGGTCGCGACGGCTGAAAAGTGTCTGCCCGAAGACGCGATCCATCTCGAACGCTTCGCGGCGGAGCCCGCGGCGCCCGAAAGCGGCGCGGCGCTCGATGCGTTCGACGTGCAGGTTGCCAGCACGGGCCAGACCGTGCGGGTGGAGAAGAACACGTCGATTGTCGACGCGCTCGCGTCGATCGGCATCGAGGTCGACACGTCGTGCGGCGAAGGCGTGTGCGGCACCTGCATGATCGACGTCGTGACCGGCGAGCCCGAACATCGCGACCACTGCCTGAGCAAGGCCGAGCGCGCGAGCAACAAGGTCATCTGCTGCTGCATCTCCCGCTCGCGTTCGCCGGTTCTCGTGCTCGATCTCTGAGCGTTGGCGCGAGCGCCGCATCGTTCAGGGCAGCGTTTCGTCGAAGCGCTGCATGATGCCCTTGATCAGCTCGCGCATCCATGCAATGCCTTCGTCTTCGTGGAAGTGCTCGTGCCAGTGCATCGTCACGGCGGCGACGGGCAAACTCACAGGCAATGCATAGATCTGGAAACGCTTGTCCAGATTGAAGAGATGCGCGAGACGGCGCGGCAGCGTCGCGTACAGGTCCGTCACGGCCAGCACGCCAGGCAGCGCGACGAAGTGCGGCAGTTCGAGCGCGATGTTTCTGCCCACGCTCTGCGAACGCAGCGCGTCGTCCAGCGCGTGATGACTGTGCTCGACCGACCTTACCTGCACATGTGACGCCTCGACGAACTGCGCGAGGCTCAGCGTGTCGCCGCGCGGCAAGCCGCGGCGGCGCCGCGTCATGCACACATAGTTTTCCTCGAACAGCAGTTGGTGGCGCGTGCGCGACGTCAGCTCGGGCAGGTTGCCGATCGCGAAGTCGAGCCGGCTCGCGCGCAGCGCGTCCTCGATCTCCTCCACGGGCATTGGCTCGACACATACCTTGGTGTTCGGCGCCTCGCGATGGAGCGCCTCGCAGATCGGCGGCAGATACGCCATTTCCCCCGCATCCGACAACGACAGCCTGAAGGTCCGCGTGCTCACCGCCGGATCGAAGCGCTCCGCGTAGCGCAGCGCCTCGCGCACGGTGTCGAGCGCGCGGCCGACGATCGAGGCGAGCTCCAGCGCGATCGGCGTGGGCTGCATGCCCGCGCGCGTGCGGATGAAAAGCGGATCGTCGAACAGCGAACGCAGGCGCGAAAGCGAATAACTGATGGCGGGCTGCGAGAGCGCAAGGCGCTCGCCAGCCTTCGTGAGGTTGCGCTCCTCGACGATGGCCTGAAAAACCCGCAACAGATTGAGATCGACGTGATCGAGTGAGGGCATCGTTTTATCAGCCGAATTTATGTCACATCCAATTTTAGATCGATTTGACGAATGGTGCACCACAGACGAGACTTCAATCAACGCGCCGGCGACAGGTGCCCTGCCCTTCAACCCCCTCGCGAGACATCGCGACCACCCCGATACTCCGACATCATGAGCGATACCTGGCAGTCCATCGACACGAGTACACTGCGCGGCCGCGTGGCGGCCGACCGCATCGCGCCTTCGCTGTACTACGACCCGGCGCTGTTCGAAGCGGAACTCGAACGCATTTTCTACAAGACGTGGATCTGGGTTGCGCACGAAAGCGAACTGCCCAATCCGGGCGACTTCCGCACCACGACGATCGGCCGCCAGCCCGTGATCGTCGTGCGCGACAAGACGGGCGCCGTCAACGTGCTGCAAAACCGCTGCCGCCATCGCGGCGCGACCGTCTGCGAAGAACACAAGGGCAATGCGAAGGGCTTCACCTGCCCCTACCATAGCTGGTCGTATGCACTCGACGGCACGCTGCGCGCGCTGCCCTACGGCGACGGCTACGAAGGCGTTTGCGAAAAGAACGACTTGCCGCTCGAAAAGCTGCGCGTCGGCATCTACCAGGGCCTGATCTTCGCGAGCTTCAATAAGGATATCGAACCGCTCGAAGACTTCCTCGGCGGCGCGAAGCCCTGGATCGACCTGTTCATGAAGCAGGGCGCGGGCTATCCCGTCAAGGCCAACGGCGAGCACAAGTTCAGGTTCAAGGGCAACTGGAAGATTCAGCTCGAGAACACGACCGACCTCTATCACTTCCCGGTGGTGCACAAATCGTGGATGAAGTCGATCGATGACGAAACCGCTGCGGCGATCACGAGCTTCATGACGAGCGATCAGGCCTTCTGCCGCTCGCTCGGCAACGGTCACAGCCTCGCCGTGCTGGTGCCCGAGCTCGTCGATCTCGATCAGGACGACGGCGCGCCGCTGCCCGAGCGCTTCCAGGAACTGGCCGCCCAGCTCGCCGAGCGCCACACGCCCGAGGAAGTGCGGCGCATCGTGCGCTCGCTGATGGGGGTGGGCTTCAACCTGAACCTGTTCCCGAACCTCGCGCTCTCGATGGCGTTTTTCCGGGTGCTGCGCCCCATTTCCGCCGAGGAAACCGAAATTCGCCACGTCGCGCTCGCGATGGACGGCGGCCCCGAGGAGGCCAACCGCGTGCGCCTGCGCATTCACGAGCATTTCCAGGGCCCGTTTGGCTTTGGCAGTCCTGACGATGCCGAAGCCTGGGAGCGCGTGCAGCGCGGCTCCCACGCCGGCCCTCACATTCCGATTCTCGTGAATCGCGGACTCAACCGCGAAACGACGGCACCGAACGGAGAAAAAACCGCACACGCCACCGACGAAACCGGCATGCGCGAAGCGTATGCGCAGTGGCGCGCCATGATGGAGGCATGATGGACAATCGAAATGTACTCAACTCGCAAGAGACTTTTACGCGCGCCGTGCAGTTCATCTGGCGCGAAGCCGAAATGCTGGACCGGCGCGACTACCACGCATGGCTCGACCTGTGGGACCCGCAAGGCTACTACGTCGTGCCGATCGACCCGAACACGACCGACTTCGCCGCCACGCTGAACTATGCGTACGACGACCAGCACATGCGCGAGATGCGCGTGCAGCGCATGACCTCGGGCTACTCGGCGTCGGCAAGCGATGCGGCGCGCACGGTGCGCACCGTCTCGCGCTTCACCCTGTCGAGCGACGCGGCCGATACGGTCGAAGTGAAGTCAGCGCAGGTGATCGTTGCGTACAAGCGCGGCGCCAGCACGATTTTCGCGGCGGACCTCACGCATCGCCTCAGTTTCGCAAGCGGCGAGCCGAAGCTGCAGCAAAAGGTGATCCGCCTGATCGACTCGACCGAAGCGCTGAGCGCGATCGGCTTCCTGCTCTAAGAACCTATGTCCGATACCTCCGCCAACCGCTCTCTGCCGCTGCGCGTGCTGTTCTGCTGCGGCGTGACGCAAAACTTCTTCGACCTGCCGCGCGAAAAGATCGCTGAAGTCTGGCAGGCATACGGCAAGATGCTCGCTGCCGTCGAAGCCATGGACGGCGTCAACGTGCTCGGCATCATGGACGACGACCGGCTCGTGGTCGGCCAGGCCGCCGGCGCCCCGTGGACCTTCTACATCATGGCCGACGTCGCGGACTTTGACACCGCCGCGGCCGTTTGCAATCTCTATCGCGCGACGCCGGTCGGCGAGTACAACCTCTGGCGCTACGGCAAGATCGAGGCGCGTGTGGGCCGCGCGCTCGCCGTTCCGCCTGCCGTCCCGCCCGCCGCGAGCGCGTGAGTCCATGGCAATGACAACTGACGCAACGCGCACGATCGCGGCGCTCGAAGCGCGCCTCGCCGCACTCGAAGGCGCTTCTGCCGTGCGCAAAACGATGGCGCGCTACATGGCGCTGTGCGACGTGCCGAGCGGCGCGCTCGACGGGGAATCCCTCGGGCGTCTCTTCACGGCCGATGCGGTCTGGCAAGGCATTGGCCCGCAATACACGAGCAAGTTCGGCCGTGTCGAGGGACGCGAGGCCATTGTCGCGATGCTCTCGCGCTATCTGCCGCCCGAGCCGCACTTCGCGACTAACGTGCACTTTCTCACGTCCGAGAGCATCGACATGCTGGCGCCGGGGCACGCCAAGGGACGCTGGATCATGCTGCAGGCGTCCGGCTACGTGGACGAGCGCGCCGAACTGATTGGCGCACGTCTCGAAGTGGACTTCGTGCCTGCGCCGGAAACTTCGCCCGATGCCGCCGAATGGCTCATCGCGCACTTTCGCACCGAGCGTCTTTTCGATGCGCCGTGGCGCGTGTCGCCGCGCCCCGCCCCCTGACCGACCAATATATAACGGAGCCGAATCGATGAGCGCCTTGATCCGGGGCTTTTTGCTTGGCGGCGACGGACCCACCGTCGTCATCAAGGACACGATCGACATCGCGGGCATGCCGACGACGGGCGCAAGCCGCGCGCTCGCCGGCGCCGCGCCCGCGCAAAAGCATGCACAGGTCGTGCAGTCGTTGCTCGACGCACGCTGGAAGATCGTCGGCAAGGCCAATATGCACGAGCTCGCGTTCGGCATGACCGGCATAAACGACTACACGGGCACGCCCGTCAATCCGCAGGACGCCACGCGTATTCCGGGCGGCTCGTCGAGCGGCTCGGCCTCCGCGGTCGGCCTCGGGCTGGCCGACGCCGCACTCGGCACCGACACCGGCGGCTCGATTCGCGGTCCTGCCGCGTGCTGTGGCGTAACGGGACTCAAGCCGACGTTCGGGCGCGTGTCCCGGCAAGGCGTCGCGCCCGCCGAGTCGACGCTCGATTGCGTCGGCCCGTTCGCGCGTGACATGCGCATGATCATTGAGGCGATGAGCGTCATCGCGTCCACGTTCGATAAAAACACCGCGCTGAAAAAAGTGACGGCGTGCCGGATCGGCGTTGCCAATGTCGATGCGCAAGCGGCGCTGCTGGCCGCCGTCGCTCGCGCTCCGCATCGCGCGGGCTTCATATCGCAGGCCATCGAACTCGCGGGCTTCGCCGAAGCCTTCCAGGCGGGACTCGCGATCATCAACGCGGAAACGTGGGCCGCGTTCGGCCATCTCGTCGAGAGCGGCAAGCTCGGCGCGGATCTCGAAGCGCGCCTGCGCGCAGCTTCGTCCACCACGCCGGACCAGGTGAGCGCAGCGGAAAGCGTGCGCCGCAGCTTCACCGCGACGGTCGATCGTGCGCTCGATAGCGTCGACGTCATCGTCATGCCGACACTGCCCGCGCTGCCGATCACGCTCGACGAGGCGCGGCGCGGTGCGTCGGTGATCGCGATGTCGTCGCTGATACGCCCGTTCAATCTCAGCGGTCATCCGGCCCTGAGCCTGCCGCTGCCGGTCGACGGCTGGCCGCTCAAGGCCGGCTTGCAGATCGTGGGGCGCCAAGGCGCCGATGAACAGGTCTGCGCCGTGGCCGCCGCGTTCGAAACCGCACTCGCCGGCTGACCTTCTTTAGGGAACAGACAACCCATGTCCAGCAGAGTCGTCCTTGTTACCGGCGCGGCACGCGGCCTTGGCGCCGTCATCGCAGCGCGTTTTCATGCGGCGGGCTATCGCGTCGCCCTCGGCGACGTGGCGATCGATGCCGCCGATGCAACCGCACGCGGCCTGAGTGCCGACGCGACGAGCGCGTTCGCGCTCAAGCTCGATGTCACGTTGAAAGAGGATTTCGTGAGCGCGCGCGATGCCATCGCCGCTCGCTGGGGCCGCATCGATGCGCTCGTCAACAACGCCGGCGCGTCGAAGGTCGTGCCCGTCATGGAGATCACGGCCGAGCAGTTCGACCGGGTCATCGACGTCAATCTGCGCAGCGTGCTATTCGGCTGCCAGGTGTTCGGGCAGCACTTCGCGAATCAAGGTGACGGACGTATCGTCAACATCGCGTCGCTGGCGGGCCAGAACGGCGGCTCCGCGACCGGCGCGCACTATGCGGCAGCCAAGGGTGGCGCCATCACGCTCACGAAGGTGTTCGCCCGGGATCTCGCCGCCTCGGGCGTCACTGTCAATGCCATCTCGCCAGGACCGCTCGATTTGCCGATCGTGCACGATAGCGTGCCTGCGGACACGCTCGACAAGGTGATTGCAAGCATTCCGGTCGGCCGCCTCGGCGCCGCCGGCTATATCGCCGACGCCGCCGTCCTGCTCGCTTCCGGCAATGCGTATTTCGCCAACGGCGCGTGCTGGGACATCAATGGCGGCCTCTATATGCGCTGACGCGGATTCACTGCGATGCGTGAGCGGATGAAGGCGCCTGGATACTACGGCTTACTGAACGTTGCTTTCCGCCTTCAGAACCGCGATCAACTCATGCCCGGCATCATCCAGCACGCCGGAATTGTCGATCGTCGTACAGGGCACGCCCTTCGGCAGCGAAAACGGCGCACGCCGCGCAAGCCGCGCCGCCACCTGCTCTGCGGACTCGCGCGCCCGCTCGCCGAGCCGCGCTTCAAGAATATGCCGCGCGGCGTTCACGTGCACCACTTCCGTGTGCGGATAGCGCGCCAACGTATGCTGCAAATGCTGACGCGAGCCGTTCACGACCACCGTGCAACCACGCGCAAGCCACGCGTCGAGTTCGATACCGATGCCATAGCGCAGCGAATGACTCGTCCATTCGAGCGCGAACAGGCCGAGCACGGAGCGCGCCGCGAACTCCTCGACACTCAATGCTACGTGCACCTCGCCATGACCGCTCGGCCGCGTGATGTAGCGATGCGCGAACAGAATCGGCTCGCCCATCAGCCGCTTGCGCGCAAACGCCAGCAACGAATCCTTGCCCGCGCCGGATGGCCCCATTACGTAGATCAAACGCCCTGCCATGGTTACTTCACCTCGCAGTTCTGAAACGGCACACGCTGCCATAATTTGAACGGCTCGCCGGGCGCCGGTTCGACGAAGAGCGCGGCGTGATCCACGGCGAGCGGCCCCAGCACGGGCGTGCGTGCCTGCCACCATGCAACCAGCACGGCGCGTTCCTGCGCGTCGGCGAGCGAATTCGAAAGCGTCATGTGAAAGCGGAATTCGTCGAACACATACGGATAACCCCATTGCACCAGCAGCACGCGTTGGCGTTCGCTCAAGGGCGCGGCGAGCCGGCGCGCCAGGTCGGCCGCCGAGGGGCGTGCGCGCAACGCGTCGAGCGTCTGCAGCGCGCTCGTCGCGACTTCTCGAACACGGGATTCGCCTTGCGCGTCGGCAGGACGCAGCGCGACGAAGTCGCCGAGCGTAGCGGCTTCCACCGGCAACGCGAACGCGCTTTGCTGCGCAGCCCAGGCACGCGTGGCGTGCAGCACGTCCGCCTGCGTCGCGCCGTCGGCGAGTCGAAACGGCGGCACCAGCGTGCCGTGCCAGCCGTAGCGGCGCGGTGCTTCGGTGAGCGCCATGAGCGGACGCGTCAGCGCCTCGGGTTGCGGCGGCGTGCAGGGCTCGCCGCTCTCCGCATCGCGGGCGAGCCAGGCCGACCCGGCCTGCCACCACGCCGAGTCGCGCGACGGCGCGTAATACACGGCGAAACGTGCCCCGGCGCTCCAGACCGCGCCGCTCACAGGTCGTGCTCCACCAGCAGCTGCACGCGGTCCGCCGCGAAGTGCGTGAAGCCGTATTTGACCGGCGTGCCTTGCAGATCCACGTCGACGTTCTCGACCCACAGAACCGGCTGCTGGCGGTTGATATTCAGCCGCCGCGCCACCTCCGGCTCAGGCAGCACGCTGCCGATCCGGCTCCACTTGCGCAGATAGTCGTTCACGCCGAGTTCCGCCATCGCCCTGGTAATGCTGCCGGTGCGCTCCAGCACCTCCGGCAGGTCCGCAAAACGTGCAGCGGGATACCAGTTGCGCGCGAACGTGAGCGGCACACCGTCGGATTCGTGCAGCGATTCGATCCGATAGACCAGCGCGCCGGCCCGCAGGCTCAGCGCTTTCGCGACGTTGGGCTCGGCCTTCACTCGCGTGGCCGACAACATCGTGCCCGCCGCCGTGTGATGCTGCTGGCGCAAGTTTTCTGTAAAGCGCGTGCGCCGGCCAATCGTATAGTCGATGGCGCCAGGCTGCACGAAGGTGCCACGCCCCTGCTCGACGCTGACGAGGCCCAGCGCGGCAAGCCCGAGCATGGCCCGGCGCACGGTATGACGGTTCACGTCGAAGCGCTTGGCCAGTTCCCCCTCGCTCGGTAAGCGCCCTTCTTCGCCAAACCCGCTGGCGGCGATTTCCGCCGCCAGAATCTGCTCGATCTGCCGCCAGACGGCAACGCCCGCGCCGCGTTCGAGCGTTGTGCCCGGCGTCGCGTTGTCGTTCGATGTCATGGTGCTGTCATTCCCTTGAGTTCAAATATTCGCTATGACGTGCATTGTAGTGCCCCAGCCGTGATGGAAATATGAAATGGCGCACATGTGCCGTACCACTAGACAAGCATACTCTTAAACGTCTAGACGTTTAGACGAATAGATGCTCAAATGTCTACTCGCTGGATCAACAGGAACTTCAATGAGCGCCACTTCCGCCTCACCTTCCTCCGCTCCGCCGTCGTCTGTCCGGCGCGCCTGGATGGCCGTGCTGGCCCGCACACCGCGAGCCGATCTCGAAGCCGCGCTGGAGCACGCCATGCGCAACATCCCCACCCCAACTTATGACTGGCTGCGGCCGCCCGAGATCGGCCTCGCAATGGTGCGCGGGCGCATAGGCGGCAGCGGCGACCCGTTCAATCTCGGCGAAGCCACCGTCACGCGCGCCACCTTGCGGCTGCGCGGACCGGGAAGCGCCGCCGCGGCGGTCGGCGTGGCATGTCATCTGGGGCGCGACCGCCGCCGCGCCGAACTGGCCGCGCTGGCCGACGCGCTGCTGCAAATGCCCGAGCATTACGCGTCACTGCACGCGCAACTGATCGAGCCGTTGGCCGCGCGGCAGGCTGACTGGCGCGCCGAACAGCAACAGGACGCGGCGGCCACGCGCGTCGAATTCTTCACGATGGTCCGGGGCGACTGATGGAAAACTCACCGATTGCATTGTCCACCTTGACGTCGGGCTTCACCGACCCGGTCCACGACACCCAGGCGGTGTTCCGCACCTTGCTCGACACGCTGTCCCGGCCGGGCACGGTAGGCGTGGTGGAAGACGTCCTGCCCGAAGCGCGTGCCGCCCACGCGGAACTGGCCGCCTTTGCCGCACTGCTCACGCTTTGCGACTACGCCACGCCGGTATGGCTCGCGCAAGCCGATACCGCGCTTGGTTCTGCATTGCGCTTTCATACCGGAGCACCGCTCGCCGACGAGCCTGAGCAAGCCGCGTTCGCCTATATTCACGACGCCGTGGCGCTGCCGCCGCTGGAGCGTTTCGCTCCCGGCACGGCGGAATCGCCCGAGCAATCGGTCACGCTGCTGATCCGTGTCGACGCATTGTCGGGCGGCGCCCCTGTGGTGCTGAGCGGCCCCGGTATTCAGCACACCACAACGATTGCACCGGTGGGTCTGCCCGAGCGCTTCTGGCGTGAACGCGCGGCCCTCGCGCCGCTCTTTCCGTGCGGCATCGATTGCTATCTCGTCTGCGGCACCCGCCTGATCGGCCTGCCGCGCACAACTCAAGCGAAGGTGAACTGATGTACGTTGCCGTCAAAGGTGGAGAACGCGCGATCGAAGCGTCGTGGCGCCTGCTCGACAAGGCGCGCCGCGGCGACACGCGGCTGGCCGAACTCAGCGTCGCACAGATTCGCGAACAGTTGCGCCTCGCGGTCGCGCGGGTGATGACCGAAGGTTCGGTCTATGACGAAGAGCTCGCCGCGCTCGCGATCAAACAGGCCGCGGGCGATCTGGTGGAAGCGATCTTCCTGCTGCGCGCCTATCGCACCACGTTGCCGCGTTTCGGCTACACGCAGCCGGTCAATACGGAAGCGATGCAGGTCGAGCGCCGCATTTCCGCGACCTTCAAGGACGTGCCCGGCGGGCAGTTGCTCGGCGCGACGTACGACTACACGCAGCGTCTGCTGGATTTCGCGTTGCTTGCTGAAGGACACGCCGATGCCGACACAGTTGCGGCCACAGCGCCGGTTCGAGCCGCTGCAGCTACGACCGAAGCGATGCCGCGCGTCGTCGCCCTGCTCGACAAGGAAGGCCTGATCGAACAGGAGCGCCCCACGCCGGACACGCCCGAGCCCGGCGACCTGTCGCGCGAGCCGCTCGCCTTTCCCGCGAGCCGCGCCACGCGTTTGCAAAATCTCGCCCGTGGCGACGAAGGTTTCCTGCTCGCCATGGGCTACGCGACGCAACGCGGCTACGCACACTCTCACCCTTTCGCGGGCGAGATCCGTTTCGGCACGATTGCAGTTGAAATGGAGCTCGACGAACTGGGTGAGACGGTCGAAATCGGCGACATCGACATTACCGAATGCCAGATGATCAACCAGTTCGCCGGCAGCAGCGCGGTGCCGCCCACCTTCACACAGGGCTACGGCCTCGCGTTCGGCCACTCGGAGCGCAAGGCGATGGCCATGGCGCTCGTCGATCGCGCATTGCGCGCCGAAGAACTCGGCGAAACGCTCGGCTCGCCGACCCAGGACATCGAATTCATGCTCTCGCACAGCGACAATGTGGAAGCGTCCGGCTTCGTGCAGCATCTGAAGCTGCCGCACTACGTCGACTTTCAGGCGGAACTGGAACTCGTGCGCCGTTTGCGCGCGAGGCACAGCGCAGCGAGCGAAGGTGAAGGCATGGCGGAAGAACGCAACCAGCAGGAGCAGGCAGCATGAACACGCCCGAAACATTGCCCGAAGCAACGCCCGCCGCCGCGTTCTACGACAGCGCAGCGGACGGCTACAACTTCGCCTACCTCGACGAACAGACCAAACGCATGCTGCGCCGCGCGTTGCTCAAAGCCGTCGCCGTGCCCGGCTATCAGGTGCCGTTCGCCTCGCGTGAGATGCCGTTGCCGTTCGGTTGGGGCACCGGCGGCATTCAAGTCACCGCGGCGATCATCGGCAAGAACGATACGCTGAAGGTCATCGATCAGGGCTCCGATGAAACCACCAACGCGGTCAACATCCGCCGCTTCTTTGCGCGCACCACGGGCGTGGCGACGACCCGCCGCACGGTCGAGGCGACGATCATCCAGACCCGTCACCGGATTCCGGAGGCGCCGCTCACCGACCGGCAGATTCTGGTCTATCAGGTGCCGATGCCCGAGCCGCTGTATCGCCTGGAACCGCGCGTCGCCGAATGCAAGAAGCTGCACGCGCTCGCCGACTACGGTCTGATCAGCGTGAAGCTCTATGAAGATATCGTTCACCACGGCAGCATCGCGACCACGTACGACTACCCGGTGATCGTCAACCATCGCTATCTGGCCTCGCCCTCGCCGATTCCGAAGTTCGACAACCCGAAGATGCATATGAACCCCGCCCTGCAACTGTTCGGCGCGGGCCGCGAGCGGCGCATTCATGCGATTCCGCCGTACACGCCGGTACGCAGTCTCGACTTCGACGATCATCCGTTCGAGGTGCAGAAGTGGCTGCACGCCTGCGCACTCTGCGGATCGACGGAGAGCTTTCTCGACGAAATGATCGTCGACGACGCGGGCAAGCGCATGTTCGTCTGCTCGGACAGCGACTACTGCCACGAACGCCGCGGCGACGAAGATGCCGAGTTGCCCTCGTACGAAGCACACCCGGGAGAGCCCGCATGACGCCGCTTCTGAGCGCCCGGTCGCTCACCAAACAATACGGTGGCCGCAACGGCTGCAGAAACGTCAGCTTCGATCTGTACCCGGGCGAAGTGTTGTGCATAGTTGGCGAATCCGGCTCGGGCAAGACCACGCTCCTGAATACACTCGCGCTGAAAACCGCGGCCGACAGCGGTACGCTTCACTACACGGCCGCGCATGGCGACCAGCTCGATCTGCTCGCCCTGTCCGAACCGCGCCGCCGTTTGCTGATGCGCACCGAGTGGGGCTTCGTGCAGCAGAACCCGCGCGACGGACTGCGCAGCGGCGTCTCGGCCGGCGCGAATATCGGTGAGCCGTTAATGGCCGTCGGTGCCCGCCACTACGGCGACATCCGTCGCACGGCCACGCACTGGATGGAGCGCGTCGAACTCGATTCCTCGCGTATCGACGAATTTCCGGTGGCGTTTTCGGGCGGCATGCAGCAACGCTTGCAGATCGCGCGCAATCTCGTGACCGGTCCCCGGCTCGTCTTCATGGACGAACCGACCGCCGGTCTCGACGTTTCCGTGCAGGCACGCCTGCTCGATCTGCTGCGCACGCTGACGTCCACGCTGCATCTGTCGGTGCTGATCGTGACGCACGACATCGGCGTGGCGCGCCTGCTCGCGCACCGGCTGATGGTCATGCAAGGCGGCGAAGTGGTCGAGGCGGGGCTGACCGACCAGGTGCTCGACGATCCGCAGCACCCTTACACGCAAACGCTGGTTTCCTCGGTTCTGCCGGTTTGAGGCTCACAATGCGATCCATTGAAACAAGCACGGAAGCGCGCGCCGGCGAGCGCGCGTTCATCGACAACGCGGCGCTGATGCTGCGCGCGGTCGGCATCGGCAAGACGTTTACTCTGCATGGCCAGGGCGGTGTGCAGATCGAAGCGCTCGCGGGCGTCTCGCTCGCCGTCGAGCGCGGCGAATGCGTGGTGCTGGTCGGGCCGTCGGGCGCGGGCAAAAGCACGCTGCTGCGCTGCCTGTACGGCAACTACCTGGCGAGCACCGGCTCGATCGAGATTCGCGACGCGGCCGATGACGGCTGGCCCGTGTCGATCACCGGCGCCGAGCCGCGCGACGTGCTGCGCCTGCGGCGTGGCGTGGTCGGCTACGTGAGCCAGTTTCTGCGGGTAATTCCCCGCGTGCCGACGCTCACGCTCGTCGCCGAGCCGCTCATCTCACGCGGCGTGCCGGAAGACGAGGCGCGGGCCCGCGCGGCCGCGCTGCTGGCGCGCCTGAACGTGCCGGAGCGGCTCTGGTCGCTCGCGCCCGCTACTTTCTCCGGCGGTGAGCAACAGCGCGTGAATATCGCGCGCGGTTTGATCGCGCAGCATCCGCTCCTGCTGCTCGACGAGCCGACGGCCTCGCTCGACGCCGAAAACCGCGACGTGGTCGCCGATCTGATCGTCGAGGCGCGCGAGCGCGGCGCGGCGATCGTCGGCATCTTTCACGATGAAGATACGCGCAACAAGGTGGCCACGCGCCGCCTCGAACTGAAACCGCCGCTGCGTCATTGATTGACACGGATTGACACGAGATGGCACTACACTGACGCATGCGGCGCCAGTGCGGAAATACCCACACTACTCAGGTCTGACTGACTACGGAGCAAGTCGATGTTGATCAGGAACGCTCGCGTCGTGACGCGAGACGAAGTATTCACCGGCGTGGTACGCATCGAAGACGGCGTGATCCGCGACCTCGAGCGCGGCACGACTTCCGCGCGCGAGGCGGAGGATTGGGAAGGCGACTATCTGCTGCCCGGTCTGATCGAGCTGCACACGGACAACCTCGAAAAGCATCTCGCGCCACGCCCCGGCGTGCTCTGGAATACGGACGCCGCCTTCGTGATCCACGACGCGCAGGTGGCCGCGGCCGGCATCACCACCGTGTTCGACGCGCTCGCCATCGGTTCGCGCTCGAACGTGGGCCTGCGTGGCCGCGATCTGCAAACGCAATGCGCCGAAGCGCTCACGCGGTTTTCCGAGCGCAAGCTGCTGCGTGCCGAACACTTCCTGCATCTGCGCTGCGAAATCGCCACCGCCGACGTGGTGGAAGTGTTCGATACATTGTGCGCGCACCCGCTGTTGCGGCTCGCGTCGGTCATGGATCACACGCCCGGTCAGCGTCAATGGCACGACCGCGAGCAATGGCGCCGCTTTCAGGAGCGCAACGGCAAGCTGAGCGACGAACACGTCGCGACCGCGCTGGCCGAACTGACGGTCGAACAGGCACGTTATGCGGATGCGCACCGCCGCGAGATCGTCACGCGCTGCAACCGGCTCGGCATTCCGGTGGCGAGCCATGACGACACTTTGATCGAGCACGTCGAACAGGCCAAGGCGGAAGGCATCGTGCTGGCCGAATTTCCAACCACCCGCGTGGCCGCGGAGACCGCGCGCGCGCATGGTATTTCGACCATCATGGGTGCGCCGAATATCGTGCGCGGCGGCTCGCATTCGGGCAACGTGTCCGCGATCGAACTCGCGAAAGCGGACCTGCTCGATATCCTGTCGTCGGATTACGTGCCGTCGAGCCTGATGACCGCCGTGTTCGAACTCGTCGAGAAAGCCGGCTGGACGCTGCCGCGCGCCATGGCGACGGTCTCCGCCGAACCGGCGCGCACGGCCGGCTTGCACGACCGCGGCGCAATCGAGCCGGGTTTGCGCGCGGACTTCGTGCGCGTGACGATGCTCGACACGCTGCCGGTGCCGCGCGCGACGTATCGCGGCGGGGCGCGGATCGTTTAAGAGGGGATTGATTGCGGGACGCGGGACGCGGTGGTTCGGCCTCGGTTCGGCCGCTTCCCGGCGCACGACGCAGAGCCTTCGGGCAAGTCAGGCGCCGCGGCACGCCACGTGACCCGTCATGCCTGTCCAGTCAACGGGCGGACGGCAATTGCCCCCACGCCACCAGCACGTGCTGAATGCTGCGCGCGTAGGCGTCGCGTTCTCTCGGCGTCTCCGAGTGGTACGCGCCGATCGCACGCCACGTATTGCCGTGCTTGACCATCTTCTGTTTCAGCAGCCAGGCGGCGACGTACACGTTTATACAAGGATCGGTCAGCGCGCGATGCGGCACCCCCTCGCGCGCGAGATCGCCGAAGTGAATCGAATTGATCTGCAACTGACCGACGTCGATCGAGCCGTTGGCGTTCTGCCGAATCGCGCTCGCATCGCCCTTCGATTCGTACCAGGCGAGTGCGCGCAGCACCCACGGGTTGACACCCTGATAAGCCGCGGCTTCGTTAAAGCAGTCGTCGGCCGCTTGCGCCATCCCGCACACCGATAAACAGGCGAGCGCTGTGAGGAGGACTTTCAAGGACATGATGCATCCTTTCGCTTGTCAGCGATTGTCAGCGATAAGAGGCGGCGAACGCGAGGCCGCCGGCGGGGTTATTTGGCCAATGCCTGATCGATCTGCCGCTGCACGGTGTCGAGATAGGCATGCGAGGCGTCGGACACGACGATCCGCACGACCGGGACCGGCGGACTTCTGCGCTCCTGAACCTGAGCCGGCCCATGCGATTTCTTGTGGTGCGAAGCCGGTTTGACCGGCAAGTCGTCATCGCCCGCGCTCGGCGGCGGCAGCATCGCGAGCGACGGCAACGGCGGATAAACCTTGTCCGGCGCGGCGGCAATCGCGCCCGCGGATTGCAGATCCGCGCCAGGCTGACCGGCGAAGACCGGCGTGCTCAGGAGCATGGCCAGCGCCAGCAAAGTGGTTCGCATCGTCACCGCTCTCTCCTTCATTGAACCGTCCTGATCGACACGCTATACGGCTGGCCCAATCCGGCTGTCCGATTTTCGAAGTTCACCCGGGCCGTGCGCTGCGACGGCACACCCTTCCATACCGCCTGATTCAGATACGCAAAGTCCTGCCCCAGCGCGGTGACGAGCACGACGGTGGACTGTGGCTGCGCGGCAGCCAGCGCGCCGGCCTTGGCGAGCACGGCGGCGAGTTGCGGATCGCGCGCGCCGAGCGCGTCGGGCGGAATCTCGAAGCTGATCACCTCATTCGGCGCCTTGCTCGTCTGAGCCGCGGGCGGCGGAGGCATCTGGGCACATCCTGCGAACACGAGGACTGCTGCCAACAAACACACCTGTCGCTTCACGAAAGTCTCCCGTCAATTTCGTCGCTATAGCGAGGTTTTCGGCAGGCCGGCAGGAAAAGTTGATATGGCGGAAACGCTTCACAGCAAATCAAAAATACTTGCCTCAAGATCGGCGCAAACGATTGCTTCGGCGCTCGCCAAAGCAGCGATCGAGGCAAAGTTGTCTCGCGGTTTTTGTCAGACAAAAAGAGGAATGCGGCGCAATCCGAAAGCATTTCATAAACATCCGGAAAGCAGCCAGCAATAATTGAAGGCGCGACGTCAGGCCGTCGGTTCGGCTTCGCGGCCCGCTGTTGCGCCCTCGCCGGCTCGCGTCCTTTCGGCCTGCTCGGCTTGCTCCCTCCGGCGCGCTTCGAGCACATCGTGGTAGCGCAGATACGCACTGCGTCCATCCGATTTAGCCGCGTACATCGCCGCGTCGGCGTTGAGCAGCAGTTCCTCGGCCGTGCCGCTGTCGTCCGGAAACTGGCTGATGCCGATACTCGCGCCCACCGTCATGCTTTGCCCGTCCACGTGCAGTTCTTCGTTCAACGCATTCACGACGCGCGAAGCAATCGCCGACGCCCCGTCAGCCGAGCGCGGCCCCTCGATCAACACGATGAACTCGTCGCCGCCGAGCCGCGCCACGACGTCGGTGGAACTCAGCACCTGCTTCAGGCGGCGCGCCACCGCGACGAGCACCTTGTCGCCAATGGCATGCCCGAACTGGTCGTTGATCTGCTTGAAGCGATCCAGGTCGACGAACAGCACGGCCACCCCCTCCTGACGCTGCGTCGCTTCTTCGATCGTCCGTTCCAGCTTCTCCATGAACAGCATGCGGTTCGGCAGTTCGGTCAGGGCGTCGTGCGTGGCGAGATGCGCGAGCTCACGCTGCTTGGCATGCAGTGCGTCCATTTGCAGCCTGATTTCGCGGCGCAAACGGTCGAAGCAGCGTGCCAGCAAGCCGATCTCGTCGGTCCGATTGAGCGGCAGTGTTTCCATGGCGTGCCCGGCGAACAGATGCGTTGCCGCATACGCGAGACTGTGCAGCGGCTTGGTCAGCGCGCGCGCGAACAGAATCGCGAGGAACAGCGCGAGCACGCTGAATACAAGCACCATGCGCACGATCCGGTCGCCGAGCAGCGTCGCGCCGGACAGCACATCGTCGAGCGGCTTGGCCAGGCCGACGACGATAAAGCGATTGCCTTCGGAGTCGCCGAACGGCCTGCGCACGAACGCGAGCACCTGACCGGCCGCCTGCTGGGGCCTCGCGAGGCCATTCACCCGGACCTCGCTTTGCGACTGCGCGAAGAGCGGTTTGGTGACGGAAAAACTGTCCTGCATCAGCACGCGCCGTCCCCGATCGAAACCGAACGCTTTCGAGGCGTCGGGATGCACGAGGAAATCGCCCCACTCGTTGGCGAGATAGACTCGGTAGTCGCTCGGCAAATCGCTCTGCAGACGCTTGAACAAACCCTCCAGATCAATGTCGATCACGACGACGCCGACCACTGCCCCCTGGGCGTTCGACACAGGTGTGCCGAGCCGCAGCGTCGGCTTGCCCTCGGCGGCATGCGCGCCGTACTCGTGATTGACCGCGATCGGCGAGGTGTAAATGCGGCCTGGCGAAAACGTCAGCGTATCGAATACATAGGCGAACTGACCTTTTTCCTGCAGATTGTCCCCTTTGACGCGCACGAGGCCGTCCGCGTCGCGGTCGAAGCGCACCAGTTCGAGTCCGTGGTGCTCACGCGTAATCAGGCGGATTTGCAGGTATTCGAGGTGGTGCACCATGAAACTGGAATACACCTGGGCCAACTGCTCGCGCGCGGGGTTCGGGCGCAGGCCGTCATCGGATTGCGCAACCTGCGCCGTGGACGGCAAGCTCGCGAGCACCAGCGCATCGGCGCCGACATCGTCGATCGACGTGGAAAAGCGTTGGCCCAGCAGTTCCGTCGACGTGAGCAGGCTGAGCTCGGCCTCATTCACGAGCATGTTGCGATTGGCGCGATACGCGTAATAGCCGGTCGCGCCGGACGCGATCACGCCGATGCACGCGAACAGCAGGGACAGTTTGAAGGTCAGTCCAGGACGTATCATCAAAAGCGCTCCGACCGGTCCCCGGACACGATTCGGGCCCACAGGTCCTCGCGCCGCTGAATATCCTCTACCGGACCAATCCACACGATATGCGCCTTGTCGCTGTTGTCCCCAGGCTCGGTCAACGTATTGGCGAGTCCCTGGCGTTGCGTCAGCAGCTCGCTGACATCCGGCTCGATCATGTAGTTGATCCACGCGAGGGCGAGCGGACGGTTCGCGGACGCGCGCGTCATCGCCCAGCAATCGAGCCAGGCAAGCACCCCTTCGTCGGGAATCACGTAGCCCACGTCGGCGCCCGCGCGGCGCAGCAATTCGACCTGCTGGGTGCCATAGTTGCCGAACATCAAGGCAACGTTATGCTGAATGAAAAATGCGGTCGCTTCCTCGGGCAACGTGTAATAAGTCAACAGATTGCGCCGCAGCTCGACGAGCTTGTGGGCGATCGTGCGCATCTGCGCGGCATCGAGTTGAAACGGATGGGGATAGCCCAGCGCCAGCGCGGTGAATGAGAAGTTGTGCTGCGCGCTGTTGAAATCGAGCACCTTGCCGCGGTAGCGGGGATTCCACAGCTCGCGCATCGAGTGCGGCGCCACGGCGATCTGCTTGCGGTCGTAGATCAGCCCCATCGACGAATAAGTGAAAGGAATGGCGTACGCCTTGCCGCCCGACGTGATTCCGCCAATCGACTCACGCGCCTGAAACCGCGGCAACTGTTTTTGAGTGTTCGGCAAGCTGGCGAGATCGAGCGGCGCCAGCAGATTCGCCTGCGTATAGCGCTGGATTTCAGCGGTGTTGGCGGCGAGCACGTCGAACGGAGGCGACGCGTCGGCATGCATCTGCGCCCACAACGCTTCATCGGAATCGACCAGCGTGACCTCCACCTTGGCCTTGTAGCGCGCCTCGAAAGTCTTCACGACGTCGGCGTCCGCATAACCGGGCCAGGCCAGCACACGCAGGATGCTGTCACCGGCTTTGACCGGCGCGGCCAAACCAAGACCCAAACAGAAAACCGCGCCAATCAACAATGTCAAATATTCTGGACCAACGCCGCGCTGCGCTAAATACCCACGCCTGAAGACGGCTGCCACGCATGCACGAAAGAAGCGTTTACAACGGCGTAGTTCATCTGCCATCAACATCATGTGCATATACGACACCATTTAGCAGAAGGCCGTTTCGACGAACACAAACAGTTGGCACGAGTCCGCAAACGGCGTACTCGATGACTTTCTTCAGACAGATAAGCTCTTTGCACCATGTCGGCGCGAGGAGCGACGATGATAGCGCCAAGAAAACTTTTTTTGGCTTTCAGTCTCGCCAGTGTCGAAAAAAATAATCCGTCAGATGTGATGCAGCAAATTCGCCAATCCATATTAAACGGCAATTCATACAAAATCTTTAATTCGCCGTCGCCGGTTTGAAACGCGTGAAACTCAGACGGTCGCCGTAATCGGCCATCATGGTCCGGTTGAATTGCGCCATTTGGAATTGTGGGAGCGAGCCATGGCGCGCCCGCTCACGCGAGACGGGCATCGGCTGCGCGCGACTCTGCCGTGTCATGCGGCATGCATCGAAGACACCCGTGGATATCCGCCACTTTCCCACACTAGAAGCAATCCTCAGACGCCATCCGGTGTTTCACTAGCTACCCAATTTTTTTGAACTGATAAGCTTGGCGCGCTCTGCTGGCCGCCCCGGCCGGCGGTTTCAACCCAAGCCCGGTCGTGAGTCGCGCCGGGTGGCCTGCTGCGGCACAATCGCATGCGGGCGTATTTGAATGATCTACACCGAGGAGTTAAACAGTGAAAAAACTGCTAGCGGCTGTGACGGTTGCTCTGCTTGCCACCGTCTCGATTGGCGCACACGCTAAAGATTGGTCGACAATCCGTTTCGGCGTCGACGCCAGCTACCCTCCGTTTGAGTCGAAGGGCTCGGACGGCAAGCTCGCAGGCTTCGATATCGACCTCGGCAATGAGATCTGCGCACGCCTGAAAGCCAAGTGCGTGTGGGTCGAGAACGATTTCGACGGCATGATCCCGGCCCTGAAGGCGAAGAAGTTCGACGGCGTGCTGTCGTCGATGTCCATGACGCCGCAACGCGCCGAGCAGATCGCCTTCTCGGCGAAGCTGTTCAACACGCCGACGCGCCTCGTCGCGAAGAAGGGTTCGGGCCTCCTGCCGACGTCTGACTCGCTCAAGGGCAAGTCGGTTGGCGTGGAACAGGGCACGATCCAGGAAACCTACGCGAAGACGTACTGGGAACCGAAGGGCGCGAAGGTCGTGCCGTATCAGAACCAGGACCAGGTCTATGCCGACTTGCTGTCGGGCCGTTTGGACGCAGCGCTGCAAGACGCAGTGCAGGCTGACATCGGCTTCCTGAAGACGCCGCGGGGCGCGGGCTACGAGTTCGTCGGCAAGGACATCGACGATCCGAAGATCCTCGGCAACGGCGCAGGCATCGGCATGCGCAAGGAAGACACCGATCTGAAGGCGAAGGTCGACAAGGCAATCGCCGACATCATCAAGGACGGTACGTACAAGAAGCTCGAGAAGAAGTACTTCGACTTCGACGTGTACGGCAGCTAAGCCAGCCATGCGCGCCTGAGGGCGCGCCTGCCGCTTTACTGAAACGGGCTCCGCCACACGCGGAGCCCGTTTCGTTTGCAGCGCCGCATAAAGCCACACGTTGCGGCAGATCGGCTAAGATCGTGCGATCGAGACACCCCGCCGCCACATTCACCGGCCCGGCGGCGACCGGCCATCAAGCACCCAATCAAGCACGCCATCAAGCAAATTTCCCCACTGTTATCAACGAGATAGCGCGGCACGCCCCACCTGGCCGCCGACTTGAAAATCATGCAAACCCAAACCCATCCGCTGATTGCCCCGACGCTCGGCACCGCCCGTAATCTGACGAGTTTCCACTACGGCCCCGGCGGCGGGCAGAAGATTTACATCCAGTCGTCGCTGCATGCCGACGAGCTGCCTGGCATGCTGGTGACATGGGCGCTGCGCGGCAAGCTGGCTGCGCTGGAAGCAGCCGGCAAGGTGCGCGGCGAAGTCGTGATCGTGCCGGTGCCCAACCCCATTGGCCTGAATCAGCACTTTCTCGGCCATCTGACGGGACGTTTCGATACCAACACCGCGCAGAACTTCAACCGCAATTTCCACGATCTGTCCGCGCTGATTCAGCCGGTCATCGAGCCGCGCCTCACCGGCGACATCGACGCCAACCGCACGGCGGTGCGCACGGCCATGCGCGAGGCGCTGGAGGCGCAAAAGCCGGAAACGGAACTCGACTCGCAACGTCTGGCGCTGCAAAAGCTCTCGTACGACGCCGATGTCGTGCTCGATCTGCATTGCGACTGGGAGGCCGCAATGCACCTCTACACCAATCCGGACCTATGGCCGGAGGTCGAGCCGCTCGCGCGTTACCTGGATGCGAAAGCGTCGCTGCTCGCGCTCAATTCGGTCGGCAACCCGTTCGACGAAATCCACAGCTTCTGCTGGTCGGATCTGCGCGGCCGTTACGGCGACCGCTTCCCGATTCCGAACGGCTCGATCTCGGTCACGATCGAACTGCGCGGCCAGCGCGACGTGACGTACGAGTACGCCGAGCGCGACGCGCAGGCGATTATTGAATATCTGACCTCGCGCGGCGTGATCGAAGGCACGGCCGCCCCGCTGCCGCCGCTCGAATTCGCCGCCACGCCGCTCGCCGGCGCCGAACCGCTGGTCGCGCCGATCAGCGGCGTGCTGGTGTACCGCTGCGAGGTCGGCACGTGGGTCGACGCCGGTCAGGAAATCGCCGATATCGTCGACCCGTTGACAGATCGCGTCGTCACGCTCAAAAGCAGCGTGGCCGGCGTGCTGTACGCGCGGCATCTGACGCGCTTCGCGACGGCCGGCCTGGAGTTCGCGCGTGTCGCGGGTGCGAAGGCTTTCCGCAGCGGCTCGCTGCTGAGCAACTAGGCTTCACCAGGCTCAGAAAGCCGGGATGATCGCGCCTTTGAATTGCGTGTCGATGTACTTGCGCACTTCATCGGACTCGTACGCCGCGACCAGCTTTTTCACCCACGGCCGATCGCGGTCCTGCGCGCGCACCGCGATCAGATTGGCGTACGGGCCCTTCAGGTCTTCGATCGCGATCGCGTCTTTGGTGGGTTGCAGGCCGGCCTTGACCGCGTAG
>DASVNP010000447.1:0-7017 GCA_036383775.1 Paraburkholderia sp. | reverse complement strand
CGCGAAGACCGACGAGTTGCTCGGCGTGCACATCATCTCGGCAAACGCTTCGGACCTGATCGCGGAAGCCGTGGTGGCGATGGAATTCAAGGCGGCGTCGGAAGACATCGGCCGCATTTGCCATCCGCACCCGTCGCTGTCGGAAGTCATGCGCGAGGCGGCACTCGCCGTCGACAAGCGCGCGCTGAACATGTAATCACGCGCACGCCTGACTGAACGCAACTTTGGCATCACCACGAAGGCGGGCGGGTTCACTCCCTCCCGCCTTTCTTTTTGCAGCAACACGATGAACGTCACCGAATACTACGAAAAAGAACTGCAGACGCGGGGTTACCAATCGGACCCGGCGCAACGCGCGGCAGTCGACCGTCTGCAGCGGTGCTTTGAAGAGTGGACCGAATACAAGTCGCGCCGCTCGAACGCGTTCAAGAAACTGCTGATCCATCCGGATCTGCCGCGCGGCGTGTACATGTGGGGTGGAGTCGGGCGCGGCAAGAGCTTCCTGATGGACAGCTTCTACATGATCGTGCCGTTGCACCGCAAAACGCGTCTGCATTTCCACGAGTTCATGCGCGAAGTGCATCGCGAGCTGGAAGAGCTGAAAGGCACGGCCGACCCGCTCGACGAACTCGCGCGCCGGATCGCGAAGCGCTACCGGCTGATCTGCTTCGATGAATTTCACGTCTCGGATATCGCCGACGCGATGATCCTTTACCGCCTGCTCGACAAGCTGTTCGAGAGCGGCGTGCAGTTCGTCATGACCTCCAACTACGATCCGGACACGTTGTATCCGGACGGTCTGCACCGTGACCGGATGCTGCCGGCAATCGAACTCATCAAGAGCAAGCTCGACGTAATCAACGTCGACGCGGGCATCGACTACCGGCAGCGCACGCTGGCCCAGGTGGAGGTGTATCACACGCCGCTTGGTGCGGCCGCCGACAAGGCATTGCGCGACGCGTTTGCGCGCCTCGCCGCGGTCCCCGACGAAAGTCCGATCCTGCACATCGAAAAGCGCGAGTTGAAAGCGCTGCGCCGCGCCGACGGCGTCGTGTGGTTCGATTTCGCCACGTTGTGCGGCGGTCCGCGTTCGCAGAACGACTACCTGGAACTGGCAAGCCGCTTTCACGCGGTGATTCTCTCCAGCGTGCCGCAGATGTCGGTGCGCATGGCTTCGGAAGCGCGCCGCTTCACGTGGCTGATCGACGTGTTCTACGACCACAAAGTGAAACTGCTGATGTCCGCCGCGGTGCCGCCCGAGCAACTGTATGTCGACGGCCCCATGGCCAACGAGTTCACGCGCACGGTGTCGCGCATCGTCGAAATGCAATCGAAGGAATATCTCGATGCGCCGCGCCGCATCGTCGACACGTCGCTGACCTGAAGAGCCGCATGACGCGGCCGGCGATGCTTTTGCGATAGATTACGTTCCGTTGACGGACGAGGCGCCGTCAACCGACGTATTTTCAAGATTCGGATTGGTCTTATATTCCGGCTGCTGACGACTGGATATCTTTTGTCAAGGTTCTGACAAAGGAGAAACCATGAATCCCTACCGTGATATCAGTGACGAAGAGTGGCAACGTGTTGCACTGCTGCTTCCCGAATTGCGCCCGCGCTCCGAATTGCGCGGCCGGCCGCTGGCCAATACCCGTTCGGTGCTCAATGGTGTGCTGTGGGTGATGTATAGCGGCGCCACGTGGTCCGCCATGCCGCGCAAGTACCCGTCCTACCAAACCTGCCATCGCCGCTTCAAGGCATGGTATGAATCCGGCGTGCTCAAGCGCGTCATGGAGGAGCTGTTTGGCGAAGCGAGCGTGGAACTGTGCAGCCTGATGGAAGCGCGCATGCGTACGCACGTGGCCGCGGAACAGAAGAACGTTGAAGCGGAAAAGGCTCCGGCCGCGGCGCCCGCGGTGTTTAGCCTACCGCCGGTCAAATCGCTTCCGTCTTCACCTTTCGCGTTCAACTCGCCCTTCAAAAGCGCTGCATGACCGTTCCAAACTCACGTCTTCACGCAAAAAAAACGGCCGGTCGATTGCAATCGCCGGCCGGTTGTTCTGACACTGTCACGGGCTTTTTGCCAATCGCCGCGGCGCCTTGGTAGAAACGAATCCGCCTTGGCAGGCGCATAGCGAAATCAGGTCAAACCCACACTAATCGTGCGTCATTGCTGACGAATCCACGTCTGCGAGCGGCCCAGCAGCGAAACGCCGATATACCCGCGCACCACCAGCTTGTTCCCACCTTCTTCCAGGTGCATCTTGCACTTGTAGACCTTGCCGTTCTCCGGGTCCAGAATTTGCCCGTTGTCCCAGGCGTCGCCGTCCTTTTTCATATCGTTGATGATCGTCATGCCGAGAATCAGCTGATCCTTGCGTGCGTCCGTACATGCGGTGCAGCGGCGATCCGGCTGGTCGTTCGCGCTGAGTCCCTTGATGACCTTGCCGCTGAGCGAACCACTGCCGTCCTGCGAAATCTGCACGAGCGCCTTGGGCTGGCCGGTGTTGTCGTCAATGGTTTGCCAGGTGCCGACCGGGCTGTCGGCCTGCGCCATAGCCGTCACGGCGCTGGCGAGCAGTACGCCGGCGATGGCGGCATGTTTGGCTGTGCGAAGCGCGATTGCGCGCGCGCGTTGCGTGAATTGCATCATTGTCTTCCTCCTTGATTAAAGACAGCGCGATCGTGGTCGCGCGGCGTTATTGGCATCTCGGGTGGCGTTGGACTGCTACCGCCGTAATGCCTGTGTGGCCCCTCAGGTCCTACCTGGTGTTCGACCCGCGGCTTGCAACTTGTGCGCCGCCCGTCGTGCATCGTCAGCGCAGAATACGTGAAACTTCGCGCGCCGTTTGATAGTGGAACCTCTAATCAGGATGCGGCGCGCCGGAGAATCAGTTGAGCTGGTACGAGAACGTCGCGTTGATGCGCGGACTGCGTGACGCGCTTTCCACCGGTGCGTCGCCGATTGCTTTGGCCACTGACAGATCCAGGCTGTAGTACTTCGCGTCCGAAATCCGGAAGCCGAAAGCAATCGAGGAAAGCTTCGAAGGCGACGGCGTGCCCGCATGCAGGTAGACGCGCGCCATGTCGAAAGAGACGTACGGCGTGAACGTGCGCAGATAGGTGAAGCCCGGCGTGAACGCTCGGTTGACTTCGAACATCGCGCCCCAGCCTGAATCGCCCGACGCCTCGCCCGGCTGATAGCCCTGCGCGAAGCGCTGCGCGCCGAACGAGATCTGTTCCGAGGTCGGCAGTGACACGGGGCTGTACTGACCGGTCAGCGAGACCGCTGTGCCGATCTTCAACGGCCATTCGTTGGTTTGCGAGAAAGTCGCACCGGTCCGCACGAAATTGATCGACGCCGGATTGGTGACGGGCGAGCCGGGCACGTTCGAGTCGCCGGATTTCGACGCGCCCAGAATGTCGAATGCCTTCGCCACGTTGATGCTCGCGCGGCGCACCTGGCCGGTTTCCACGCTGGAGTAGTCGGCCTGCAACTGCATCACGCGCACCTGCGAACGCAAGCCGATCTGCGCGCCGGTCTGCTGATTGTTGTAGCGGTCCTCGTCGTGCGACGCATAAACCGTGGCCGTGCCGATCACGCTTTGCGTGTTGCTCAACAGGATCGGATAGGCGAGCGAACCACTGAGCTTGTCGTTGATAACCGTACGTGTCACGTAAGAGGGCAGGCCGGGATTGTCGGTCGGATTGCCGCGATAGTGCGTGGCGTCGATCTTGCCGGTCAGCCCGTTGCTGCCGATCGGCACCGCGCCGTGCGCCGCGAGATAGGTGACGTTGTCGCGACCCTTCGGCAGCAAGGCCGATACGCTCAGCTGCTCGCCAAACGAGGTCAATCCATTTTCGGTGGCGGTCAGCAAGCCCTGCACGCCGGGGTGATTGAAGTCAATCCCGGTGCTGACGTCGAACGGCTTGCGGTCCACGTTCAGTTCGAGCGTGGTGGCGCCGTCGGTGTTCTGCGGCGGCGGCACGTTGGCCGCGACCTTCACACCTGGCAACAGGCCGAGCACATTGATGTAACGCTCGAAGGTGGCGCGCCGCAACGGCCGGTCGGCGGTGATGTGGTCGGCAATCGCGCGGATCTTGTCTTCGACGGCGCCGGGCTTGCCCGTGACCTTGACGGCCGACACGTAGCCTTCCACCACCGTCACGCGCACGACGCCGCCCTCGAAGGTTTGCGCCGGGATGAATGCGAAAGAGAGCGCAAAGCCGCGATCCTGATAGAGCTTCGTCACGCCATTGGCGACCTGGATCAGATCGCCGATCGTCGTGTCCTTGCCGACGAGCGGCGTGAAGCGCTGCGCGACTTCATCGAATGGAATGGACTTCACGCCCTCGACCTGCACGCGCGTTGGGGTGACATGGCGGGCGAGCAGTGCTTCGAGCTGGGGCGCTTGCGGCGCGACTTGCACGGTCACGTTCGGACCTTTGTCCGGCGCCTTGATCTGCGGCAGCGAATCCAGGGGATTGCCGCCGACAGCCGCACCGGTGGGGCGGGACTGCGCGTGTGCTGTCAACTGCATGGCGCTCGCCGCGAGCGCCGCGAGCGCGAAGGTCCATTTACTGCCATACCCGAGTTTCATCGGATTTTCCTCGTATGCCGTTCTTGTGTTGCGGGCGTGCCGCCTGGCCGGGCGAATTGCGCTCGCTTATGTTTGGCTCGACGCATACTGCCATGCTTGCATGTATTACGTCACGTGCTCCGCGGGGCTTGAGCGCCGCGGGGACCGGCGCGAAGCACGTGATGAGTCGGAATTTTTGTGCGGACTGCTTAGCTCGCTATTTCGTGCGCTATCTGGCGAGACGCCCTACGGCACGTCTCGCCAGGTAACCAAAGAGCGCGACAGCAATGAAGCGCTCGGGGTAACTACTTGTGGCTTACCGGCAACAAGCCGCCGAGCAGAGTCGACACGCCTCCGGTCGCCGTGCTCGAGCCGCCGGTCGAGCCTGCCGCCGCGCCGAGCGTGCCGGTCAACTGGCCGACCAGCGCGGTCACCGGCGCGAGCACCTGACAGTTGGCGCCCGACGTGCCGCTCGTGGCGCCGGAAAGCGCGCCCGTCAGCGAGGCCAGCGGATTCGATGCGCTACCTGTGCCACCCAGCGCAGAGGTCAGCGAGCCCAGCGGCGTGCCGCCCAGCGTCGACGTCAGCGAGCCGAGCGGCGTGCCGCCCAGCGTAGACGTCAGCGAGCTCAACGGCGTGCCGCCCAGCGTCGACGTCAGCGAGCTCAGCGGCGTGCTGCCGAGTGCCGAAGTCAGACCGGCCAGCGGCGTGCCGCCGAGCAGCGTCGACAGCGAGCCGAGCGGATTGCTGCCGAGACCGAGACTCGCGAGCGAGCTTTGCAGCGGGCCGAACGGATTGCCGCTGGCGGGCGGCCCATTGGCGATGCTCGTGTTCGTGCTGCCAACGAGGCTCGTGATCAATCCGGGAATCGGGTTCGCGCCATTCGGGCCGTTCGGATTGACGAGGCCGCCTGCGTTCGTCACCGTGTTGCCGAGCGAGCTGACCATCGTGCCGACATCGGCGCCGACCGGGTTCTGGGTGGTCGCGCCCACTTGCGAGCCGGCCGTGTTCAATGCGCGGCCGACCTGCGCGAGCAGGCCGCCCACCGGCGAGCCGAGGCCGGTCTGGGTGCCGACCGTCTGCGTGACGAGTCCGGCGGTCGTCACGATTGGCGTGATCGCGGTGCTGAGCGGCTGGGTGATCTGCTGCACCGGGACGGAGGCGAGCGAGTTGCCGAGCGTCGCGCCGCCCGCATTCAGTGCCCCCGCGGCGGTGGAGAGGGTGCTGGCCAACGGCGTCGTGAGCGGCGACAGCGGCGCGAGATTGCCGGTGCCGAGTCCGCCGACCGTGGTGCTCAACCCTTGCACGACACCGCTCGTCGAACTGACCACGGAGCCGAGACCGGCGACCGTGGTGCCGACCGGATTGGCGATGTTGCCGGTCTGGCCGACGCCGTTGCTCACGGCGTTCGCCAGCGCGTTCAGCGTGCCGCTCGTGCCCGACACGGTATTGCCGAGTCCCTGCGTCACTTGCGGGCTGAGGCCCGGAATGGTCTGCGAGCCGATCGTTTTGCCGAGGTCGCTCGTGGTTTGCGCGACGGTGGTGGCGACACCGCTGGTGCCGGCCGCGGCGGTGGTGGTGGTGCCGGTCGAAGCCGAGCCGCTGCCGCTACCCGTGTTTAACGCGGTCGGCGGCGCGCTGACGGTGTTGCCGCCACAGGCCGCGAGCAAGCCGGCGACCGCCACGGCGATCAACGGTGCGCGCAACGACGACACGGTCACGCACGCCGCAGGGCGAGAAAAAAAACGTTGGTTGGACATGTGTGCTCCTCTGTGTCTTCTGGATGCCATGTGCGGTTGTGTCAGTGCGCCGTTGCAACGGGCGCCGGCGCGGCGCGACCCGATTCAGGCAAGGGTCGGACAGGGCCGGGGCGCGGCTGGCGGACCGCGCTCCGGCCTGGTGCTCGCGGAACGTGACGTGCCTTGCGCGCCGTTCCCGTACGTACTGCTTACTTCTTGTTCAATCCGCCGAGCAAGCCGCCGACGAGCGACGTCACCGGGGCAAGCGGGCTGCCTGCCGTGCCCTTGCCGCCCGTGGTCGACAGCGACAGACCTGTGCCGGAGCCGGTGGAGGCGGTGGTCGTCGTCGTGCTCGGCGTGGCGGTGGTGCTGACGCTGCCGAGCGCGCCGGTGACGGTCGAGAGCAAGCCGGTGACTGGTGCGAGCGGGCTGCTGCTGCCGCCAGCCGCGCCGGAGAGGCTGCTTGTCAGGCTCGAGAGCAAACCGGTGACGGGAGCGAGCGGGTTGCTGCCGCTGCCCGATGCGCCGCCCACGGCGCCCAGGCTGCCCGTCACGCTGCCGAGCGCGCTGGTGACCGGCGCGAGCGGGCTGCTGCTGCCGCCGGGCGCGCCCGAAAGACCGCTAGTCAAAGTCGAGAGCACCCCGGTGACGGGAGCGAGCGGGCTGCCTCTGCCCGATGCGCCGCCTACGGCTCCCGT
>DASVNP010000446.1:0-6931 GCA_036383775.1 Paraburkholderia sp. | reverse complement strand
CGATCCGAAATCGCCGATCGCGGGCATGCCGATCATCGAGGCTTATAAAGCGCGCACGGTCATCGTGAACAAGCGTTCGATGGCGGCAGGCTACGCCGGGCTAGACAATGATCTCTTCTACATGGACAAGACGATGATGGTGTTCGGTGATGCGAAGAAGGTGATCGAAGATATGGTCAAGGCGGTGGAGTAACTGCTTTTAAGCGGCTCGCTGCCTTCCAGGTGAGCGGCCGTGAATCGTTGACCGGGCAGCGGGAATGCCCGCGCGAAACCGCGGTGAGCAAGTGGCAGCTTTTCTACCACGTGCTCACCGCGGTTTTGCATTCACGTGCCGCATCAGGTCCGCGAGCCGCCTGCCTTCCTGATCCGGATATAGTTCGAGAACCTGAAGATTCTGGATCTTCTCCAGGCCGAAGTTGCGGAAATCGCTGCGCAGTTCGCACCACGCGCCGAGTGTCCAGCGCGCGCCCCAATAGGCGAGCGCGAGTGGCCAGACGCGGCGCTCCGTGGCCGCACCGTTCGCGTCGGTGTACGCGAAACTCACCACATGCCGTGTGTCGATCGCGCGATGCAGTGCGTCGAGTTGCGCGGAAAAATCCCCTTTGATGTGAAACGACGGCGCAAAGACCGGCAGCCTTTCGAGCGTCGCGCGCTTGTCGGCCGGCATCGCCGACGCGATCTTGGCGAGCGCGCCGCGCGCGCCACTGGCAAAGCCGGCGCCGCCCCAGGATTCGAGCATGCGTGCGCCTGCCGCGAGCGCGGCCAGTTCGTCGGCGGTAAAGGTGAGCGGCGGCAGGCTCGCCGTCCGGCTTAGCCGGTAGCCAATACCCGCTTCGCCTTCGATCGGCACGCCCGACAGCTGCAGGTCGCGCACGTCGCGATAGACGGTGCGCAGCGAGATATTCAGCCAGTCGGCGAGTTGTTGCGCGGTGGTCAGGCGCCGTCCGCGCAGCAGTTCGGCGATCTGGAACAGACGGTCGGCGCGGCGCGTCATCGTGGGCGTCTTGTAGAAGAGGACAGGGACAGTCCCGCGATGATAGCGCCGCATGCCGCGCTCCGGTCGGCGTTCGTTGCGGCGCGCACGCTGTCACGCGTGGGCGCCGCGTCGCGCCCTAGCCGTTGGTCTGCGAATGCAGGCCGAGGCGATTGCCTTCCGTATCTGTGAAAAACGCGATATAGCCGATGTCCTGCGGCAGTTTGATCACCGGGCCATCGGTCTTGCCGCCGGCCTGTTCGATGCGGGCGAGGGTGGCGTCGACGGTTGGCCGGGCGTTCAGGTAGACCAGCACGCCGTCTTTGGCCGGGGTCATCGACGGGCTGTGGATGATCGCGCCGCCCGTAGCCGGTTCCTCATAGTCGAATACGGCGATCGGCTGGGCGCCGAATTCCTGGACTTTCAGTTTGGTGTCGAGCGCGGTTTCGTAGAAGCGAACGGCGCGATCGAAATCGACTGCCGGAATTTCGAACCATGCAACAACTTTAGATGATGCGGACATGTCACTCTCCTGTGGATGGCGGGTAAGCCGTGCAAAGCGCCGGATGGCGTGAGAAGGAGTGTGCGGGGGTGCTACTGACAGCGTGGTGTCAGTAGGGGATGACAGGAAGTGACCCGTGATGGGGAGCAGCCGTCTTATGAGGTGCCGCCCGCTTTTAGGACAAATGCTATGTTTTTTGTCAAAGGCTGCCGGTAACCTGACTGCTTCTGTTGTCGGGCTGTGCAGTCCGTTGTCGCACCTTCCTACCGGTTGCCGCTTCATCTGTTCCGCACCACTGCCAAGTATCAAGGCACCGTCGTTCAAGCCCGCAGCTTTCTGTTTTCGACCGCGAGATTCCTACGTGATGAGATATTTTCTACGTAACATCGTCGCGCGCGAGCAGGGCAACTCCACTGTTATGAGCCATCCGGCTCATCTCAAACGCCAATTTCCGCTGGGCGTCTCCGCGAGCGCAGTCGTGCTGGGAAGCGCGATGGCCGTGCTGGGCACGCCTGTCGCGTCGGGCGCAGCGGCGAAGACGTTCCGTCAGGCAGCATCGGCGGGTACGAAAGGCGTTGCAGTGGGGCGGGCCATGCCGGGCGCGCAACCCATGGTGCTGAACAGCGCAAACGCTCCGCACGCTGCGGACCCATCGCAGATCGCTCGCACTCTAGCCCTGGCCGATGGCACGGCATGGCTGCCGCTTCCGGGCAGTGATCTGCACACCAAACCATCGCGCATGCTCTCGCCGGGCGAGTCGGTTCTGGTATCGATGTGCCGGGCGAACCTGGGTATGTGTGATCCGCACGTGTCCGGTATGAGACCGTATGGTGCGGACGGGCATGAATGGGCCGGGCGGGTCACCGTGCAGGCGGCGAGGCCGGGAGCACAGGGTGTTGTCGACCTGAGCGGTGGCACATCCGCCACGGCAGGCCCTCTCGTGATGCCGCACGGCGATACCGTTACGTATGCCGGGCCGATCAAGGGGAGTTTGCGTGATGCGTGGAGGGCAGATGGATTGTCGGTGAATCTGACCGTGCAACTGAGCCGGATTTTCGCGGGTCGCCTCGATGTCTCGAGTCGTGCGCAATCAGGCGACAGCTACCGTGTCGTCTACGAACCGGCGAGCCGTGATCGACCGGGTTTGCAAAATGGCCGCATACGTGCCGTCGAAATCACCCTGGCTGGGCGCAATTACAGTGCGGTGTGGTTCATCGCGCCGGGGCGCAAGGACGGTGATTACTTTTCCTTCGACGGCAAGCGTCTGATTGCACAAGCGTTCGCGATGCCGGTGACCTACGGTCGGGTTAGTTCGCCCTTCGGTTATCGCGTGCATCCGGTGACCGGGATGCATTTATTCCACACGGGTGTGGATCTGACTGCACGCGTCGGCACACCGGTTGTCGCCGCTTCCGCCGGGACGGTGCAATTCATCGGGTCTGACAGTAGCGGCTACGGCAAGCATGTCGTGCTGCGTCACGCGCGAGGTTATACGACGTACTACGCGCATCTGTCGGCCTTCGCGAGCGGCTTGCGAGCCGGGGCGAAGGTGAGCGAGGGGCAACTGCTGGGTGCGGTGGGGCAGACCGGCGTGGCGACCGGTCCACATCTGCATTTCGAAGTACGGCTGAACAACTCGCCAACAGACCCGCTTAAGCTGACGAGCCGCTTTCGCGCGGCGCCGTTGGCGGGACGTGAGCGCGTCGCATTCGATCGCGTAGCAAGCGTTGCCCGGGAGCAGTTGGCTCTATCGACGGGTGCTACGCGCACCGCGTCGATCGCTCCCGCTCCGCGGGGTTAATGCGGCAGGCGACGGATCTGGCGCGTCATCAATTGTCGTGCCGATACATCAAGCCGCCGGCGTCTCGTTTTGCGGCCGCTGGCGCACGCTGCCCGCAATCAGATCGAAGCGGAACAGCCGGCATTCGAGTGCGCCGTTAAAGAGCGGCGTCTTGGTCGATTCACGCAGGCGCAACTGGCCCGGCAGCTTGCGATCCGATGTCAGGATGAACGCGTGCCAGCCGGTGAAGCGTTGCTTCAGTGCGTCGCCGAGCGACTGGAAGAATTCGCTGTCCGGCGTTTCTTCCTGCGCACGGCGGAAACCGTCGTCTTCCCGATTTTCTCGATTCCCCCGCCCCTCGCGAATCTCACCACGGGCGTTGCGGCCGCGCACTTCGATCCGTTCGCCGTACGGCGGATTGGCGACAAGAATGCCTGCCGCGGACGTGGGCGGCGTCATGCCGCGCGCGTCGACCTGTTTGAGCGGAATGGACGGCAAGCCGGCGCGCTGGAAGTTCGCGCGCGCCTTGTCGAGCATGTCGCCGGAAATATCGCTGCCGAAAATCTGCAGATCGGCACGCGAACTACGCGCGGCGTGCTTCGCGTCGAGCGCGGCGGCTTTGAGCGTTTGCCAGGTTTTGGCCTCGTACTGCTTAAGCTTCTCAAAGCCGAAGCGGCGCTCCGCACCCGGTGCGATATTCAGTGCCACTTGCGCGGCCTCCGCGAGGAACGTGCCGCTGCCGCACATCGGGTCATACAGCGGCGTGCCGGCACTCCAGCCAGTCAGACGCAAAATGCCCGCGGCCAGGTTTTCGCGCAATGGTGCAGCGCCCTTGTCGAGGCGCCAGCCGCGCTTGAAGAGCGGATCGCCGGAGGTGTCGAGGTACAGCGTGCAGTCGGTTGCTGTAAGAAACGCGAACACGCGAACGTCCGGCATGGCGGTGTCGATGCTTGGACGTGCGCCGCTCTTTTCACGCAGACGGTCGCAGATCGCGTCCTTGACGCGCAGCGTCGTGAACTCCAGGCTGCGCAGCGGCGATTTGATCGCGGTGACATCCACGCGCAGCGTTTCGTTCGCCGAGAACCATTGCTCCCAACGTTGTTCAACCGCTAGCGCGTAAATGTCCTGCTCGCTGCGATACGGCCGATGCGCAATTTTCAGCAGCACGCGGCTCGCGAGACGCGAATACAGATTGGCGGCCATGCCGGCAGCCCAGCCTCCGCGGAAATGCACGCCGCCCGGCACTTGTGCGCCTGCCGTGAACGGCGCGCCGTTCAGGTGTTTGGCGGCAATTTCGGCGAGTTCGGCCGCAAGCGAGGCTTCAAGGCCGCGTGGGCAAGGGAGGAAGAAATCGAAGGACATTGAGGTTGCCGGAAGGCGTTGGATAAGGCGCTATTGTACGCGGTCAGGGTGAACGCCCTGAGCGATTGCCCGTCGGCGCCGCCGCGCCGGCATATGGGCCGGCGCGGCAAGCGGTTTCTACTGGCCTTCGCGCGCCGCTTTCGCCGGCCACACCAGCTCCAGCGGATGCCGCAACACCCGCTGCCAGATCGCGCCGCGCAGCGAGCGCACCGCATTGCGCCGCAAGTCGCGCGATTTCACCGCCATGTAGAAGGCGAGCGCGAAACTCACGGCCACATTGAGAATTGCCATGCTGCCGACCCCCGCCACCGCCCACCAAAGTTCCGGCAGTTCAAGGGTGTTTTCGCCGAGCACGCCGAGCGCTATGCCGATCGAGCCGGCGCTGAGCGTGACGTGGCGCACTTCGAACGAGAACGCGAAGGCCGTGAGGATCGCCGGCACGAGTCCGAGCATCAGGCCGAGCGTGATATTGCCGATGACGCCGGCCACGTTCGAGCGGCAAGCTTTCGCGAGCCGGGCGGCGCCGGCCGCTCCAAGCGTCATGCGCAGACGGCGGTTGTAGGCGAGGGCGTCGGCGACGCGATGCAGGACGAACCAGTTGTCCGCCCAACCGGCCAGCAGGCTCGACGACCACAGCAGCACGCCGGTCAAGGCCGCGTAGAACGGCGTCGGCCCCAGCAGCGAGAACGATTTCAGCGTGGCGTGCGCCTTATCCGGCGAAATGATGTCGGCATTGAACAGCGCGTGCCATAGCAACTGCACGCCGAGGCACACGGGGAACACCAGCAGCACGTTGCCGAGCACCGCGGCGGCCTGCGTGCGCATCAGAGCGGTCACCGAGCTCACGAAGCTGTCGACGCCGGCTGGCGTGCCCGCGCCGTCGAGTTCACGTGCGAGGGTGGGCGCGGTCATGGCCGGCTGCTTGGTGGCGAGCGAGAAGTGCAGGAAGTGCATCAGCAGGAAGCTGGCGGCGTAGTTGAAGCCGGCCAGCAGCCCCTCGGCCATGGCTTGCAGATGCGCGCCTGTAATGGCGAATTTGACGCACACCGTGACGACGGTGACGAGTCCGCCGCCCGCCGCCATGCGCAGCATCTTCAGATACTCGGCGCGATCGCGGGCGATGTAGTGCTCGCCGGTGTCGGCGCTGTACTCGACAACCTTGCGCGCCAGCAGTGAAAAATTGCTGCGCATCAGATGCGCGACGCTCTGGCTTGCGTGATTCGCGTTCACGAGCTCGGCGGTCAGGCGCGCGCCCGCGTGCGGATCGTCCTGTGCCATCCATGCGTTCAGCAGATGTTCGGCGCGCACGATCCGCATGCGCATGCGTTCGACCTGGAACACGATGTCGACGCTCACGCCGTTGCGGTAGAGGTGGGCGAAGACCTTCTCGGTGGCGCGGCGGCATTCGTCGAGCAAGAGCCGCAGGTAGTTGACCTCGTGCAGCAGCTTGTCTTGTGCGGCGCCGGCGGCCACTGCCTGATGCTCGGCTTCTACGGCGAGCATGGCGCGCGTGAGCCGGTAGAACGGTTGCTTTTCCATGGCGAAGCGCACGTCGCCGGCGTCGGGTGTGTCGTCGATATCGGCTCCGCCGAGCCGGCTGCGGACGGTCTGCGACAGGCCTGTCGAGCTGATCTGGCAGGTGAGGTTATGCAGCGCGGCCAGCAGGTCGAGCGAGAACGGGGTGCTGTCGCGTTGTTCGTCTTCGTCCGGTTCGTAGTCGAGCAGTGCGCGGATGCGGATGAGCAGATCGGTGGGAAGCGCGCCGATCCATTCGGCGTCGCGTTCCGAGCTGAACATCAGCGTGACGATCGCGGTCAGGTCGCGGCGGTTCGGGGCGGGCGGAATCAGCGAGGCATCGAGGCGCTCGAACAGCGCGCCAAAGAAGCCCGAGTGCACGGGCATGCCTGCATCGCATAGGAGCGACAGGCCGTCACTTTCACGCAGCAGTGCGCGGAGGATTCCGGCGACGTTGGCCTTCCAGGCGGGGTTGCGGTCCAGTACGTGGAGCAGGTAGCGGATGCGCGTGTGCGCCGGCATGGAGCGGGTGTCTGCTGCTTGGGCGGCCGCTTCGGTGGGTTGGACGGCGCGGCCGCGGCGGATCCAGTGCGCGAGTTCGATCAGCCATTCGCTGCGGTCTGCGTATGGGGCGGATTTGTTTGCGATCGCTAGCAGCGCGTCTAGCTGGTGGCCGCTGTCGCGGGAGGTCCGCCATTTTTTGATGAATCGTTTGAGGGAGTCGAACATTGTTGGTTTTTTGCTTTGCTGGTTTTTTTGTTGCCTTGTTGGTGGTGTTTTTTGCGGTGTTGGCCTTTCC
>DASVNP010000445.1:0-19982 GCA_036383775.1 Paraburkholderia sp. | reverse complement strand
CGTGGCTGCTGTGCCTGTTGCGGGTGCGGCTCAGGACGCGGCTGCGGCGCGGGCTGCGGATGAAACTCCGGCCGGGGCTGCTGTGCCTGTTGCGGCTGCGGCGCGGGCTGCGGATGAAACTCCGGCCGTGGCTGCTGCTGTTGCACCTGCTGTTGACGCGGTTCGGGGCGCGGTTCCTGACGCGGCTGCGGTTGCTGCTGCGGCATTGGCTGCGGATGGTATTCCTGCCGTGGCTGCTGCGCCTGGACTTCAGCCGGGCGCGGTGCCTGCGGCGCAGGCTGGCGCTGCATCTGCTGCGGCTGACGTTGCACCTGCTGCGGTTCGGGCTGGCGTTGCATCTGCTGCGGCGCAGGCTGACGCTGCATTTGCTGCGGTTCCGGCGGCCGCTGCGCCTGCTGAGGCTGCACCTGCGCACGGGAATCCGGCTGACGTGCCTGCTCCTGCGGGCCACCATGCTGCTGGGCCTGCTGCGCCATCGGTGTATGCGGCTGCGTCCAGGCGGGTTCGTGCCGCTGGTTGCCTCCCGGCTGCTGACCAGGCTGCTGACCCGCCTGCTGCGGCATGCCGTGCTGCTGCTGTTGCTGTTGCGCAAACCCCGCCGCCGGGTTGCCGCCGTTAGCTTGCGGCGGACGCGGCACGCCGTTCGACGGATGTCCCGCCTCGCCAGGCTGCGGACGCTGATTGGCCATCTGCGGCGGCATGCCCGGCCGCGCCTGCTGCTCGCCGGCGCGCGGCGCTTCGCCCGGCCGTGCCGCAGCCTGCGGCATACCGTTAGGCCCGCCCGGCGCACCCTGTGCCATGCCCGGGGCACGTCCGGCGATATGCGACTGCACGACGCGCACGTTCTGCACCGGCAACGCGCTCGGACCGCCCGCCATGTGGGCCGGCACCGACGTCCGCACGATCGGCTGACCCGCGCCCGGCACCTGTCCGCCGCCTTGCGCGAAACGCTGTGCGAGCGTGTCGTGATAAGCCGCCGGCGTTGCGGGCGTGCGTGTTGCCACGACCGGGCGTGCCATCACCGCGGCGGACGGCCGGTAATTCGCGTTACGCAGGCCCGTCCCGAAGCTCTCCTTGACCGGCGCGATGCCCGGGCCGCCCGGGTTGATCCGCGCGTTGCGCCATTGTTGCGGGTCGACTTTCTGGGCGAAGCGCGCAACGGGCTGACCGTGCACGAATGCCGTTGCCGGCACCGCGGTCACGGCGCCCGGCGCGCGGTAGTTGATATACGTGTTGTGAATGTTGGTCACATTCACGTTCGTCACGTTGCGGTTGTAGTTGTTGACGATCGTCGTCTGGTTGACGCGGTTGTAGTAGCCGGGGCTCCAGTGATCGTGATCGCCCCAGTGCGGATGCCACGGCTCGCCCGGGCCGAGCGGGAACCACGCGCAGCCGGCCGCCACCGCGCCGCCGATTGCCAGATCCACGCCCCAGCTCACGCCGCCGCCACCGCCGCCCACAAAGGCGACCAGCGCAGGCGCGTAGACCGGCGGCTCGCTGACCGCGGCCGGTCCCGGCACCCATGCCCACGAGTCGTCGTCATAGGCCCAGCGGCCATAGTGGTACGGCGCGAAGCCCCACGGTGCGTCGTCGATCCAGGTCCAGCCCCACGGTGCCTGCCATACCCAGTGGCCGTCGTGATAAGGCGCCCACCCGGCGGGCGTGGCGCGCGGCACCCATACTTCGCCATATTGCGGGCTCTCGCGCCACGTGCCGTTGTTATCGAGGTCCTGATAGCCGGGCATGTCACGCGACACATAGCGCGCCGACACCGACCGGTCTTCCGCGGCATCGCGGCTGGCGGCCCACTGATCGAAGCCGTCGAGGCCGGGCGCGGCATTGTCGGCGACCTGCTGCAGGTTGGTGCCGCCAAAGGTGATCTGCTGGCCGGCCGCCACCGGCACCTGGCCGCCGTCGCCGTACACGGTCGCGCCGCCACTGCGCACAGTGACGGTGGTGGTGCTTCCGTCCGGCGCGACGTCGACGCGATAGTCGCCGGGGCCGTTCAGGCCGAGTGCCAGATTCGGCGTGTCGATTTCGTAGGACGAGCCCGGCGGCAGTTGACGCACGCGCGCCGACAACGAGCCTTGAACGACCTTGAGCTGGGCGCTGTTGTCGTCGAGATTCAGCAGGTCGAGGCTGGTGGATTGGCCGAGGCGTACCGCGGTCGAGCCGATATGCAATTCCGAGCGGGCGTTCTGATCGTTCCACAACTGGTCGCCGGTGGTGAGCGGGCGGTTGATCTGCGCGTAGGACCAGTCGGTGGCGCCGGCCGGTTCGGTGGTCACGGCGCCCGACGTGTAGTTCAGGCGCGCAACGCGGCTCGGCGGATCGGAGTTCTGCAGGGCGACGGCGCCCTGCGGCGCCTCCTGGTTTTCCTGGGCGAACGTGGCCTGCGCGGCAAACAGGAAGGTGGCGGCTGCGATCAGCGTGTAGCCGATGACCCGGCGGTTCGATTGGCGGTGTGTGGTGACTGTTCTCATGGTTTATCTCCGACGGAGCCGGCATTTTGCGGCATCCGTGCAGTCACTGTACTCGCGGCGTATGTTTCAAGGCCCCCACTTTTGTAAGGCCGCCTCACCAGCATGTAACAAAAGGTCTCGATAAGGCGATTCGTAAGCTGATTGCGGATTTCCTGTAATGGAATCAGGACATTGCGAGTACGTCAGGCCGCCAGAAACGTATCGAAATGACGCTGGCCGGCCGGTGTGACGCGCAGGATGCGCGGCCGCTCCGTGCGTTCGACCCAGCCATGCGCCGACCACGAATCGAGCAGTGCCGCGCCGAGCGCGCCGCCCAGATGCGGACGCCGCTCGCTCCAGTCGGGACAGGTGCAGGCAAAGCGGCGCCGCCGGCTTTTCTGCGCCGACATATCGACCCCCCAGTCGGCAAAGCGCGCCGCGCCTTCGTCGGTCGCCTCCAGCGAGGTGCCGTGCAGCGTCAGCAGCCGGCCTTGCACTAGCCGCTCGAACACTCGCACCGACAACTCGCCTGCCATATGGTCGTAGCAAGTGCGGGCGTAGCGCATGTCGAGCGGCACGGTGCGCACGGGGCGCGGCACGGGCCGCTGCTGAGCGCTGACCTGCGCGACGTTGGCGAGCGCTTCGATCGAGGCGGCGATATCGGGCGAGGCGATCCGGAAATAGCGGTGCCGGCCGCGCACTTCGAGTGCCAGCAGGCCGCCGTCGGTCAGGCGCGCGAGATGGGCGCTGGCCGCCGAAGGCGACAGTCCGGCGATCATCGTCAGCTCGCCGGCCGGCCGGGCGCTGCCGTCCATCAGCGCCCACAGCATCGCGGCGCGGCCAGGATCCGCGAGCAGCGCGCCAATGCGGCTCAAGCCTGGGAAATGGTTCTGTTCGTCTGCGAGGGAAGCGGGCATCTAATGTCTCCTGATGGTTCAGCCAGGCGGCGCGCTACAGCGCCATGCGATCCACTGTATCCGGCTGCGGTATTCGATGTTTCAGCTTAGCGTGAACTGTGGGATGCAGCAGCTACGAAAACCCGGCGGCGGACGTGAGTACGGCAGCCAGGGCGCGCCGGTCCGCGCTTAGGCGTCGCCGAGGCCGGCCAGGCTAGAATCGAACTCTGTCCTTGCAGGAACACGCTGTCATGAAAACGCTTTTTGCCGCTATTGCCGCAATCCTGTTGTGCGCTGCGTGCGCGCAAGGCGGCGCCGCGGGGTCGGGCGCGGGCACCGGCAGCATCACGATGTACGGCACGATCGACGAGGGCATCACCGTGCGCAAATAAGCGCGGCGCGGGCGTTTCAGCAGGTCGAGGCAATGGCTGGCAGAAATTGATGCATCATTGTCACTTCTGCCACCGGTGCGCATGTGACGATCAAGTCATCCTCACTGCCGCCGCCTGGAACCTGCTCATGCCACCTTCCGCCGCCCCCGCCTTGCCTCTTCGTTCGACCGGCCTGCGCGACTCCGATCCGTATGGCCGGCGTGCCGCGCGCGTGCTGGCCGTGTGCCAGGCGCTGTACACCTCATCGGTCTCGATCGATCTGACCTTGACCGGTCTGGTCGGCTACATGCTCGCCGACGACAAAGCGCTCGCCACGTTGCCGTTCTCGCTGATCACCGTCGCCGCGGCGTTGACGACGGTCTTCGCGTCGTTTCTGATGGCGCGCATTGGCCGGCGCGCGGGCTTCGTGCTCGGCGCGAGCGTCGGCGCGCTGGGCGGCGCGGTGTCCGTCTGGGCGATCTTCCACCATAGTTTCTGGGCGTTTTGCGCCGGCACCACCACGGTCGGCGTGTTTCAGGCGTTCGCGCAGTACTACCGGCTGGCGGCTGCGGACGCCGTCGGCATGGAAGGCAAAAGCCGCGCGATTTCGACCGTGCTGACGGGCGGCGTGGTCGCCGCCGTCTGCGGGCCGCTGCTGGCCGCGTGGAGCAAGGACTGGCTGGCGCCGGTCGCATTCGCGGGTTCTTACGCGCTAGTCACGGGCCTGGCGCTCTTGTCGATTGCCTTGCTGGCGCTGCTGTATCGCGATGCGGCGCCGGTCGTGAACACGGTGGCGACTCACGAGCCGGCGAGGCCGCTCGGCGAAATCGTCCGGCAGCCGATCTTCATGGCGGCGTTGGCCAACAACGCGCTCGGCTACGCAGTCATGATGTTCGTGATGACCGCGACGCCCATCGCCGCGGTCGCGTGCGGTCACACGATCGGCGACGGCGCGGCGATCATTCAGTGGCACCTGGTCGGCATGTTCGCGCCGTCGCTGTTTTCCGCGCGGCTGATCCAGCGCTTCGGCGTGCTGCGGGTGATCGGCACGGGCATCGTGCTGTCGGCGCTGTGCGGCGTGCTGGCCCTGCGTTCGACCGATCTGCCGCATTTCTACGCCGCCCTCGCGTGTCTTGGCGTGGGCTGGAACTTCATGTTCGTCGGCGGCACGACGCTTCTGGCCCAGTCGTACCGGCAGTCCGAGCGGGCCAAGACCCAAGCGACCAGCGAGTTCACGACCTTCGCGTTTTCCGCGCTGGGCTCCCTGTTCGCCGGCCAATTGCTGGCCCGCTTCGGCTGGGCGACGATCAACGCCGCGATCTTTCCGCTGCTCGGGGCGGCCGCGCTGGTCACGCTGGGTTATGCGTGGTCGCGCAAGCAGAGCGTAATAAGGGAGATGTCCTGATGGCGGCACGTCATATCGTTTTCGCGGTCGCACCGAATCTGGTGCTGCTCGATGCTTGCGGGCCATTAGAGGCCTTCTGGCGGGCGGAGTTGACTATTGCCGCCGCGGCCGGCGCAGGTAAGCGTGCCGGATCCGGCGATTCAGGCCGACCAGCCGGGTCCGCCGGCACCTCCGCACAACCGGTGGCTTACCGCACGACAGTCGCTTCGATCAACGGCGGCGCGTTGCAAACCTTTCCCGGCCTGCCGGTCGTCACCGAACGGCTCGACACGCTCGACGATCAGCCCATCGACACGCTCATCGTTCCCGGCGTTCCGATCGACGCAAACTGCACGTTGCAACCGGAACTCGTCGCCTGGATCCGGCGCAATGCGCCGCGCGCGCGGCGGGTGTGCTCGGTGTGCACCGGCGCGTTCTATCTGGCGGCGGCAGGCCTCCTCGACGGCCGTCGCGCCACGACGCACTGGGGCGAAGCCTCCCAGCTTGCGCGTCACTTTCCCAAGGTGCAGGTGGATGCCGATCCCATCTTTATTCGCGACGCCGGGCGAGGGCCAAGCGAGAGCGTCGTGTGGACCTCGGCGGGGGTGACGGCGGGCATCGATCTGGCGCTCGCGCTGATCGAGGAAGACGTCGGCCACGCCGTCGCGATGCAGGCGGCGCGGCGGCTGGTGGTGTTCATGAAGCGGCCGGGCGGCCAGTCGCAGTTCAGCGCGGCGCTGGCCGCGCAAGCCTCGGCAGACGGGCCGTTCGAAGCGCTGCATGGCTGGATGGCGGCGCACTTGCGCGACGACCTGTCAGTCGAGCGGCTCGCCGAGCGCACGCAGATGAGCCCGCGGACATTCGCGCGGCGCTACGTCGACGAGGTCGGCCGCACGCCGGCTAAAACCGTGTCGGCGCTGCGTATCGAGGCGGCCTCGCGGGCGCTGGCGGAATCGCGCCGGCCGCTCAAACGGATCGCGCTCGATTGCGGCTTCGGCAGCGAACAGAACTTGCGGCGGGCGTTTTTGCGGCGCTTCGGTGTGCTGCCGCTCGATTATCGTGAGCGCTTCATGTCGGCGGCCGCGCCGCGTGGCGACACTGTTTCAGCCGTCGCCGAGACGAATTAGGCGGACCGCAAAAAAGCCGGCGCCGGGTGAGCCTGGCGCTGGCTTGCACGGAAATTCGCACGGACCGCGCGTCCGACCCGCGACGCGCTCAATATTGCGCTCGTATAATCGGCTCCTTTCAATGCATCCGATTGACCGGAGTCAAGATGAGCACCCCTCTCGTAGCGCCGATGGACCGTTCCGAAACCACCTTCCGCTTTCTCGCCGAACCGACTTCGGTGAACTTTGGCGGCAAGGTGCATGGCGGCGCGCTGATGAAGTGGATCGACGAGACCGCTTACGCGTGTTCGGCGGTGTGGTCGGGGCGCTACTGCGTGACGGTCAGCGTGGGCAATATCCGTTTCCGCCGGCCGATTCTGGTCGGCAATCTGGTTGAATTGCGCGCGCGGGTCGTGGCAACGGGCCGCACCAGCATGCACATCCACGTGTCGGTGCAGGCGGGCGATCCGAAGGGCGGCGAGCTGCTGCAAACCACGGATTGCCTCGTCGTGATGGTCGCCGTCAACGAGAACGGCCACCCGGTGCCGGTGCCCGCGTTCGTGCCGCAGACGGAAGAACAGCAACGCCTCGCCAAGTACGCGATGGACGTGAAGGAAGCGCTCGACGCGATCGTCGAACTGAAGCCGGAAGAAGTTTCGCAAGGCAAGGCCTGAGGGAATGGCCTTAGCGGCGCGCCGGTTTCGGCCGGAGGCCGTGCAAACTCGACGTTCGCGCGACCCGTGGTCAAGCGCGCCGGGCGGCATGGCCCCGGCGGCCCGGTGGCCCCGTGGCGCGAGCTCGCCGCCCAAAGCGCGGTTTTACGGTTGATTATCCCGCCGTGTTCCCGACCATATCCTTGGGGCGCACCCATTCATCGAATTGCTGCTCCGTGACGTAGCCGAGCGCGAGGGCCGACGCCTTCAGCGTGGTGCCTTCCTTGTGCGCCTTCTTCGCGATCTTCGCGGCCTTGTCGTAGCCGATGTGCGGATTGAGCGCCGTCACCAGCATCAGCGATTCGTTGAGCAATGTATCGATGCGCTCGCGATTCGGCTCGATCCCCACCGCACAGTTGTCGTTGAAACTATGCGCGCCGTCGGCGAGCAGGCGAACCGACTGCAGCACGTTGTGCGCGATCATCGGACGGAACACGTTCAACTCGAAGTTGCCGCCGGCGCCGCCGATATTCACCGCCACATCATTGCCGAACACCTGTGAGCACAGCATCGTCAAGGCTTCCGACTGGGTGGGATTGACCTTGCCCGGCATGATCGAGCTGCCCGGCTCGTTCTCCGGAATCGACAGTTCGCCCAGGCCGCAACGCGGGCCGCTTGCTAGCCAGCGAATGTCGTTGGCGATCTTGTTGAGACTCGCCGCCACCGTTTTCAGCGCGCCGTGTGCGAACACAAGCGCATCGGCCGCGGCCATCACCTCGAATTTGTTCGGCGCCGAGATGAAGGGCACGCCGGTCAGCTTCGCGATCGCCGCCGCCACCTTGTCCGCGAACTGCGGGTGGGCGTTCAGGCCCGTGCCGACCGCAGTGCCGCCCTGTGCGAGCTGGTACAGATGCGGCAATGCCGATTCCACATGACGCATGCCCTGCTCGAGCTGCGCGACGTAGCCGGAGAACTCCTGGCCGAGCGTGAGCGGCGTGGCGTCCTGCAAGTGCGTGCGGCCAATCTTGACGATCTCGGCGAAGGCCTTGGCCTTGCCGTCGAGGGTATCGCGCAGCGTTTTCAACGCCGGCAGCAGATGTTTGACGATCGCGTAGGCGGCCGCCACGTGCATGGCGGTCGGAAACACGTCGTTGGACGACTGGCCGCGGTTCACGTCGTCGTTCGGATGCACTTTGCGCGCTTCGCCGCGCTCGCCGCCGAGCAGTTCGCTGGCGCGATTCGCGATCACCTCGTTGAGGTTCATGTTGGTCTGCGTGCCGGAGCCGGTCTGCCAGACCGCGAGCGGAAATTCCTCCGGGTGCTTGCCGTCGATGATCTCGTCGGCCGCCTGCATGATCGCCTTCGCCTTGGCTTCGTCGAGCACGCCGAGGCCCAGGTTCACTTCGGCGGCGGCGCGCTTGATGACGGCCAGCGCGGTAATCAGTTCGGGCGATTGCTTCTCGGTCGAAATGCGGAAATTCTGCAGCGAGCGCTGAGTCTGCGCGCCCCATAGACGGGCGTTCGGCACGGCGATCTCACCGAACGTGTCGCGCTCCATTCGTACGTCTTCAGTCATGTTCCACTCCGCTTTTCAAAGTTCTGCGTTGACGGGCAATAGGGAGAATAGACCTGTTAGCGCATTCCGGTATAACCCCGCTTGCGGATCGAAGATGTACGTGCGGCGCGTGCCGTTTTCGACGTCGGTCCAGACGAGCGGCGAGCGCGGCGCGCCGATTGAACGCAGGTAGGCGAACTGCGCTTCGTCGGCGAGCGTGACGCGATAGCTCACTTCGGGCGCGGTGGCGCGATCGAAGAGTTGCGCCACCTGCCCGGCGAGCTGCGGACTATGGATGACCAGCGCCAGCTCCGTATTCAGATTGGCCGAACGGGGATCGAGGTTCATCGAGCCGATCACCAGGATCTGGCGGTCGATCACGTAGGTCTTGGCATGCAGGCTGGCGCGCGATTCTGCCCCGACGGTGCTGGCCCCCGTCGTTTCCTGCTGTGGCTTGAATTCGTACAACTCGACGCCCGCCCGCAGCAGCGGCACGCGATACGGACTGTAGCCCGCCTGCACGGCGATGGCGTCGGTCGCGGCGAGCGAATTGGTCAGGATGGCGATGCGAACGCCGCGCCGCGTCAGTTCGCCTAGCGCTTTGACGCCCGCATCATGCGGCACGAAGTAGGGCGAGGTGATCAGGAAATCTTTCTTCGCATCGTGCATCAGCTCGGCCAGCCGCCGCATGGGCGGACTGACATAGTCCGGCGACGGATGTTCGATCTTCTCCGGCAAGTCGGCTTTGAATTCGGCGCGCGCCCAGCTCAGGCCGAGCTGCTGTGCGGTGATCTGCGTGGCGAGCGGCGTGGCGTTCAGCGGCTTCGCGTTGTACGGATCGGCGTTGGTGCGCCAGTGCTGGCGCAATTCGTCGCGCGTCTGGTCGAGCACGTTGGCGTCGAATTTCTGCTTGTTCAGCACCCGCAACGGATAGGCGATGCTGCTATTCCAGTAGTCGTCGAAACTGGCCGAGATATCGGCGGCAATCGGGCCGGCGGCCAGTACGTCGATATCGCGGAACTGCAGCGTTTCGCTGGCGCTGAAGTATTCGTCGCCGAGATTGCGGCCGCCCACGATCGCCACCTGGTTGTCCACGATCATTGCCTTGTTATGCATGCGGCGAGTAAAACGGCCAATTTGCGTGAACACGTTCGTGGTGCGTTGGACCACGCCTTGCTGGGCACTGCCGAATGGATTGAAGACGCGAATCTCGATGTTCTCGTGCGAGTTCAGCCCCGCCATCACGCGGTCTATGTCCTTGAAGTTCAGATCGTCGACCAGCATGCGCACGCGCACGCCGTGATCCGCCGCATACAGCGCGGCGCCGAGCAGCAGCTTGCCGGTGGTGTCCTCGTTGGCAATGTAGTACTGCATGTCGAGGGTTTGCGTCGCGGCGCGCGCGAGCGCGATGCGCATCTGCAAGCCGTCGGTGCCGCTTGCCAGCACGCGGAAACCGGACTGATCCGGGTGCGCGGCCTCGAGCGGCGCGAGTGCCGTGTGAAGCGGCGTGGCTTGTGTCACCGGCAGTGCGTGGGTGACGTGACGCTCGAACGCGGTGGCAGGGGGCCTGGTGGCACAGGCGGCCAGCATTGCCGTGGCGCAGCACAGCAGGAAGAAATGCCGCGTTGGCTCCCAACGTGATTTCCCGCGGGACATGACGAATGTGGTTTTGTGCTGCGGTGTGGTCAGGTTTTGATTGTGATTCGACGGCACACTGTCCCCCTTGTTTGCGGGCTTCTCATCGCGGTTGCGCGTGAGTCACTCAAGCAGCAGCAAAATTCATTCTAAGGGGATTCAGGCAGCGTTCGCGCGTTCGGGATTCAGCGTTCAGCGCCGGATCGTCATCAATCTGCGAACCGGCGCTTTGTTTTGCTCAGACGGATTGAGCGTGCGGGGCGCCGGTCGCCTCCGGCGTGCGCCGCAAGCTCAGCTTGTGAAACCGCAGCGTCATGAGCAGCGCGACGCTCGCGAGGCCGGCCGCGAGTCCCCACCACAGGCCGCGCGCGCCCAGGCCGAAGTGAAACGCCAGCGTGTAGCCGGTCGGAAAGCCGATGACCCAGTAACCGAACGCGGCGGCGATCATGGGTACGCGCGTGTCCTTCAGGCCGCGCAGGCAGCCCGAGCCGACCGTTTGCATGCCGTCGACGATCTGGAAGATCGCGGCCACGCCGAGCAGCGAACTCGCGAGCGCGACCGTGGCGGCATTGGCCGGATCGTCGAGATGCAGATAGAGGCCGACGATCCAGTGCGGCGCGGCGATCAGCACGAGCCCCGACAGCGACATGAAGCCGATGCCGAGCGCCAGCGCGACAAAGCCCGCGTGACGCGCGGCGAGCGGCTGGCCCGCGCCGGACCAGAAGCCAACCCGCACGTTGGCGGCCTGGCCGATCGCGAGCGGCACCATGAAGGCCACGGAAGCCACGTTCAGCGCGATCTGATGCGCGGCCAGTTGCGACTCGCCGAGCAGGCCGACCATCAGGCCGGTGGCGAGGAACAGCGTCGACTCGACGCCGTAGGTGATCGCAACCGGCCAGCCAATGCCGAACAACTCGCTCATCAAGGGCACGTTCGGCCGCGTGGCGACGACGAAATGACGGTAGCGCGGCCGCAGGTGCAGCAGCGCCATCAGCACGAGCGCGCTTAGCCAGACGGTGATGGACGTGGCCGCCGCCGAGCCGAGAAAGCCGAGCCGCGGCAGGCCGTAGGCGCCGTGGATCAGGCCGTAGTTGAGAAAGCCGTTCACGCCCACGCTCACGAGCGATACCCACAGCAGACGCTTGGCTGCGCCGATCGCCGGCAGGAACGAACGCATCAGACCGACGCCGATCAGGCTGCCGAGGGAGCCCCAGCGCAACACCGCGGCGTATTCGCCGACGTTATGCGCGAGCAGGGCCGGCTCGCCGAACGCCAGCAGGATCGGCGTGGCGAACGACAGCAGGATGAACGCCGGCACCGACAGCAGCACGGACAGCACGAGGCCGGTCCAGTAGATGTGCGGCACGCGGCCGTCGTCCTGCGCGCCACGCGCGTGCGACACGCTTACGCTGACGGAGGTCAGCACGCCCTGCAGCAGCGTGACCACCACGAAGAACAGGTTCGCGCCGAGGCCGCCGGCGGCCAGCGCGTCGGGGCCGAGCGAGCCGAGCAGGATCGTGTCGGTGACGCCCATGGCCATTTGCGAGAGCTGCGCGATGGCGAGCGGCGCGGCGAGGCGGGCGGTGTCGGCCGCGTGACGGGTCAGGGTCGGCGGCCGGGCGGCCACCCGGGAAAAGCCGGATTGAGTCATGGAGCGGCTTGCGGCGGAAGTGGCGACAGTGCGCCCAAGGGGCGCGCCGCCCGCGCGGGCGGCTTGGCATGCGTTGGCGTTAGCGTTGGCATTAATGCCGGGCCGCCGCCAGCCAGTTGTCAGCCGATTGTTTGTCTGTCGAAACCAACAGCTTATTGCTTAGGCGCGGCGATGTCGATGGAAGAAGCACGATTTTGGTGCGTGCGGTCCTCCGGATTTTCGGACTGTGGGGTCGCGCCTTGTGAGCTCAGGCAGGGCTCAAGCCTCGTGAACCGCAATACGCGTATCGCCGAGCAGCACCACTTGGCCTGCGCGGATCTTGCACGTTTTGCGCGTTTCGACCCGGCCGTCGACGGTGACCGCACCGTCCGCGACCATCATTTTTGCCGAGCCGCCGCTGTCCGCCAGCCCCGTGATCTTCAGGAGATTGTGCAGTTCGACGTAGTCGCCGGTGAGCGTGAAATCGAGATTGGGCATGGAGTTCGCACCTTCAGGCAAAGGGTTCGCATCATAAGCCAGAAGCCGGTTCTGGATGCATTTCACGTTGTGTCCTTGACCTCGCGCAGGCAATCGCAATGCGGATGTTATGTATTTGTCAGAAAATGAAACGTTCCGTAACACCGGTCGCAAGATAAGAACTCCACTCGTAAAGTGCGGGTCAGTAGTAAAGCCTGCTGGATTTTCTGGCAGTGAGCAGGCCGAAGTCGACGCCTGCGTCACAACAATTTTAGAGAGGATTAGCCATGACTCCCATTCGTACGCTCCTGATCGGCACCGCCCTGACCGCATTTGCCGCTACCGCTGCCCTCGCGCAGACCGAGCAGCCGGCCACGGGTATGAACGGCCACGCCCAGGTCCAACTGCAGGGTGCCGCCACTGCAGCGCCTGCCGCACAAGGCGTGCAGCCGGTGGCGCCGGCGCCGACCCAGTTGGCGGCACCGGGTTCGACCGATCCGCTGGTGCAAAAGCGCAACGCCGACGCGAAGGCGAACGCGGAATACCGTGCGTCGAAGAAGGCGTCCAAGGCCGAATTGAAAGCTCAGCAGAAGGCCGCCAAGTCGCAATACAAGGAGCAGGTAGGCGACGCCAAGATCAACCAGAAGGCCGACAAGCAAGCGGCCAACAATGAAATGAAGATCGACATGCAAGGCCAGGCTGGTGCACAGGCGGACGGCGCCGACGTCAAGCAGTAAGACCGTGCGCTGAGGTCGAGGTCGTGGCGGCATGTGCCGCCATACAGGTCGCCCATGAATGGCCCGAGCGTATTCACGCGACGGGCCATTTTTTGTCCGCTCGTCGAACTCCTTGGTCGCGGGTTGGCGGCGCACTCCGGGGTCCGGGCGTGGACGAAAAAAGGGCGCTTGTCTGAGAAGGTTGTATGGATATACAGTATGCGTCGCCGTCCTGAATCCACTCAACGCCCAAATCGATCGTGCTCTCCGTCGCCGACTCCCCGCCGTCCTCATCTTCCGAAAGCGCCGATTGGCTCGCGAAGCTCAACGAGGCTCAGCGCGAAGCCGTCGAATACGGCGCCGATACGCCCAACGCGCCTCCCGGCGCCTTGCTGGTGATAGCGGGCGCGGGCTCCGGCAAGACCAACACACTGGCGCACCGGGTCGCCAATCTGGTGGTGAAGGGCGCCGATCCGCGCCGCATCCTCCTGCTGACTTTCTCGCGCCGCGCGGCGCTCGAAATGACCCGCCGCGTCACGCGTATTGCCGGCGCGGCACTCGGCTCGCGGACGGCGCTCGCACAAGGGCTGACGTGGTCGGGCACCTTCCATAGCGTCGGCGCGCGGCTGTTGCGCGAGTATGCGGATTTGATCGGCCTCGCGCCGGCCTTCACGATCAATGACCGCGAGGATTCCGCCGACCTCATGAATCTGGTGCGCCACGAACTCGGTTTGTCGGCGAAAGAGCGGCGTTTCCCGGCCAAAGGCACGTGTTTCGCCATTTACTCGCGGGTCGTCAATACCGGTGCGTCGCTTGGTCAAGTGCTTGAGAAGGCGTTCCCTTGGTGTCGCGAGTGGGAAGCCGATCTGCGCATGCTGTTCGCGGCTTATGTCGAGGCAAAACAGAAGCAGAGCGTGCTCGACTACGACGACTTGCTGCTCTACTGGTCGCATATGGCCGCCGAGCCGGCCATCGCGGCTGATCTGTCGGCGCGCTTCGATCACGTGCTGGTCGACGAGTATCAGGACACCAACCGTCTGCAGGCGTCGATCCTGCTCGGATTGAAGCCGGACGGCCGCGGCCTGACCGTGGTCGGCGACGACGCGCAGTCGATTTACTCGTTTCGCGGCGCGACCGTGCGCAATATTCTCGATTTCCCGGCTCATTTCGATCCGCCGGCCAAACAGGTCACGCTCGAGCGCAACTACCGCTCGACCACACCGATTCTGGCGGCGTCGAATGCGGTGATCGAGCTCGCCAGCGAGCGCTACACGAAAAATCTGTGGACCGACAAGGCATCGGCACAGCGGCCACGCCTCGTTACCGTCGCCGACGAAGCCGATCAGGCGCGCTACATCGTCGAACAGGTGCTCGAGGCGCGCGAGCAGGGCATGAAGCTCAAGGCGCAGGCCGTGCTGTTTCGCGCCGCGCACCACAGCGCCGCGCTGGAGATCGAACTGACCCGGCGCAACATTCCTTTCGTTAAGTTCGGCGGCCTGAAGTTTCTCGATTCAGTGCACGTCAAGGACGTGCTGGCCGTGCTGCGCTGGGCGGAGAATCCGCGTGACCGCGTTGCCGGGTTTCGCGTCGTGCAGTTGCTGCCGGGCGTTGGGCCGGCCACGGCGGCGAAGGTGCTCGACGAGATCGTCGCGCGCGCGGGCGCCGGCAACCCCGCCGACACCGCCGGCAGCGCGCTGGCCGAGTTCGCGGCGCCGGCTCGCGCACAGGAAGACTGGCATCCGTTCGTCAAGCTGATGTCGAGCGTGTATGGCCGCCAGACGCCGTGGCCCGCCGAGTTCGAAATGGTGCGCCGCTGGTACGAGCCGCATCTCGAGCGCAACCATGAAGACGCGGCGATCCGTCACGCTGACGTGTTGCAGATGGAGAGCATCGCCGGGACGTATGCGTCGCGTGAACGCTTTCTGACCGAGTTGACGCTCGATCCCCCCGACGCCACCAGCGACGAATCCGGCGTGCCCCTGATCGACGAGGACTACCTGATCCTCTCCACGATCCATTCGGCGAAGGGGCAGGAGTGGCGCAACGTGTTCGTGCTGAACGGCGTGGACGGCTGTATTCCATCCGATCTCGGCACCGGAAGCGAGGAGGAAATCGACGAGGAGCGCCGCCTGCTCTACGTGGCGATGACGCGCGCGAAGGAGGATCTGCACATCGTCGTGCCGCAGCGCTTCTATGTGCACAACCAGACGCATCTTGGCGACCGTCATGTGTGGGCGTCGCGCACGCGCTTTATTCCCGCGCACTTGATGCCGCTGTTCGACGCTCATGCATGGCCGCGCGTGCTGGTGCCGAGCGCGCCTACGGCGGCCGGGCTTGCCGCGGCCGCGCAGGCGAAGATCGAGATTGGCGCGAAACTCAGAAAAATGTGGGATTGAGCGCTCGGCGGCAGCGGCACCAGCGCGCGCTTGCGTGAGGCAACCGGCTTGAGCGGATGAGGCCGCGGCGACTTGCCGGGCCTCCGTTTCCAGATGTGGCTAGCGCGACTGCCGTTGCTGGTGTTGCTGCGGCGCCGGTTGTGGCGGCACGAAGAAGTTGCGCAACCAGGCCGCGATGCGCGAAAACACGTCGTACGGCTCTTCCACAAAAATCTCCGGCTTGAGCAGGCGCAAAAACTCCATGATCTGCTGGGCTTCCTGCTTCTGGAACGAGCCGTGCGAAATGCCCAGGCGCAGCAGTCCGCGCAGTTCGCCGAGTTTTTCGCGCGCGGTGCTGCCCACGCTCGTTTCGCACGCCACTTTGGCCTCGTAGACCCGCTGGCGCAGCGATTCCACCAGCCGCCATGCGGGCGTCTGCATGAGTTCCTCGAGCGCCTGGATGTCCTGCGCCTCGCTCTTGATTTGCGCCGCAAGCGGGTCGATCAGCGCCGCGTCGCCTTCCGCTTCCTTGACGATCGCGGCCGCCCAGTCGCGGCATTGCTTGGCGAGCTCTTCCGGCGTCCATTCCGAGCGGGCCGCGAAGCCGAAGCCGAACTCGCCCGCCTGCCGCATTAGAATCGCGACGACATCCGGGAACTCCTTATCCAGCGTGCGTTTCGCCCAGGCGTACTGGCCCCCCTGCAACATGCGCTGAACCGCGTGCTCGGTCAGCGGCACCATGTTGTCGAGTAGCTTGGCACGCAAAAAATCCTCAAACGACGGCGTCGCGAACTGCGGATCGAGCTTCAGCGAGACGCGCAGAAACGCGTCGAAATCCTTGCGCAGCGACGCAATGGTCTCGTCTTTGAGCGTGAGGGTGATTTGACCCATGTGTTATCCCGTTTGGTCCTGTCGCGCGGCTCGCCACCCGGCCGCACGGACGGCGCCAGATGCCGGCGCGTTGGACTCCTGCCTGTTGCCGCGTAACCGCCGGGACGTATCCCGACGAGCGGACCTCGACTGCTTATCGGCGGATTCAGGGGAAACTTAAGGGCGAGCGGGGGTGGGGGTGCCCGCTTTAGAGGGAAGCGTCGCCCGGCGTAGCGCGACGGGCGCAAGCCGGACGGCACTGACGCCGCCTGCAGGCAGCGCGCGTCTACTGCGCTTACCGCTTACTTAAGGACGACGCATTGCCAGACAAAAAACATCGTCAGGCCGACGGCGATGGTCAGGAGCGGCCGCCGCGTCAGCGCGCTGACGAGCACGGCCGCCAATGCCCCGATCAGTTGCGGGTTGCGCCAGGTCAGTTCGGCGTCGCCGCCGTGCGGCGCAACCGCCATTGGCACAATGATCGCCGTCAGCACGGTGACCGGCACGAAGCCGAGTGCCGTGCGCACGAGCGGCGGGAACACCAGCCGGTCGCCCATCACGAAGACTGCGGCGCGGATCACCCACGTGATGGCCGCCATGCCGAGAATCAGAACGACGTAATTCATCGCGATGCTCCCACGGTCTTGCCCGTGCCGCCGCGCAGGTTGACCCGCGACGTGGACAGCAGCACGCCGATCGCCACACCCGCGAAGACCGCGCCGAGCAGGCCGAGTTTGTACGGCCACGCCTGCCAGAAGAACGCCAGCGTCCCGGCGGTGGCGGCGGCTGCCATATAACGCAATGCGACGAGTTGCGGCACGACGATCGCAATGAAGGTGGCGACCATCGCGAAATCGAGCCCGAGCGACTGCAGGCCTGGGAATGCCGCGCCGAACAGCAGTCCGGCGACAGTCCAGAGCTGCCAGTTCAGGTACATGGCCAGACCGGCGCCGAAAAAGTAATGCGGGCCGACCGTGCCGGGCTCCCGATGCCGGTAGTGCTCCCACGCGACGGCGAAGACCTCGTCGGTCAGCAGCGCGCCGAGCGCCCAGCGCCAGCGTGCCGGCAGATGCGCGACGTGCGGCGCGAGCGTGGCGCTATACAGCACGTGGCGCAAATTGACGACCAGCGTGGTTGCCCAGATCACGGCAAAACTCGCGTGACCGGCGATCAGGCCGAGCGCGATGAACTGCGCGGAGCCGGCGAAAACGACGAGCGACATCAACTGGCCGTGCCAGAGATGCAGGGGGCCGGACGCGACGAGCGTGCCGAAAATCACACCGAACGGCGCCGCGCCGACCATCATCGGGATGATGTCGCGTGCGCCGGCGGTGAATTCTTTCAAATGCGCCGAACTCGTGGGTTGGACTGCGGTGGAATGGGTCAATCTAGCCTCCTTGATTGGGGAAGCATAGCGGGGGGCAGTTGGGCGCGGCTTGTACGTTCTTGCGGCGATGGCCGTGGCGGTGGCGAAGGCGAAGGCGAAGGCGAAGTGCACGGCTGCCGCCGCGGCGCGCGATCACCGGCGGCGCATGGGCGAGCGCCGCGCCAGACGCCTTGCCAGCGTCCAGGCGGCACGCCGAACATGCGCCGGAAGTGCCGCGTGAAGTGGCTCTGGTCGGTGAATCCGCTGGCGGCGGCGACATCGGTCACCGACACGCCGGCACGCAACGGCGCCAGAGCGCGTTGCAGGCGCACCTGATTGCGCCAGGCGTGGGGCGGCAGGCCGGTCGACTGGGTGAAAAGGCGCGCCGCGTGGAACGGTGAGAGTCCCGCCGCCTGGGCCATGTCGGCGAGCGTGACCGGCTCGACGAGGTCGCCCGTCAGGCGCTCCTGCATGATCGCCACGCGGGCGTCGTCGGTAGCGAGGCGCACGGGCTCCGGCTGCGTTTGCGAATAGCGCACCAGCAGCGTGGACAAGGCGTCGAGCATGGCGGCTTCGGCCGCGAGCGGGTCGTCGCCTGCCTCCAGCAGACGATGCGCGTGCGCGATCCGCCTCGCCAGATCGGGATCGCGAATCACGCCGGGCGCAAACCACGGCAACGCCTGCGGCTTGCCGTTGACCTCATTGGCGAGAGCGTGGACGAAATCCACCGGCGCATACATCACGCGATACCGCCAGCCTGCCTCGACCGCCTTCGATCCCGTGTGCAGTTCGCCGGGATTGATGATCGGCACGCCGCCGGCTTCAGCGACATAGTCGGAACCGCGATACCGGTAACCCTCGGCGCCCGCGACGATCACCGGAATCGTGTACGCGTCGTGCCAATGCGGCGTGAACTCGTGATCGTGATATTCGGCCGTGAGCAGATCCGCGCCGGGCAGGAGCGGCGTGCGCCAATAGCGGGCGGAATTCTTGAAAGTTCGGGCGACGGTCATGATGAAGGTCCGGCAGGACCGTTCAGTGTAGCGCGTCGCGACTGTGATCGCTGCATCGGCCGAGCCTGTGGACCGGCGCGTTTTGTCGTAGTGCGCTGCGCGTTTACTTGAGCGGGATCGTGGTGCCGGCCGGCATCGGCACGGCGCTTACGCTGTTTTTCGCGCTGCCGCTGACCACCCGGTCGCTGTATGTGAGATAGACCAGCGCGTTGCGCTTCGCGTCGACCACCCGCACCACGTGCAGCGATTTGAAGATGAGCGACATGCTGACCGAGAACACGTCGGACTGCTGCTTGACCGGACCCGTGAAATGGATCGCGCCGACCTGTCGGCAGGCAATCGACGCCTCGGTGGGATCTTCGGCGATACCGAGCGTACCCTTCACGCCGCCGGTACGCGCCCGCGATACGTAGCAGGTCACGCCCTGAACGAGAGGATCGTCATAAGCCTCGACGACCACCCGGTCGGAGCCGGTAATGCGGAAGTTGGTATTGACGCTGCCGACTTCTTCGCCGTGCGCCGAAGGCAGCAGGAGGGCGGCAGTGGCCACAAGGGCGATGCGCAACACAGTGGGTTTCATGAGGGTGCCGGGAATTGAGCGTCGGGATTGGGCGCGGGACGCGCGCCGGGGAATCGCCATCGTATAACGGCCGGCAGGTCAGAGGGCGGCGTAGCCAATCGACGCCGCTGTCTGGGCTGCTAATTATCGCCGCGGCGTAAGCGTCGCCGTGATGCGATGTGAACCGGGGTTGGCAAAGGCGACGCGCAAAAAGAAAAAGGCCCGCACGGATGCGGGCCTTTCAAAATTTTGGCTCCTCGACCTGGGCTCGAACCAGGGACCTACGGATTAACAGTCCGGCGCTCTACCGACTGAGCTATCGAGGAACAGCAGTACAACCTGATCTACATAAAAAAGCCCGTCTTGGTTAACGGGCCTTTGCAATTCTTGGCTCCTCGACCTGGGCTCGAACCAGGGACCTACGGATTAACAGTCCGGCGCTCTACCGACTGAGCTATCGAGGAACAGAACAACAACAGCAGAGAAGCGAAATTGTAGGAGGAGCTTAAGCGCCTGTCAATACCCTGCGTTCATCTCGATTTCATTTGAATCCGGCGACGCGGGTGGCAGGCAACGGCGCTCAGCGAACGAGCAGCTCGAGCTTTTCCTTCACGTCCTTGAATTCGTCGGCTTCCGGCAGCGGAGCCTTGGTCTTGGTGATGCTCGGCCAGCTCTTTGCCAGATCGGCATTCAGCTCGATGAAATTCTGCTGGTCGCCCGGCACGTCTTCTTCGGCATAAATGGCGTTCACCGGGCACTCGGCCACGCACACAGCGCAGTCGATGCATTCATCGGGGTCGATCGCGAGGAAGTTGGGACCTTCGCGAAAGCAGTCCACCGGGCACACATCGACGCAGTCGGTATAGCGGCACTTGATGCAGCTTTCGGTCACAACGTGAGTCATTCAGGCAGCT
>DASVNP010000444.1:0-10608 GCA_036383775.1 Paraburkholderia sp. | reverse complement strand
TTTCCGAGTTATCGTGACCCGATTGTCGTGAGCGGCGCTAAAGCTGATGGCAACGGCCACGTGATCGTCGTGTATCCCGGGGTCAAGAGGCTGGCTGGGGGCTACAGCTTCACCACTAAAGACAGCAAGGCGGTGAATATTCCGGCGAAAAGGGGCATATATATACACTACGAACGCCATCGAGAACATCAACGCGCAGTTGCGCAAGATCATCAAGACCCGGGGCCATTTCCCGACCGATGAGACAGCGACGAAACTCATCTGGTTGGAACTGCGCAACATTACTGCCGATTGGGGCCGCGGCGCTCACGACTGTAAAGCAGCCATGAACCAATTCGCCATCCTCTACGAGGATCGCTTCGTTCAACCATCCGTGTGAATCTCAACACGCCTTGAACACGGAAAATCTGACACCCCGGGCGACCAAGCGCTCGGGGGATGTGTACCGGCCCGGCGATTTTCTCAGTTGCGTTAGCGCCGCGTGCTTCGGCCACCTTGGCTTCGGCACCGCTCAGGTTGAACGCGTGTCGTAGCTCGCGAGTGGTTGTGAGCTACGACACAGCCGCGCGCCGTCCGCAGCCCAAAGCAGCCCCCCGTGTACGCGATATAAACCGGTGACTATTGTTCATGCGAAGCACCTTCGGCTGATCCATTTCTGCCGGCCTTGCGCGACGTGTTGCCGAATGTCGACGAACTCTAGGGCCCGGAGAAACGGCACGGTCATGACTTGAATGGCAGTTCAAATGGCAATCGAAAGAGCGGTCCCACGATCTCCGACGCGTTCACACCGAGCTGGAAATTTTCTCCGGCCAAGTTGACTTCCCACAGATCCATAGCTTCTTTGATTGGAAAATCCGATGGGCCGTAGTGGTAAACGCCACTACTCGCGAAGGTGACAACAGCGAAACTCGCGCCTTTGCCAAGGCCGGCTCCTGCGCTCGCCACGCGAATCAGACATCCTTCGACCTCCTCCCAGGTTACCGGGAAAGGTGGGCCCGGTCTTCGGGCAAAAATTGGTGTGCCGACGTCAACGAAATCGAGCGTCATGCTGGTCGGAAACTGGCCCGCGGTCAAAAGGGCGACGATTACCTGTACGAGCTTCCCGCCGGATAGTCCCAAGGCGCCACCAAGGCCGCCGCCGATCTGTAGAAACTGCCGTGTTTCATTGAGTTTCGTGTTCTTGATCACAAAGATGTTAACCCCGCCAACTCCTATTAAGCCGGCCGACAGCCCGCCCGGTGACGCAATTTCCCACTTGCTGAAGCGCGGTCCGCCCGGCAGCGGAATCTGTTGTCGGGGGACAAGGTTCCCCGGTACAACCGGCTTTATATCTCCAAGAAAAATATGTACCTCAACGGCGCGTTCATCTGCAGAGTTGTCGGACTTGTCCAAACTTCGGTATCCCTCATCGCCGACAAAGTCGAATACATCGAGATGATCAGGATCGCCAAACAATGGGTTCTGGCTCTTCAAGTATTGCTCAACAGCCAGCGCACGGTTTGCCGACAACGTTTTGTTGAGCGCGTGATTGCCCCTCTTCGATGCGAATCCCACGATCCAGACACCAAACGACGTAGTGTGCGCCACGAATTGCGCCAAACGGTCCAGTTCCGGCTTATGTTGGGGCTTTAGACTGTAGCCCTGCGGACGATAAGACGTGTCAAAGTTGATCAGGCGGATTTTGCGTACTGCCTGCGAAGGGATATGCGTAGGTCCGGTGAATTCCATGGTAACCCCACGTTGCAATCGGCCAAACGTAGACGCGGCAGTGGGCGACTCCCGAATACGGATCGGCTGAGTCTCCCCTGTCACTCCGTTCGGTCGGTGGCCTGATTCATTCGATGGGGGAGACTAAAATCTAAGCGGCCACGGCACAGTTCCACGGCCGATTCGGGTGCTCGGTATGACGAAAATCGAGAACTTCAATGTAAAGTAGTCAACCGGCGCTACTTCGTCAAGTTGACGAACGCTGCTGCGCGGAGTTTAAGTTGCCTCTGCTGTCCTAATACGTGAGCGCCTCGGTACTGCAACCTTCTGAAAATCGACGGACGGCCCTTGTACCTCAGAACGCCATTCCGTTCACGGCGAGTTGAGCGGCCACTCAGGGGCGAAGCCAGCAGGTACTGGGCATCTCCAATGCCCGCGTCGCCGAGCGGGTGAAGTGCGTCGGCTCGCACGATCACAGGCCCGGCTCGGCGGTTGTCCTCTACCGCGCTCGCTGCCTTCGGTAAACGGTAGACTGTTGCCCGCATCGTTTGCGGTCAGAAAATACGCCTGCCGACGGCGCGAGTAAGCCAATCGAATGCAGCGTCGTCATTGCTCCGCGCATGTGAAGGCTGGTTGTCACGCTTGCTCGAGCGTTTTCGTTGGACAAACGTAAGGCACTGGGACGCCAATATTCATGACGGCCGTTGCCGTGACCATCTGTTCTGTCTCCTTGAGAATGGCGACATAGCGTTCTTCAAGTCCCGGATCGCCTAGCGACGTCGAAAGACAAGCAATAACTTTCTTCGAATCAATGTGTTGGGCGCCGAGGCGGCAAAGAAGAAAGTGCGACGGACCGATGTTATGAACGCCTCTTTTCACGATGAAACGCACATGGAGTCCAGGCAGTTTCGTTGCCATAGGGGCCAGATCTTCTTGTAGGTGCTGACCAGACGAGAAATTAATGCACTCCTCGAAAATTTCCTTGGCCATCGACGGATTGGTTACGAGGATGTCTGGATACGTGAAAACAATAGGCGCCGGTATACCTGCCTCTGTGTGGAAAGGTGCACCAATCTGCATGAATTGTGTCTCCGACCTCGTAATGCGGTGCCATTGAGGAAAGGAGCAGTGTCCAGTGATGCTGGCGATATGATTGGGAGCCGCGAATTTCATCGGTTTTTTCGACCAGTAGCCGAAAACACTCGTCGCGCGATTGGGGCTTAAACAGCCCTACAGCTGTGAGGAGCGAAGCAATTCCGTTAATGACATGAGAGAGAGCAAAGTCGTGACTTTACTGGACATCAATCGGCTGCATGGAGTGGAGGCGAGTGGCAGGCGGAGGGTGTGCCATTGCGAGATGGAGCTGCTAATGAAATCAATGGCTTATAGCTCGAATCCTAGGCGCGCAATGGCACAACTTGTGGTTGATAAGTACTTGAAAAATATCCGTTTATTTGATTTCACCCGATAGGTTATGTAAACCAACGGCACGCTGGTTCAATAGTCAATTAGGATTGAAAAATGTGACATAAAAAATAATCACCATCAAGTGGTATGTTTTGGTGTGTTGCGTTTTTCGGGTATCCCGCGACGGCAGTTCAAGGGGTTCCAGCCGGATTCGCAGCAACAGAAGCAGCCATTCACGCCATACAACGGTTCCTGGTGGTTTCTCCTTGCCAAACATCGCTCGGGCGTCGATAAATGCTGACATTGGCCATTTCATTCGTTGCGAAATGCCTCGCTGCCGGTGTCAAAAATCAATATTATATGTAATCCTTATTATTTGAGCTACCGTTTGGCGTCGGCTCGCCAGCTTGCGCTGCACCTCATTTCTATCTCCAGGACAATTGGTCTCGCGGAAGCACGCTCTGCGGGTCATATACTGCGAGCTGATCGTCGGGTCCGAGCTCATCCACGTACAGGACAAGATTTACGCCATCCGGTGACAGGCGTGACCGAAACAGGATTCCCTTTGCGCGAGCTGCAATCACCTCATCACCGATTATCCAGCTCGGCGGTTCAATGCGCTGGCTAAACCAGCACGCACGCCAATCACAATAAAAATCCTCCCACATCTCCGACCAGATGCCACTTTGGTACCCGCCGGTGAAATCCACGACCGGATCAATCGTCATTCGATAACTGACGAGCGTGCCAGGAGGCATTAACGGAGAAACCTGTTGATACTCCAGCACGGCGGTGTTGACGTCGAGCGCGAGATACAGGGCGTTGAGCCCGATGCAGTTAGCGCGACCGCCATGCCGTCCGGCGCCAGCGCCGTTGGTCGGTGCAACCGCCCACTTCGGCATGTGCATACGATACGCCGTCACTTCGGAGAAGCCTTTCAGAATCATCCTGCCGCGCCTGCCTCGAAGGATGAAACGTAGCGAAGCAGGTCGTCGGTGCGGCCGTCGGATACCAGCCGTTCTGCTGTCTTGTAATCAAAAACAGCCAATGGCTCGTTTCGATACCAGAAAAGCGCCTGGTTGACGTCACCTGAGATATCTGTGGCCGCCCGGATAACGCGAAGTGCTTCCCGCAGGAACCGCTGGACGCTCTCCGAGGCAGGCTGACGGCTCAGCGTATTGCGATGCACGTGCGCCTGCAGCGCGAGCGTTTGCAGATCAATATGAAGAGCCTCGCCAAAACGACGGGCAGACACGATTGGCGCAGCGCTGTCTGGATCGCGCAGCGACGCCATAAACTGTTCAAAGCTAACGCCGGCGTTCGGCCGTACGACGGTTTCGGGGCTCATCACGGGGACTCCATGCACAATTTGCGCACAATAATAGCACAAACGGGGCGAGAAATCAGAGGACGCCAGGCGAATCGGTCACGCGCAGCCTGCGGTGAGCAGGTGGGTGAGTGAAAGCGAAAGGCAGCTTGCGGGGATGAGCGAGCGCGCCGACAACCGCTACACCGGGCGAGGGCATGAATGGATAACCCGTGAACCTACGAGATCAAACATCATCGGCGAGGTCCCTGATCTCCAGCCTGAATTGCCAGCCTTCGAAGGCTGCGAGCATTCGCCCGAAGTCGTCCCACCCGATTTCCCTGCCATCCACGACAACGACGGGAATGTCGCCGGGTCCTGCCGGATCGGATGAAATAAGTCCCCGCACGGTTTGGTCACGGATCTGAAACTGGCTGCCGTTGATTGCCAGATCCCTGACTGCCAATGCGCGCCTCATTTTTTCAACGAGGCGGCCAAGCAGGGCCAGCACGTCATCTTCCGGTTTGCCGATGATCCGGAATTCATAACCTGCGCGGAATCCGTCCTGAATCTCGAAGGCATCAAGGACGAGCCTGGTGCCCAGCAAACGCATCTGGAAATGGAACTGACGCGCGTCGCCGGCACAATCCATCATCTGGATGGGTTCAAGCCGCACGTTTTCGAAGTCAGTCATGCCGTTGCGCTTCGCGACTTCGGCATTGAAACACCGGGTGCAGAGCAGGCGGTAACCGCCTTCGACAGAGCCATAGTGAATTGCATCGTACGCAGCAGCAGGCTGCGCACACTGTTCGCATCGGTCTTGACTCATTTGGCTCTCCGAGGTCGGGCAGACGGTTCTCTGGAAGCGGGCATGGCGATGAACGCGATGCAGTTGACCAGGTTGGCTGCAGCCAGCATCACGTACCTTTCACTGTCTTCCGGGTCGATACGTTCAAGCCAGTCCGCCGTCCGCGCCCCTATGCATGCCAGCAGATTCTGCTCAGGATGGTTTCCCATGTATTGCTGCATCAGACGATCCTGCTGCGACGGGCTCAGGTCTTCGCCCAGCCTGACGGTGGTCACGTAAATCCGCTGCTGCAATTCCTGATCGGCCTCTGTGATCAGCGGCCACGTCCGGCCGGACTCCTTCATCGCCTGAAAGCAGAGAAGCAGAAGCTCGATGGCGAACCCCGTCTTTTCCATCGAAACACCGAGCTTCGGAAGGACGAGAACCGAGCCGAGCATATGAGGCTGGGCAAGGAATATTTCGTCGGTCAAGGCCTCTTTCTGTGGGAGGTTCATGGCCTCTACGGCTCTCATGGCCCGTGCCATTGCCTCCAGCGAAATGCGGGTCATTCGGTTTTTCTCCCGTTAAGGATGGCGGGTGATTCGCTGGTCGGTTGTCGCCGACCGGGGCACCCTTTGCCGCAGGGTCCGGGGCGCACACCGGCCATCGTCGCGCTTGGCAACGCGATGAAATCACGCTCTGGCATTTCGCTGCACGTCCGTCTGAGCGGCAGACAGAGTCTGCACCATCCAGCGTATCCCATCCTTGCCGCCTCCATACGGATGCCGGATTTGACCGTCGGGGCGCGCCAACAGGAGCGCGGGATGCCTTGTGCGGATAAGGTGTCGCATGCGGCAGGTTTTGCCGGGTGAAGGGCAGGTCGGTGTCGACGCCCGCCTGACGAGAGTCGGCACTGTGGCGAACCGGTGCGTCGTCGCGCCACGCCGCGTTGCGGCGCCGGGTGGATCGTCAGGCATGTATCCGGCGCACCCCGCGCGCCGGATACATGCCTGACGATCTGGCCGCTTCGCGGATTTCATATGCCTCGTGTCGTCGCCAGACCAGGCTCCGCGGCCCGACGATACCGGTGGCGACCCTTGAAAGGCCGCGTACCGTGCAAAATCGGCCATGATCAGTGCATCGCTGACCGGGAGCTCGCTTTCGGGCGCCGCCTTGCCAGTGACGTGCAAGGACCATTTGTCGCGGCCATAGTACAAGTCGGGCGCCTTGGCGATCGCGACTGCCGGGACGCGCAGCCCGTGCAGGAGGGGCACCAGCCGGCTGCCGCGCCCATCGCGCTGCTCATTGCACTTGTCAACCACCGGGGACGCTGTAAATACCGCGTTGATGTCTTCCCAGTATCCGTGAAAGCGACCGGGCCACGCGGTGTTCCTGAAAAAGCTCACCGTTATGAGGGCTGCCAATCACTAAATACGCAACTAACTGTCTATGTCGGCTGCGCAAACGTCAAACCCGAAACCGCCTGCAGGGGATGGCAAGATGCATTATGGTCCGGCACTAAATTCCCTCTGGCGATGGTAGTTCGGAGATTGCGCAGCAGCTGACTTCTGGTAAATTGATTGTTGCGCGGCACAGTACCAATGCGGAAGACCGCGAGCGAATCTGTTGAGGCAGGTATGGACGTTCCTGATCGCGCAGCCGCCGTCTCGCCGGATGGACGCGCCGTGGTTTTCACGCTGTCGGTCCGCGGCCGCATGGTCGAAGGCGCCGTTGCGCGTGACGCACTCGAACAGCATTTCTGGCTGACGCGGGACGCCGACGCAGCGCACACGCTCAGGACATTCGGGAACGGCCGCAACCGCATCGTGGCGGTCGCTCAGAGGAAGCACCTTGCGCGGCCCGACGAGCCGCTGTGGCTGACCGCCAGCGACTTCGCGACGCGGTAACGCGGCGTTTGACTGCTGATGCCTTTCGCAGCCGGGCGTGCTCCGCGGCCTAGAAAAGCACGATCGTTCTGTCGAGGCCAGATTCAGATGTCCGCTTCCCGGCCAGATAGAAATGTCCGGGTTTAAGGGGTTCAGGATTTACCTTTCATGGGTTAGAGATCACGCAGTGTCGAAGGATGGCGTTTGTACGGGCAGGGCGCTTACGTCCGTTCCACTGTCCCTTGCAGACCGCCGGCCAGGTTTGCGGGGTTGCGGTCGCGCCTGTCTTTGCTGGGCGAGATCCACAATTGCATGTTCGATGTCGGTCTGATTGAACTCGCGTTGTTTCTTCTTGCCTGGCGAACGACTTTGGGCTTTGGTTGGGGCGCTCAGATGAGTCCGGGAAGGTGCCTTACCGATCCGGCTGTTATCGCGTTGTGCCTGAATCGCCTGCGAAACCTGGAGCACGTGGCCCAATCGCTTGTGTTCAACGATTGCGCCCTGATCGATCTCGGCCAGCCGGTCGTACTGCCTGCACGTCAGAACACGGCCGTCCGCCCGGAGTTCGATACGTCCATCGGGGTACTCCCAGATCTCGATATATCGATCGATCAGCTTGCGGTGCTCCGGCGTGTCCTCCAGCAGGTACATTACGCGGTCGTACTGCACGGTCAGCGACTTTGTCACCTTGCGCGACTCGCGCCACGTCATCACCAGCTCAAGGCTCTCATCCGCACGCAGCGGCCGGTGCGCGTCGAAATCGCTCTTCGGCGGCTTTGCGAACCGCGCGTTATAGGTGGCCATGAAGACAGGGGCGAACGCGTTGGCATCGGCGATCGTATTGATGCCACGCAGTCGCAATTCCTTCACGAGACGGTCCTGCAGCGTCAGATGCGCGCGCTCGACGCGGCCCTTGGCCGGGCTGCTGTTCGCGCAGAATGTGTCGATGTTCAGCTCGTACATCGCCCGCCCAAAGTGGGTCACACTATTGCCATCCTTGTTGGCGCCCGTCTTGCGAAACACGCTGTACTTGTCGCTATAGAGCGCGCCGGGTTTGCCATGGCGCTCGATGTACGCGCGAGTCGCCTCGAAATAACTGAAGGTCGATTCCGTGGCCGTGAAGTGCAGCGCCATCAGCCGGCTGGTCGCATCGTCCACATACACCAGCAGCGTGCAGGCCGGCGCCCGGTCCTCGAACCAGCGATGATCGCTGCCGTCGATCTGCACCAACTCGCCCAGACACGCGCGCCGGGCCCGCGGCTGGTAGATCTTCGGTGGGCGTTGCCGGCGCGGTATCCACAGCCCGGCTTCCGTCATCAGGTTGCGCACGGTTTCCTTCGCGAGTCGGATGCCGTGACATTCGCGCAATTTCTCGCACGCCAGTGTCGGGCCGAAATCGACGTATCGTTCACGGACGATGGCCAGAGCACGTTGTGCCAGTTCGCCGTCCAGCCTCCGATTCCCGGGCATCCCGCGCTTGCGGGAGATCAGTCCGGGCGCGCCAGACTCGCGGTATCGGGCCACCAGTCGCCGTATTTGCCTGGTCGTCAGACCCAGACGTTCGGCGGCACGCCATGGCTTGAGCCGTCCCTCCGTCACGTCCTGGATGACCTTGAATCTGTCCAGTTCCCGCATCGTCATTGTTATCCGTTCTGTCACAGCCATCGATGTCTAGAGCGCCCGAAAACGGCGGGTGGCTAGCATACGACGGCATCAAAAGCGGACATTTCTATGCAGCTAAAAGCGGACATTACCATCTGGCCGCTACACGTTCATGTCCCCGCCAAGTTCAAATGTCGGGGTCTGCGCTAAATTGAAATGTCGGGTTTTGCTGTGCTTTTTCTTATGTTTTTGGGGTGGGCGGCGCAGCCGCCCACCCCCCGTTCTTCATGTTTTTTGATGCTCACCTCGTGAACGGCCTGCGTGACATCCGCTAGCGTGATCGCCCGCTGTTTCTTCAAGCCCGCCAGCGCCTTCCTTGCCCGGACATCTTCGCCAAGATGGGTGCGTGAAGGCGAGCCGGAAACGCGCCGGTCATCACGCTGCGCCTGCACCAGCCACGCAACCGCCAATGCCGCGGACAGCCGCTTGTTCTCAACCTCCGCGCCCTGATCAATCTGCGTGATCCGGTCATATTCGCGACAGGGCAACACACGGCCCGCCGCCTGAATCTCTATGGCTCCGTTCCGGTATTCAACGACCTCAACGTATTCATGCATCAGACGCCGGTTTGCCTCGGTGTCCTGCACCAGGTACATCACCCTGTCGTACTGCACCGTGAGCGCATTGGAGACCTTGCGCGCCACGCGATAGGCCAGGATCTGCTTCAGGTCCTCGTCATCACGCAGCGGCCGGTGCGCGTTGTGATCGCTCTTCGGTGGCTTGCCGAAGCGCCGGTTGAAATCGGCGATGAAGGAGGGCGCATACGCATTGGCGGCTTCCCGCGTACTGATGTTGCGCAACCTCAGTTCCTTGACGAGCCGGTCCTGCAACGTCAGGTTGGCGCGCTCGACACGTCCCTTGGCCTGACTCGTGTTCGCACAGAACGCCTCGATATTGAGCTGATACAGGGCGCGGCCGAACTGTGTAACGCCTTTGCCAGCCGTGCTCGCCCGATCCTTGACGTAGAACACGCTGAACTTGTCGCTATAGAACGCGACGGGCTTGCCGTGTGCTGCCAGATACTTCGCCAGCGCCTCGAAATAGCTGAAGGTCGACTCCGTCGCCGTGAAATGCAGCGTCATCAGCCTGCCAGTCGCATCGTCGATAAACACCAGCAGCGTGCAGGCCGGCGCCCGCTCCTCGAACCAGCGGTGATCGCTGCCGTCAATCTGGATCAGTTCACCCAGGCACGCGCGGCGGTTGCGGGGCTGGTACACCCTGGGCGGCCGATCCTTGCGGGGAATCCACAGGCCGGCGGCCATCATCAGCGCGCGCACCGTCTCGACCGACAGACTGATACCGTGACATTCCCGAAGCTTCTCGCACGCCAGCGTCGGCCCGAAATCGGCATAGCGCTCGCGAATGATGGCCACCGCGCGTCGCGACACACCGTCGGACAATTGATGATTGCCCGGCCGACCACGTTTGCCTGAGACCAGTCCGGCAACTCCTGCGGCCTGATAGCGCTGCACGAGGCGCTCAATCTGACGCACACTTAACGCAAGCCGGTCCGCTGCCTGGCCCGGCTTCAGACGCCGCTCGCAAACGGCCTGCACGACCTTCAACCGGTCCAGCTCGGTCATCGACATGGTGATCGTCCCGGATGCGTTCATGGCCAGCGCTCCTTAAGGAAGGCTGGCACCAGCCTGAACCGCAAACACGACATTTCAATTTAGCGGAAACACGACATCTGAACTTTGGACTAACACCACTGTCAAGGCTGGATTCAGATGTCCGGGTTCCGGCTAGATAGAAATGTCCGGGTTTAAGGGGTTCAGGGTTTGCTTCTCATGGGTTAAAGAGCACGCACTGTTGAAGGATCCGGTCTGAATGGGCAGGGCGCTTACGCCTGT
>DASVNP010000443.1:0-8417 GCA_036383775.1 Paraburkholderia sp. | reverse complement strand
CCGCCGCCGGTGGCCATCGCGTCGCTGCTTACACTGGCAGCGCTTCGCCGGACTGCTCGCGGGCGAGGTACTGGGCGTACCACTGCGGCCAGTTGTCGTCGTGCTTGCCGCCATTGCGCTTCTCATGCTCGCCGTGCGCGGCGGCAGCACGCCGCAGCGCCGCTGCGAGGTCATTCGGCGACGTGAATTTCGTATCGCCGCTCACACGACCAGGCAGGCGCGTGGTGACTTCCTGCAGCAGCCAGCTGTTGCCGTCCGGGTCGCTGAACCTGGCGTACGAGGAGTAGGTGTTGCGCTGCGGATGCGGGCCGCTCTGTGCGGGTTCGCCGGGGGTCAGGTGGAACACTTCGCTTACGTCTAAGCCCAGGTCGATGAGCTCGGCGCGAGCCGCTTCGATATCGGACACGGCGAGATAGAGCTGCGCAGAGCCTGGCGTGGCCGTCGTGACCCCCTTGCCGAAGTGGATCGAGCACGGCGAGCCCGGAGGCGTGTACTGCAGGAGCCGGAAGGTGTCTGCCTTGTTGATCTCGGCGTCAAGCTTCCAGCCCAGGTTGCTGTAGAACCGCTTGGCGCGATCGACGTCCGAAACGGGGATGACGACCACTTCGAGCTTCAGGTCGTTCGTGGTATTGATCTTCATATCAAACTCCATTCAGAGAGATGGCTTGAGGAGATGCGGCGGATGCCTCTGGCCTGCTGCATCGGCGCCAACGCCAGGCCGCTTCCGGTGATCAGCGCCGCGGCCGCAATGATTTGATTTCATATGGGTATCCTGTAATGGCATTGGAGCCCCGGCGGCACCGGAATCCTGAGTCCCGAAGCGCCGAGCCCTCCTGGCTTGGGGACGTTACGATTTGCGCAGCGGCCTAAAGGCTGCGCGTAGCTCTTCGACGAAGAGCCGGGGCTGCTCCCACGCCGCAAAGTGGCCGCCCTTGTCGAGCTTGTTGTAATGAATGAGCTTGGGATAAGCCCGCTCCGTCCAGCTCCGCGGTGCCGCATAGATCTCATCAGGAAAGACGCTCACGGCAACCGGGATGGTGACGTGCTTCGGCGCGAAGAAGTCGAGCTTGTTTTCCCAATAGAGACGAGCCGAAGAGACCGCCGTGTTCGTCAGCCAGTAGAGCGTGATGTTGTCGAGAATGTCGTCTCGCGTCAGGCCCTCGGCCTGCCCGTCAAAGACGCGCGCAATGAGCGCATAGCTGCGCGCGTCGTGGTCGAGCATCCAGCTGGCGAGGCCGACAGGCGAGTCCTCGATCCCGTACAGCGTTTGCGGGCGATTCGCCATCTCCTGGGCGTAGCCCAGGCCATGCTTGTAGAAGAAATCGAGCTGGTCGTAGGCATGCTTTTCGTCGGCTGAGAGGCCGGCTGGCGGCGGGCCACCCAGCCGAAGTGCCTTCGCAACATCGTCCGGCACAGTAGCGGGCATATTGGTGTGAATGCCGAGCAATTCTGGTGGCGCCTGCAGTGCCATCTGCTCCGATACCGCATCACCCCAATCGCCGCCCTGTGCCACAAATTGTTTATATCCGAGGCGCTTCATCAGCACGGTCCACGCGCGTGCGATGTGAGCGGGATCCCAGCCGGGTGTGGTGGGCTGCCCTGAAAACCCGTAGCCTGGCAGCGACGGAATCACCACGTCGAAAGCATCCGAGGCACTTCCGCCATGGGCTGTTGGATTCGTCAGTGGATCGATGATCTTCAACTGCTCGACGATCGAGCCTGGCCATCCGTGCGTAATGATCACCGGCAACGCATTCCTGTTCTTCGAGCGAACGTGGATGAAGTGAATGTCCACCCCATCGATGGTCGTCACGAACTGCGGCAAGGCATTGAGCCTCGCTTCGACCTTGCGCCAGTCGTAATCCGACTGCCAGTAGCTCGCGAGTTCGCGCATCGTTGCGAGCTGCACGCCTTGCGACGCATCCGTTACGGTTCCCTGCCTGGGCCACTTTGTCTCGGCGATCCGCCGGCGCAAGTCCGCGAGAGCCTCGTCGGACACATGGATTTTCGGGAACGGACGGATCGATGTATCGTCTGCGGTCGACGCCGCTGCGGCGGCCCCGGTCAAGGAGGCCTGCAAAGTCGCCGCGCCGGAGTTCGTGATGATGGGCGCCTGGGCAGCGACCTCTACGCCACCGGACGCAGGAAGTGTCGTCTCGGCGTGCGTGGCGGTCGCGGGAAGAACAATGCCGATGGCCGCTGCGACCCATGCGGAAGCCGCAAGACGTCGGTGTCTGCCAATCAGCGAATAAAGTCCGAACATGATCAATCTCCTGAGCGGCGCAAGGCGGCAGAGGGCTGCCGACACGCCTTTGCAATTCGTGGGGTGAGGACGCGGACGGCGGGGGGGGAAAGACCGTCCGCGTCCACTAGCTCAGCGCAGCGGCCTGAACGCCGCCCGAAGTTCCTGAGCGAAGATCATCGGCTGCTCCCACGCGGCGAAGTGGCCGCCTTTCTCTGCCCGGTGGTAATAAACGAGGTTGGGGTAGGCCTTCTCTGTCCAGCTTCGCGGCGCCTGATATTGCTCGCCAGGGAACACGCTCACGGCCACCGGAATCTTGACGCCCTTGGCGTTAAAAAAGCCGCCCTTGTATTCCCAGTAGAGACGAGAGGCTGATACTCCGGTATTGGTCAGCCAGTACAGCGTGATGTTGTCGAGGATCTCGTCGCGCGTCAGTTCGCCAGTGGCGCTCGTGGTCCGGTCCAGAGCCGAGACGACTGCCGCGGCCGGCTGGCCATCGGCATCGTTGTGGTCGAGGAGCCACGCGGCGAGGCCGACGGGTGAATCGGCTATGCCGTAGAGCGTCTGCGGGCGCGATCCCATTAACCGGGCGTAGTCCACCTCCTTGAAAGTCTTCGCCAGCTGGTCATAGGCGCGTTGCTCGTCCGCTGACAGGCCGGCTGGCGCCGGGGCGCCGATCTGGAGCGCCTTGTCGACGTCGGCTGGAACCGTCGCGGGCATGTTGGTGTGAATGCCGAGCAGTCCTGGTGGTGCCTGCAAGCCCATTTGATCGACGACAAATGCACCCCAGTCGCCGCCCTGGGCGACGTAGCGCGTATAGCCGAGACGGCGCATCAGCTCCGCCCAGGCACGGGCCATGTGCTCGGGACCCCAGCCGGTGGTCGTCGGCTTGCCGGAAAAACCGTAGCCCGGCATCGACGGGATGACGACGTCGAACGAGTCTTCGGCCTTCCCGCCATGCGCTACCGGGTCCGTCAACAACCCGATGAGCTTGGTCTGCTCGAGCACCGAGCCGGGCCAGCCGTGGTTGATGATCAATGGAAGCGCATTGGGGTTCTTCGAGCGAACATGGATGAAGTGAATGTCCACCCCGTCGATAGTCGTCACGAACTGCGGAAGGGCATTCAGCTTCGCTTCAGCCTTGCGCCAGTCGTAGTCCGTCGCCCAATAGTGTGCGAGCTCCTGCATGGTCGCGAGCGGCACGCCCTGCGAAGAATCTGCGACGGTCTCCTTTTCGGGCCATTGCGTGGCGGCGATGCGGCGGCGAAGGTCGTCAAGGGCTTCTTGCGGCACATGGATCTTGGGGAACGGACGGATCGAGTCGTCTTCAGCCGTCGCACGCTGAGACGCAGACGGCTGATCCGCAACCGGAGCGGCATGGGCATAACTGAAGGCAGCGGTCAGGACAAGGCCGAGGGCAGCCGTCGCCGACGCAAATGAGCGGCGCCGGGTTGAAGCTGGCGATACTATAAACATGATAAACATTCCGAATAAAAGCGCGCGAGTCTGCGGCGCGCGCCGGGTTATGCGCTCCGTTAGCGTTATCGAAGGCAGATGTCGCGAGGAGCACTCGACTTTGCGACACGCCGCGGATTACGGGATGGCGCGCGGGTGGACCGAGCGCTTTTAGGGCTCTGCCCGAGGACGGAATACGATCGGCGTCCTGTTGTCGCTCGGGCAACTGCCGGTCAGGGATGGTTGTACATCGCGTTCCAGTCAGCCTTCGAGACAGCCGAGCGACCCGCGTCCGACGAACCACCCGCGACGCCGCCGACGCCTGTCGCGGCATTCTGTGCAGCTACCTTTGTTCCGGATACCTCGTGTCACTCTGCGGATGCTGGCCGGACCGTTCTGCAGCGACGATTTCGACGCGGACCTGGGCGCGCGTCACCGTCGACTGGGATGGGGAGTGGCTGGCAAACGGCAAGTCAAGCTCAGAAACAATTAGGATGCCTTCGTAAATACCATTCATGTTGCACACCTCTTGAAAACGTTACCGTTAGCGACTGTTAGCTGGTCAGGGATTTCCATCCGCGCCTCCATGGCGCGGGGGGTAGCCTGCTGGAATCAGGCCTTCGACGGTTCGCCGTCCACCAGACGCCAGAGGCCGCGCGGGTTGTCGTGACGGAGCGCCTCCGGCAACAACTCGTCGGGGAAGCCCTGGTAGCAGACGGGGCGGAGGAAGCGTTCGATTGCGCTCATGCCAACCGACGTGAAGCGGCTATCGGAGGATGCCGGAAACGGACCGCCGTGAATCGATGCGTACGACACTTCCTGCGGATGCGCGAATGCATTGATGACGATGCGGCCGGTGCGGCGTTGCAGGACAGGCAGGAGCCGCGCGGCCAGCGCATGATCAGCGCGTTCGATATGCATCGTCGCCGAGAGCTGGCCGCGGAACTGCCTCGCGAGGGCAATCAATTGTTCGTCGTCCCTTACGCGCACCAGCAGTGCCGCAGGGCCGAAGACCTCTTCCAATAATGCGGGTTCTTCAAGCAGGCGCGAGCCGTCAACTTCGAAGAGGAATGACTGGCCATCCCACTCGCTTTGGGGACGGCCACCCGCCGCGATCTCTTCCGCCCCAGCGGCGAGCTGGCGGGCCACATTTTTGTGGTACGCCATGTTGATGCCTGGCGTCAGCATTGTGCGAGCCGGCATCGCGTTGATGCGGGCAATCAGCGCTTCCTTCAGCTCGCTGTAGCCCACACCGTCGATGGCGAGCAGGATCGCGGGCTTCAGGCAAGCCTGGCCCACGTTCACCAGCATGCGTTCGGCGAAGCCGTCGCCAATCTCACTGTCACGCGAGACGAGCGCGTTGGGCAGCACGAAGGTGGGATTGACGCTGGTCATTTCCGTGAAGACAGGGATCGGGTCCGGCCGTTGCTGAGCGCGCCGGAATAGCGCCATGCCGCCCGCCTCGGAACCGGTGAAGGTCACGCCCTTGACCAGCGGATGATCCACCAGCGCTTCTCCGATCGCATTGCCGTCACCGCGCACGAGGGAAAAGACACCTTCATGCAGGCCCGAGTCCTTTACGGCCTGCTGGATGACGCGGCCCATGATTTCCGATGCGCCCGGATGTGCGTTGTGGGCCTTCAGGATGACGGGACAGCCGGCCGCCAGCGCGGACGCCGTGTCGCCGCCCGCGACTGAGTACGAGATCGGGAAATTGCTTGCCCCGAAGATGGCAATCGGCCCGAGGCCGATCTTCTGCATGCGGTGATCCATGCGTGGCCGAGGTAGACACTCGGGCTGGGCGGGATCGATCGTTGCCTGTCGAAAGCGTCCCTGACGCACGACTGTGGCGAACTGCCGGAACTGGATGGCCGCCTTGGCGGCTTCCGCCTCGAGTTGCGCGGCCGGCAAGCCGGTCTCTAGCGCAGCACGTTGGGCCAGTGCCGGGGCATTTGCGTCGAGCCCATCGGCAACTCGCTCCAGGAACGCCGCACGGACTACCAGGCTCGTGTCGTTGTAGCTGTCGTACGCTTCGTCAGCCAGTTGCGCCGCGCGGTCGACTTCCTCGATGCCACCAAAGGCGAAGTCCGGTTCGAAACGGAGATTGGTTGCGGGATTGAGCGCCCGCATTGTGCCCGCCGTGGCGCGAATTTCCTGTGCTCCGATCAGGAGATTGCCGGTCAGTTTCATGCTGGGCTCCCTTGCGTTTCCACAGGCAGGGCGGCAACCAGTTCGGACGTCGTCAGGATTTCGTGGGCAAACGTTGGCCCGTTCAGATGGTGCGCGGCGTGCATCATCTCCTTGCTGAAGGCTGCCGTCGCATCGCGCACGAGCGTCACGTGATAGCCGAGTTCCATGGCAAAGCGCGCTGTGGATTCGATGCAGGTGTTTGCCAGAAGGCCCACCACGATCACTTGCGTAATGCCTTGCTGCTTGAGCTGGAAGTCGAGGTCGGTATTGGCGAACCCGCTCTGCCCCCAGTGTTCCTGGATGATGATGTCGCCCTCCTGCGGCACGAAATCCGGATGCCATTCTCCACCCCATGTGCCTTTCGCGAAGGTATGACGCTGCTGTATCAGACGTTGCGTCGGATTCGGGTGGTCCCAGTTGTCGTAGTCGCCGGGCTGCCAGCGCCGATGCGGTACATAGAACACCTGGATGCCCGCCGAGCGTGCGGCCGCCACCGATGCGCGCAGGTTGTCGAGCAGGCGGACGTCGTCAGCAACGTCCCTGAGCATCGGGAACACCTTGCCTCCATGGGAAAGGAAATCGTTGTACGGATCCACCAGCAACAGGCCGGTTCGCGCAGTGTGATAGAGAGGATTGGACATTTCAGTATTCCTTCAGAAAACATATGCGACCGGGGTCGCGTGTCGCAGTGGCGCCGGACTGCCTTGTTCAGAATGCGTGACGTCTCGCGCATCGGTATGGACCAGTATAGATATGAAAATCATAGTGTCAAGAAAAACAAGGCCAACCAGATGACTGGCTCGACTAGCACAAGCGCGCGGATCGTGTTACTATGAAAATAATAGATACTAATGGAGACTCATCGTGGCATCTGCGCCGGATGAGAAGGCGGATACGGTGTGTCCAGTGGCGCGCTCGATGGATGTGGTGGGCGACCGCTGGACGTTCCTTGTACTGCGGGAGCTGTACATGGGCGCAACGCGGTTCGAGGAAATACAGATTCAGACCCAAGCTACGCCACAGATGATGGCTTCGCGGCTGAAGGCTCTTGAAGCGGACGGCATGGTCGAACGCCAGCCGTATAGTGAAAAACCGTTGCGCTACGAATACCGCCTGACGGACAAGGGGTGGGCGTTCTATCCCGTGATCTACGCGCTGCGGGCATGGGGCGAAACGTGGCGCAAGGAGAGGGATGAGGAGGTGGCGATGCATTTCGTGCATCGCGAATGCGGCCACGACGTCGGGCTTGCCAACATATGCCCGCACTGCGGGAAAACAGTCGAGCGCAAGGATCTGGATGCGTCGCTAGGAAACCATTTCGCGGCGGAACGCGCCGCGCGTCTTGCTTCGTTCAGGCGGAAGTGACGGGAAATCACGAAAGGCGGTATGAAGCACGCCGCTTTCCACTGGGAGCATGCCCCAATCTGACGGGAACGGAAATCCGGGAGCGAATCGGCCTTTTACCGCCCGATTTTTGATTTCCGGGACCTGTCACGCTCTCCACTCGGTCAGGAGACGCTGCAAGGTCGTCATTCGACCGCGGCGCTCTTCGACTGATCGCCTCGGCTTCGAACCGGATCACCAGAGTCACAGGCAAACCGATATGTGACGGGATCCTCGGCAACATCGCCATCTTGATGCACTCGCTTGACCTACGTAGCGACTCGAATGGATCAATGACCGCTGCGCCCTGGCGGATTCAACCGGTGGATGCAATAGTTTGCTGGAACCGTTCAGCTGGCGTTTCGTAATTCAGCGTCTTCCTGGGACGCTCGTTCAGGCACCTTCGTCGGCTGTCGAACTCCCGGACTTACGGATGTATGGTTTCGCCGCGATTCAGCATGCCGATGAACTCCTCGATCTTGCGTGACCGCGTTGTGGGCTTTTTTGCGTTCTGTATCCGAAACAGGATAGCGTAGCGGTTTCGGCCGTTCAGCGTCGCAAAGAACGCGCTGGCCTTGGGATTGGCATCCAGTGCGGCCCGCAGGTCGTCCGGCACGACCGAGTTGCTGGCCGAGGTATAGGCAGCTTCCCAGCGGCCATCCTGTTTAGCTTTCTCGATTTCTCGCATGCCTGAAGGATGCATTCTGTTCGCGGCGATCAGCGCTTCGGCCCGGTCTTTGTTGAGCTTGGACCAGATACTTTTTGCGGAGCGTCGAGTGAAGCGTTGCAACCAGTATTCTTCACTTTCAGTCTGTTTCTGAGCGTCGATCCAGCCATGACAAAGGGCGCATTCCAGCGCCTGCGCGTAAGTCAAGGTTGGCTGCGCGGCGCCTTTTTTGGCAAGGCGCAGCCATATCCCAGTCGAGGTGCCGCCGTTTTGCGTCAACCAGTTTTCCCATTCATTCTGGTCAAGGAATGTCAGACGAGGCTCAGTCATGGAGGATCCGAATGGTTGCACTCAGGCAGCCAGGCCTTTTCGTTCACTGAAATCTCGCAGATTACCAATTTGCGCGGATTTTGGAATGCCCGAATTATCGGCAATTCAGCGTGTATTGATCGGAGAGAAGGTCGAGGACTTTCCTGGCGG
>DASVNP010000442.1:0-18701 GCA_036383775.1 Paraburkholderia sp. | reverse complement strand
TGGCGGTTGCTTCGGGTTCGGTCATGCAGAATCGGTTGGATAGGACAGTCTCGCGAAGCCTTGCCCCGCGTGCCGCGCGCCGGCGCGAACCGGAGTCCGCCACGCGCGCGATCGTGAACGAGTGCTTTAGAATCGCCAGTTTAGAACATTCCGCGTGCGTTCGAACCGCGCTGCCACGAATCAGGCCACCATGTCTTCCGCTACGCCCCGTTCCGAGCTGACCACCGCAGCGCCCCCAGCACTCGCCTGCGATATTTTCTGCGCGGTGATCGACAACTTTGGCGACATCGGCGTGTGCTGGCGGCTCGCGCGCCAGCTCGCGAGCGAACACGGCTGGCAGGTGCGTCTGTTCGTCGACGACCTGCACGCGTTCCAGAGGCTGTGCCCGTCGCTCACGCCCGATCGGGCGCGTCAGACGGTCAACGGCATCGTCGTCGAACACTGGCATGAACCGGAGCATGCCGGCGATACGCTTCACGTGGCCGACGTCGTCATCGAGGCATTCGCCTGCGAACTGCCGCCCATCTACGTCGCCGCCATGGCGCGGCGCGAGCGCGCGCCGGTGTGGTTCAACCTCGAGTATCTGAGCGCCGAAGACTGGGTCGCGGATTTTCATTTGCGGCCGTCGCCCCATCCGCGCTATCCGCTCATCAAGACGTTCTTTTTCCCCGGGCTCGGCCCCGGAACCGGCGGCGTGCTGAAGGAGCAGCATCTCGACGGCGCGCGGGCCGCTTTCGACGCATCTCAAGCAGCCCGCGATGCCTGGTGGCAGACAGCCACCGGCCGCGCAATGCCGCCGGCCGAGGCGACCGTCGTCTCGCTGTTCGCCTACGAAAACCCCGCCGTCGACAGCCTGCTCGAACAATGGCGCGACAGCCCCGCTCCGATCGTGCTGCTGGTGCCGGAAGGCCGCATCTCAGGCGCGGTCGCGCGCTTTTTCGGCGTGCCTTCGTTTGCCGCCGGCACGCACGCCGAGCGAGGAAATCTGAGCGCCCATGCCCTCGCCTTTACCGAGCAGGCCGGGTACGACGCGCTGCTGTGGGCCAGCGACATCAATTTCGTACGCGGCGAGGATTCGTTCGTGCGCGCCCAATGGGCTGCCAAACCGTTCGTCTGGCACATCTACCCGCAAGCTGACGACGCCCATCTGCCGAAGCTCGACGCCGCGCTCGCGCACTATGCCCGTACTCTGCCCGCCAACGCGCGCGACGCCCTCGCACGCTTCTGGCATGCATGGAATGGCGGTGGCCGACCTGATTGGGCGGAATTCAAGGGTCACTACCCGGCGCTGAAGCAACGCGCAGCTGAATGGGCCGGCGAACTGGCCCAAGTGGGCGACCTCGCCGGAAATCTGGCCTTGTTCGCAAAAACTCAGTTAAAATAAGCGGTTATCCAACGGCCGACGACGCAAGCGCGGCCCGATCGCAGCGGCGGAATCCGGTCAACCACTTGCCGGGCCCGCCAGCCGGCCCGGCATCGAAAGGTGCGAGACATGCCCCGACGTCAACGCGTGAGTGGCGGAAATGTCGAAATCAGGGACGTATGCTGCGGGTCGGCGCCACTCATGTACACGCCCGCACAGGGTAAAGAGCAGGTAACGGACTGCTGGGCCGCTTGCGCCGTATGCCGTTGAGCACAAAGTTGAAGCTACTTAATTCGTACAGGACAGTTTTATGAAGACCGCACAGGAACTCCGCACCGGCAACGTCGTGATGATCGGCGCAGACGCAATGGTTGTGCAGAAGGCCGAATACAACAAATCGGGCCGCAACTCCGCCGTCGTCAAGATGAAGTTCAAGAACCTGCTGACCGGCGCAGGCATGGAAAGCGTGTACAAGGCTGACGACAAGTTCGACGTCGTCGTGCTGGAACGCAAGGAAGTGACGTACTCGTACTTTGCCGACCCGATGTACGTGTTCATGGACGCCGACTACAACCAGTTCGAAGTCGAAAACGAAATGATGGGCGACGCGCTCCATTACCTCGAAGACGGCATGGCTTGCGAAGTCGTGTTCTACAACGAGAAGGCCATCTCGGTCGAACTGCCGACCACGCTGGTCCGCGAAATCATCTACACGGAACCGGCTGTCAAGGGCGACACGTCGTCGGGCAAGGTCTTGAAGAACGCCAAGCTGAACACCGGCTTTGAATTGCAAGTGCCGCTTTTCTGCAACATCGGCGACAAGATCGAAATCGACACGCGCACGCACGAGTACCGCAGCCGCGCTTAAGCGTCCTGCTCGCCAGAGCCCGGCGCCGCAATCGCGGCGTTGCGAAATAAATGGCAAAAAAAAGCGCCCAATTTGGGCGCTTTTTCTTTTCTGTGCCACCGTGTATGGTTGAGGAAAACTTTACCGGTAATGTTCTCGATATTTCCACGCCGCAGCCTCTGATTTCCCGAGTTGCAAGCAACAAACCATTGATAAGCTTAAGTAAATCATCCTGGCATGGTCCATGCTGCTTTTCGAGATAGACCAGTGCGACTTTATTTTCTTCAAGGTCCGGGACGCCGCGTGAACCGCGACGTTGTTGAAGGCAAGTGGAAGCAAATGGCCGGCAGACCGGGGCCGCGTTGCCTCGATAGCAACCGGGATTTCTGACAAACCGAGTGAAGGAAATACAGACGCCTGCCGACGCATCCCATCCAAGCGTCAGGAGGGCTTCGCAATGTTACACATAGGACCAACGGACCAACCACGCGGGTCGAAGTGCCACCTTGCGCCAGCGTCTTCGCTTCGCGCACCAGGCATTCCATCCATCTAGAAGATTGCGCTCGCCATGCCACACGCCCTGATTGTTGAAGACGACCCCAATAGCTTGTCCGGCCTATCCGCCATCCTCGCTGCCGACGGTTTCTCCGTCGATACGGCGACCACGATTGCCGAGGCCAGGGCCGCACTGACGCGCTTTATTCCCGACGTCGTGCTGGTCGACCTGAATCTGCCGGACGGCAGCGGACTCGATCTGTTGCAGCATTTGCCCGCGCATCCACCCGGCGGCGCCTTGCCTGTGATCGTGATGACCGGCAATGCCACGGTGGAAAGCGCAATCGAAGGTTTGCGCCACGGCATCTGGGACTACCTCCTGAAGCCGGTCAACATTCCGCGCTTGCGCAGCCTGCTCGCGCGCATTCCACGGCCGTATGAACTGACCGAAGAAGTGCAGACGCTGCGCGCGTCGTTGCGTCAGCTCGGCCGTTTCGGTTCGATGCTAGGCCGCAGCGGCGCGATCCAGCATGTCTACGACACGATCGAACACCTCGCGCCCACCGAGGCCGCCGTGCTGATTTCCGGCGAAGCCGGCACCGGCAAGCAGATCGCGGCGCGCACGATGCACGAGATGAGCCGGCGCCGCAAAGGCCCGTTCATCGCGTTCGACTGCCGGACCGCAAGCAGCGTGGCGGCCCAGCGCTCGCTCGACAGCCTCCTGTTCGGTCACGAACGGGGCGCGTTCAACGGCGCCGAACAGCGCGAACCGGGCCTGTTCGAGCAGGCGAGCGGCGGCACGCTTTTCATCGACGAAATCGCCGAGCTGCCACGCCCTCAGCAGGAAGCGCTGCTGCGTGCGCTCGATTCGCAGACTTTCATGCGCGTTGGCGGCACGAATCAGGTGGTGACGGACTTCCGGCTCATCGCCTCGACGCGCAAGGCGCCACGCGCGGCGGTGGCCGACGGCAGCCTGCACGAGGATCTGGCGGTACGTCTCGAAGCCGCCGCCGTGACACTGCCGCCGTTGCGCGAGCGCGGCGACGATCCGACGCTGATCGCCCAGTCGATTATCGACGACCTGAATCAGGAAGCCGCGGCGCGTGGCGCCTCGGAGACCGCCAAGCAGGTTGGGCCGAATTTCTTGCGCGAGTGTCTCACGTATGACTGGCCCGGCAATGTGCGCGAGCTGCACGAGCGTGTGCGGCGCGCGTATCACGCTTCAGGCGACGTAGTGGAAACGCTGCGCGCCGACGAAGCGGGCTCGGCGAATGGCCTCGACCTGAACGGCAGCCGCGTGCAGGTGACCGTCGGCACGCCGCTCGCGGACGTCGAGGAAATGTTGATTCGCGCAACGCTCGATGCGGTCGGCGGTACGCGCCACCGGGCGGCGTCGCTGCTGGGGATCAGTCCGAAGACGCTCTACAACAAGCTGCAACGCATGCGGCTGAACTGAGCCGCCGCTCGCGCGGCTTACGCAAACGCGCTGCGCAGCAAGGCCTGCGCTTGCAGATATTGGGGCTCGGCGACCAGCCTGCTCCATTTCAGCGCCTTGCCGCGCGGCCGCATGCGCCTCAAACGCCGCTGCGATTCCTTCGACGGCGTGAAGCGCAGCGCATCCAGCACTTTCTCCGCCTCGTCCGGCTGATTGCAGATCAGCACCATGTCGCAGCCGGCCTGCAAGGCGGCGGCGGCGCCTTCGGCAAGTGTGCCGCCCTGGCGCGCGGCTTCCATCGAGAGGTCGTCGCTGAAAATGGCGCCTTCGAAACGCAGCTTGTTGCGCAGAATGTCCTGCAGCCAGACGCGCGAAAAACCCGCCGGCTTCGAATCGACCTTCGGATAGATCACATGCGCGGGAAGCACCGATCCGAGCGACAAGTCGAGCCAGTCATACGGCGCCACGTCGTCGCGCAGGATTTCTTCGAGTGAACGGTCATCGACCGGCATGGCAACGTGCGAATCCGCCTGGGCGAATCCATGCCCCGGAAAGTGCTTGCCGCAATTGCTCATGCCTGCCAGCGCGAGCCCGTGGTTCAGGCTCTTCGCGAGCAGGGTCACCACACGCGGATCGCGGTGAAACGAACGGTCGCCGATCACTTGCGACTGGCCGTAGTTCAGATCGAGCACCGGCGTGAAACTCATGTCGATGCCGCACGCGCGCAACTCGGCCGCGAGGATATAGCCGACCGCCGTCGTCACTTTCGTGGCGTGCAGCACATCGCTGTCCCACAACGCGCCCAGCTTGCCCATAGCGGGCAGCACCGTGAAACCGTCGGTGCGAAAGCGCTGCACTCGCCCGCCTTCGTGGTCGACGGCGATCAGCAGGTCCTCGCGGACCGCGCGAATCGAGTCGGTCAGCGCAATCAGTTGCGCGCGGTTTTCATAGTGACGCGAGAACAGGATCACGCCGCCGGTCATGGGATGAGCAAGGCGGCGTCGATCGTCGTCGTTCAGCGTTTTGCCGACGACGTCGAGCATGACCGGTCCGGGAATGAGTTTCATCGAATTCTGCTAGAAAAAAACGTGGAGCAAAGAGAGACCCGGCCTGGATAGGCCGCGTTCAAAGTATTTTTTATTCGGTGGCGCCGTGCGAGCGCCGGGCGTCGGACGCGTCCTTCTGCCCTATTTCCGCGATCACGAACGACACCGCGTAATCGCGCTCGTCGCTAATCGTCACTCGCGCCGTGATGCCGCGCGCGTTAAGCCATTCGGCCAGTTCGCCCGAAGCGACCACCATCGGCTCGCCGCTCGGCTGGTTGAGCGTTTGCAGCACGCGCCAGGTCATCGGCCAGCGCATGCCAAGCCCGATTGCCTTCGAGAACGCCTCTTTGGCCGAGAAGCGCGTGGCGAGGAACGCGAGACCGCGCGCCGCGGAGCGGGCCTGACGAGCGTGATACACCTGCAGCTCGTCCGGGCCGAGCACCTTCTCGGCGAAGCGGCCGTTGGTGCGCGTCATGACCGCGGCCACGCGGCTGACCTGAACGATGTCCGTACCAATGCCGTAAATCGCCATGCGCGAGGCTTCCGAGTTACGCGCGTGCGCCGAGACGCGCGGCGACCATGATCGCCTTCATCTCGCGCACCGCGTTGTCCCAGCCGGCGAAGATCGCATGCGCGACGATCGCGTGACCGATGTTCAGCTCGACGATGCCCTCGATGGCGGCAATCTGCTGGACGTTGGTGTAGTGCAGACCGTGACCCGCGTTGACCTTGATGCCGAGCGTCGCGCCGAATTCGACCGCGCGAACCACGCGCTCGAATTCGCGCTGCTGTTCGGCCGGATCGTGAGCTTCGGCGTAACGGCCCGTGTGCAGTTCGATCACCGGCGCGCCGGCTTCATGCGCGGCGCGGATCTGCGTTTCGTCCGGGTCGATAAAGAGCGATACGCGCGAGTTCGCGTCGGCGAGCTGCTTGCACGCGGCACGCACCGCTTCGAACTGGCCGGCGACATCCAGCCCGCCTTCCGTCGTCAGCTCCTGGCGCTTTTCCGGCACGAGACAAACGTCATGCGGCTGCACTTCGCAGGCGATGTCGAGCATTTCCTGTGTCACCGCGCATTCGAGGTTCATGCGCGTCTTGAGGAGCGGGCGCAGCTTGCGCACGTCGGCGTCGACGATATGACGGCGGTCTTCACGCAGATGCAGCGTGATGACGTCCGCGCCGGCCTCTTCGGCCATCAGCGCGGCGCGGATCGGATCGGGGTAAGTCGTGCCGCGCGCGTTGCGCAGCGTGGCGACGTGATCGATATTCACGCCCAGGTCAATCACATTCGGCGACGTAAGAAAGAAGCTCATAGGTTCTGCAAGTCGATCAGGATCTGGCGCGTCGCGAGCGGCGTGCCGCCAAGGTAAGTGTTGAGCAGAAAGCGCATCAGCGTTTTGCTTTGCGCCACGGTCTGCGTTCGATGGTAATCGTCCTGCTCCATGTCGAGCAAGGTTTGTCCGGAGACGACCGGCCATTGCGCGGGCAGATCGTCGGAGGCTTCACGCACGCCGCGCTCCGGGTCGAACACGTAGCGGCCGTCCGCCACCACCGCTTTACGCGCGACCGTGCGATCCAGCGCCATCGCGTACCCGGTTTCACGCAGCAACACGCGCTCGAACGAACGCAGCACCTGCACGGGCGGCTCGTCGTGCGCGAGACGCGTCATCGTGACGACGTAGTGATGGAACAACTGCGGATGCGGGTCTTCGCGCGCGCAGAATTTGACCAGCAGTTCATTGACATAGAAACCGCACAACAGCGCGTCGCCCGCCAACGGCAACATGCCGCCGACCCATTCGGCGCCGGTCAGCGTGCGCATTTCGGATTTGCCCGACCACGACAGCGCGAGCGGCTGGAACGTCTGCAACACGCCGCGCAGCGCGGAGTGCGGACGTTTCGCGCCCTTCGCGACGAGCGCGAGACGGCCGTGATCGCGCGAAAGCACGTCGATGATCAGGCTGGTCTCGCGATACGGATAGCTATGGAGAACGAATGCGGGTTGTTCGGCGATGCGATAAACCGACGCGGAAGCGGAAGCGCGCGGTGCGCGGCGCGCCGGAGCCTGATGCGGCTCGCCCTCGGCGCCCTGCGCATTTTGACGGGAAGCTTTTCTGGTACTACGAGCAGGTTTGGACGGCTCGCGCGCCGGCGCGTCCGGCTCCGGGTCGTCCGGGTCGGTGTCGGAATTCAGCGTCATCCACGCTTCATTCGTACCCATACGCACGAAGTCCAGCTTCGTTGTCGGCCCAGCCGCTCTTCACCTTGATGAAGGTTTCCAGATACACCGGACCGTCGAACAGCTTTTCCATATCGAGGCGCGCTTCCGTGCTGATCTGCTTCAGCTTGGCGCCCTTCTGGCCAATGATCATCGCCTTGTGCATGTCGCGGTCGACCATGATGGTCGCGAAAATGCGGCGCAGACGCCCTTCCGTTTCGAACTTGTCGATCAGCACGGTGCTCGTGTACGGCAGCTCGTCGCCGGTCCAACGGAAAACTTTTTCACGCAGGATTTCCGCGGCAAGGAAGCGCTCGCTGCGATCGGTCAGGTCGTCTTCGCCATAGATCGGCGCGCCTTCCGGCAGGAACGGCTTGACGGTCGCCATGAGCCGCTTGATGTCGTCGGCATTCTTGGCCGACAACGGCACGATCTCGCTGAACTGGCGCAGCGCACTGACCTTTTGCATGAACGGAAACAGCGAATCCTTATCCGACACGCGATCGAGCTTGTTGGCGATCAGCAGCGTGGGCACCGAGGGCGGAATCAGGTCGAGCACCTGCTGGTCGTCCGCGCCGAAACGACCGGCTTCGATCACGAACAGAATCGCGTCCACAGAAGTCAGCGTGGACGTGACCGCGCGATTGAGCGAGCGGTTCAGCGCGCCGCTGTGCTTGGTCTGAAAACCCGGCGTGTCGACAAAAATGTACTGCGAGTCTTCCAGCGTATGAATGCCGGTGATGCGATGGCGCGTGGTCTGCGCCGTGCGCGACGTGATACTGACTTTCTGGCCGACCAGCGCGTTCATCAGCGTGGACTTGCCGACATTGGGGCGGCCGACGATCGCGACCATGCCGCAGCGGAAACCAGTGGGAGTGGGAGCGTTCATATTCGGGCTACGGCAGGTTCAGGTCGGCACGCGGAAATGGCGCGCCGAGGGCAATCAATGGCCCGCGTCGGCGACGCGCGTTTGCACTGCGTCGGCTACGCCGGGTTCGTGTTCGGTGGGCGCCGCCGCGCTCGGCGCGGATACGGCTGGAGCGGCGGAGGCCTCGCGGTTGCGGTGTTTGTCGGCGCTGCGGACGGCGGTTTCGGGCCGGGGATCGGCGGGTTTGGCGTCTGCGGGCTTTGTTTCCGCGGTTTTCGCCTCCGGCCGTTCGGCTGGTTTGTCCGCTGCGCCTTTGTCAGCGGATTTGTCGCTCGCGTGAGCAGTCGCTTTGTCCGCCCGGTCGGCCTTCTCGGCGCGCTCGGATTTCTCCTGTCCGCTGTATTCGACGTGCGCCGCGCGAATCACCGCCAACGGCGCGGCCACGGGGGCCGGCGTGGGACGTTCGGCAGCCGGTTCCGCCGCGGCGGCCGTACGGGACTCGCCACGCACCGTACCGCGTTCAGTCTTGCGGTCAGGGCTGCGCAAATCCAGCGCGGCCTGCACGCCGGTCACGCCTGGGACGATCTCCGGCTCGACGCGCTTCGCCGCGCGGGCGCCCTTCGAGCGCTTCGGCTTGACAACCGCCGCAGGCGCGGCGGCCATGACTTCGTCGAGCGCCTTCTTGGCGGCCGCCTGCTCCGCCGCGCGACGGCTTGCGCCGGAGCCCGACACTTTCACGTCCAGCTTCGGCACCGTGCATTCGACTTCGAATTGCTGATTGTGCGCCGCACCATGCGTTGCGACCACTGTGTAGGTGGGCAGTGCGATCTTGTGACCCTGCAGATATTCCTGCAGCAGCGTTTTGGCGTCTTTGCCGAGCGTGCGCGGGTCGATGTGGTCGAGAATCGGCACGTAGAGGCGCTTAATGACCGTCTGAGCGGCTTCGAAACCGCCGTCGAGGAATACAGCGCCCAACACGGCTTCGAGCGTATCAGCGAGGATCGAGGGCCTGCGGAAGCCGCCGCTGCGCAACTCGCCTTCGCCCAGTCTCAGGCCTTCGGAAATATTAAGGGCCTGAGCGATTTCGTACAGCGACTGCTGCTTGACCAGATTGGCGCGCACGCGCGACAGATCGCCCTCGTCCAGCTTGCCGAAACGTTGGAACAAAAGCGCAGCCACCGCGCAATTTAGAACGGAATCGCCGAGAAACTCGAGCCGTTCGTTATGCGTGGAACTGTGACTGCGGTGTGTTAAAGCCTGGCGCAATAATTCCGCATTGCGAAATTCGTAGCGCAAACGGCTTTCCAACGGAGATTGGGGCATGGGCAGAGTATAACGCGGGCGCCTGACCCGGCGAAAACGCGGGACGGCTAGCGGAACAAGCGTGGTGAAGCGACGTTACCGCGGGATCTTAATGTAGCGTGATAACACGCCGCGACTGACTTGACCTACGTAGGGCCAACCGCGCGGCGTGTCGTGCAATCAATCGAGTACTCAACGCAGGCGAACTCAGTTGAATGAGCCGATGCGTTTCAGATTGCTGAAGTTCATCCAGATGAAGAACGCACGGCCGACAACATTCTTGTCCGGCGCAAAACCCCAGTAACGGCTGTCCGCGCTGTTATCGCGGTTGTCGCCCATCATGAAGTAATTGCCCGGCGGCACCTTGCAGATCACGCCGCGTGCGTTGTACGTGCAGTTGTCGCGATACGGATAATCTTCCGCACCGACGATGAACGGCGGCACAGCAGGATTGTTCAGAATCGCATTCTTGCGGCCGTCGAGATCTTCTTCGAACTGCTTCGCGTAGCCAAGACGCTCTTCGTCGAGATAATCGGGCAGCGGCGTTTCCGGCACCGGCTTGCCGTTGATGGTCAGCTGCTTGTCCTGATACGCGATGGTGTCGCCCGGCAGGCCGATCACGCGCTTGATGTAGTCGACCGATTCGTCTTTCGGGTAACGGAACACCACCACGTCGCCACGCTGAAGCGCACGGCCTTCGGTGATTTTCGTATTGGTGATGGGCAGACGGATGCCGTAGTCGAATTTGTTGACGAGAATGAAGTCGCCCACCAGCAGCGTCGGCACCATCGACCCCGAGGGAATCTTGAACGGCTCGACCACGAACGAGCGCACCACGAACACCACCAGAATCACCGGAAAAAAGCTCGCCGAATACTCGAGCCACCACGGCTGGCGCAGCTTGTCGTCGCGCAGACGGGCGCGCGTTTGCGCCGCGTTTTCGTCGGCGAAGCGCTCACCGACGCGTGCCTGCTGACGGTCGAACTCGGCGACTACGGCATCCGCCGCGCGGCGCCGTTGCGGCATGAAAACCAGTTTGTCTGCGACCCATGCGACGCCCGTCAAAATAACGAGCACAAAAAGAATCAGCGCAAAATTCATAGGGTTCCGTTGTTCGTCTTATTTGTCTTCGACACGCAGAATCGCGAGGAAAGCCTCTTGCGGAATCTCGACCGACCCCACCTGCTTCATCCGCTTCTTGCCTGCCTTCTGCTTTTCGAGCAGCTTCTTCTTACGCGAAATGTCACCGCCGTAGCATTTTGCCAGCACGTTCTTACGCAACGCTTTAATGTTCTCGCGCGCGATAATGTTCGCGCCGATGGTGGCCTGGATCGCAACGTCGTACATCTGGCGCGGAATCAGCTCACGCATTTTCGCCGCCACTTCGCGGCCGCGATACTGGCTTTGCGAACGGTGCACGATGACCGACAGCGCGTCGACCTTGTCGCCGTTGATCAGCATGTCGACCTTCACGACATCCGCCGCGCGGTATTCCTTGAACTCGTAATCCATCGACGCATAACCGCGCGAGATCGACTTCAGACGATCGAAGAAATCGAGCACGACTTCGCCCATCGGGATTTCATAGGTCAGCTGCACCTGGCGGCCGTGATACTGCATGTTGATCTGCGTGCCGCGCTTTTGCGTGCACAGCGTGATCACCGAGCCGACATAGTCTTGCGGCATGTACAGGTTCACGGTGACGATCGGCTCGCGCACTTCTTCGATCTTCGACGGCTCCGGCATCTTGGCCGGATTCTCGACCATGATGGTCGTGCCGTCGCGCTGCAGGACTTCGTACACCACGGTTGGCGCCGTGGTGATCAGGTCCATGTCGAACTCGCGCTCGAGACGTTCCTGCACGATCTCCATGTGCAACAGCCCGAGGAAGCCGCAACGGAAACCGAAGCCGAGCGCCTGCGACACCTCCGGCTCGTACATCAGCGAGGCGTCGTTCAGCTTCAGCTTTTCCAACGAATCGCGCAATGCGTCGTACTGGTTTGCTTCGACCGGATAGAGACCAGCGAACACCTGCGGCTTCACTTCCTTGAAGCCGGGCAGTGGTTCGGGGGCCGGACGGTTCACCAGCGTGACGGTGTCGCCCACTTTCGCTGCGGCCAATTCCTTGATGCCGGCGATGATGAAGCCCACCTGCCCGGCCGACAACGATTCGAGATTCTTCGACTTCGGCGTGAACACACCGATATGTTCGACCGGATATTGCGCGCCGGTCGCCATCAGGCGGATCTTGTCCTTGGGACGCAGCGTGCCGTTGACGATACGCACCAGCATCACGACGCCGACGTAGTTGTCGAACCACGAGTAGATGATCAGCGCCTGCAACGGCGCTTCGGGATCGCCCTTGGGCGGCGGCACTTTAGCGATCAGCGCCTCGAGCACGTCTTCGACGCCCAGGCCGGTCTTTGCGCTGCAATGCGTTGCGTCCGTTGCGTCGATGCCGATCACGTCTTCGATTTCGGCGATCGCGTTTTCGGGGTTCGCGGCCGGCAGGTCGATCTTGTTGAGCACCGGAATCACGTCGACGCCGAGTTCGATTGCCGTATAGCAGTTGGCCACCGTTTGCGCTTCCACGCCCTGACTCGCGTCGACCACCAGCAGCGCGCCCTCGCATGCGGACAGCGAGCGGCTGACTTCGTACGAGAAGTCGACGTGGCCCGGCGTGTCGATCATGTTCAGGTTATAGACTTGCCCGTCACGGGCCTTGTACGTCAATGCGGCCGTTTGCGCCTTGATGGTTATGCCGCGCTCGCGCTCGAGATCCATCGAGTCGAGCACCTGGGATTCCATCTCACGGTCGGACAGCCCGCCGCAAATCTGGATGATGCGATCGGCGAGCGTCGACTTGCCATGGTCGATGTGCGCAATGATCGAGAAGTTACGAATATGATCCATTCAGTACCGATCAAGCGAAAAAGGCGCGCTCGGACAATAGCGGAGCACGCCTTGTAAGTAGGTGAAAAACCTATCTATTTTAGCCGAAAAGGCTATCGCCCGGCGCATCTTGCGAAGCACGGGTGGAAAAGACGGCTCGGAAAAGGGACAAAACCCGGAATAAACCCGGCACGGAACTCAGGGCGAACGGCCCGGCATTTGCCCTGTGCCCGCGGGCCAAAGCAAGCTCATGGCGCCGCCGCAACACGCGCGGCGAGCGCGGCGCGAACCCGTTCGACGTCGAGATGATAGTGGCACAGCTCAACGCCGCCGTAGACCAGAACCGGCACCCATTCGTTATAACGGGCTTCCAGCACCGGATCGCTGTCGATGTCGATCACCTCGACTTGCACGCCGAACTCAGCCAGCAAGGGCTCGAGCGCCGCGCGCATGTCATCGCAGAGGTGGCACCACAAGCGCCCGTAGAGCGTAAGCGGTGCCGTCCTCGTCATTTCTGGGCGCTACGCGGGCGAATCGGCACGAACTGTGTGTTCTCGCCACGGCGAACCAGCAAAGCGGCCATCTTCTGCGGATCGAGATGCGAACTCACGTCGTCGAACTGCTTCGCGCTCGTAATATCGGTGTCGCCCACCCGCAGAATGATGTCGCCCTTTTGCAGACCGACGCGTGCTGCAGGACCGTCCACAGCGTCGACCTGCACGCCATTGTGCAGTTTCAACGTCTTCAGCTGATCGGCAGGAATGTCGCTGACGGCCACACCCAGCGCATTCGTGGCACGCTGCTTCGGCGGTTGCGGCTTCTTCTGATCCGCCTTGGCCGTCTTGTCCGGCTGCATCTCGGCAATCGTCACCGGCAGATCGCGCGTCTGGCCCTTGCGCCAGATCGTGATCGTCGACTTGGTGCCCGGTTTCGTGTCGCCGACCATACGCGGCAAATCCGTTGCCGTATCGACCGAATGACCGTTGAACTTCAGGATGATGTCACCTGGCTGAACGCCGGCTTTGTCGGCCGGACCACCCGGCTCGACGCTGCTGACCAGTGCGCCCTGCGCCTTGGGCAGACCGAGCGAATCGGCCACGTCTTTCGTCACTTCGCCGATCGCCACTGCGATCCGGCCACGCACGACCTTGCCCGACGCCTTCAACTGGTCGGCCACGCGCATCGCCTCGTCGATCGGAATCGCGAACGAGATGCCCATGAAGCCGCCGGTGCGGCTATAGATCTGCGAGTTGATGCCGATCACCTCGCCCTGCATGTTGATCAGCGGACCACCCGAATTGCCCGGATTCACCGCGACGTCGGTCTGGATGAACGGCAGATAGTCTCCGGTGTCGCGCCCCTTGGCGCTGACGATGCCGGCCGTCACCGTGTTCTCGAGACCGAACGGCGAGCCGATCGCGACCACCCACTCGCCCACGCGCACCTTGTTCGAATCGCCGATCGTGATGGTGGGCAGATTGGCGGCACTGATTTTCACGACTGCGACGTCGGTGCGATCATCCACACCGATCAGTTTTGCCTTGAATTCGCGCTTGTCGGTGAGCGTGACGTAGATCGTGTCCGCGTCGTCGATGACGTGCGCGTTGGTCATGACGTAACCGTCCGCCGACAGGATAAAGCCCGAGCCCACGCCGCTGTTCTGTTCGGAATCGCCGTTATCCGGCGTGTCCTGGCTGCCACCGCTTCCGCCGCTTCCACCGTTATCGCCACCGCGCGGGGTGCCAGGGGATTGCGGAGATTGCGGCAACGGAATGCCGAAGAAGCGACGGAAAAACTCCGACATGTCGCCGTCGTCCATGCCGGGTGGCAACCCGCCACGGGCACCGCTGCTGGACACACGAGTAGTCGTGCGAATGTTGACGACCGCCGGGCCGACCTTGTCGACCAGTTCAGTAAAGTCGGGCAGACTGGCAGCGGGCGCCGCCGATGCCGTATGCGGCAAAAGTGGCAAACATGCCACCACCACCGCGGCCGCGAGGAATTTGCGCACCGAGAAAGTCGTCATATCGTAGCGAGCCGAGGGATACAGGATTCGGAGGATTACTTCGGAGCTTTATATTCTATGGCAGACGCAAATTGCTGCAATGTGCTCTGGGGCACTTCACCAAGCAAAGTAATCCAGAAGTCGCCGCGGCGCTTGACGAGCACGTGCGTGGCGCCGCTGCTGCCTGCGCCTTCCTTGCGCGTGTTGTTCTCGACCGGCTCGACGAACACCGAAATGGCCGCCAGGCCATCGGAAAACACGGCCTGGTCCACCGGAATGGTCGGCTGGCCCGCGTCACGCGCGGCCATGGGACGGCGCAACTCGCGAATCATGCGGAAGCCCGGCACGGTGGGCGTGATTTGCCAGCCTTGCGCGGCCATATCGACCGGCTCGACCGGCGGACGCACCACCGTCCAGCCTGCCGTATTACGAATACCGTTGACGATTGCGGCCTTGTCGACCGGCACGCCGATGCGAATCTGGGAAAACGACAGTTGTTCGAGCACCTGACCATTCGGGTCAAGTGTCTGCGCACGCAGCAGGAGGCCAGTTTTCTTGTCGGCCCACAGCTTGTAGGCGAAGCGATACGCGTCTTTCGGATCGAGCTCGATCACCTGGCTGTCGACGCCGGCAACACGATCGTCGCCGAGCAGCTTGGGCTCGTAGACCGACAGCACCTGCTCGCCGCTCACCGCCAGGAGCGCCGGGAACGAGTCTTTGTTCTGACGTTTTTCGACGACGCACAGATGCCGCTCCGGCACGAACGTATAGAGCTCGTCGTTATGACGCAGCATTTTGCGCGGCTTGCCGTCGAGGCTTTCAAGCTGCTCGAACTCGCCATCAGTACGGGTCGCATAGTGCGCGATCCGCGAGGTCTGGACGAAATTGCCACGCTGATAGACGAACGCACCTTCGTAGTTCTGCTGCTGCGCGGCCTGGTGGATGCGATCGAGCAGATCCGCGGCCGTGCGATGGGCGACGAGCGGATCATTGGTTTGCGCGAAGACCCGCGGTGTGGCGGCTAACAATACGGCTGCGCAGAACACGAATGCCGGCAACCGCCCCCAGATAGTCGTTTTATTCAACCGCGAAGTCTGCATCAAACTATTGGCCTTGCGTAGTAACAGCGGCAGCGCGGATCAGCGGCATCGAACCGGGCATGACCGGTTGCTGCGCGAATTGCTGGTGAGCTTCCAGATACTGGTCGAGACTGGCGTCACGAATGATGTTGGCGTCTTGCGCGACCGGCTGGAGCGTAGCTGCCGGCACCGAGGCCATGGCCACGCGTTGCATTGCGTCGCCATGCGACTGGACCGACGCCAGCTGCGCGCCTGGGCCGCCCGGCACGCCTTGCAGTTGCGGCACCACGATCCACGTCAGCGTGGCGGCAGCGGCAGCCACGGCAAAGGCCGGCACGACACGGCGGCGCAGCGCCAGCAGACGGCGCGCGACCGGCATGGCGGCAGGCGCCAGCACATGCGGCTCGCTCTCGAAGCGCGCCGCAAATCCGCTCAGGAACGCGCTGCTCGCCGCCGGGCTGACCGCCAGATCGTCGGAACGCAAAGCGTCGCCGATCAGGTGATAGCTCGACCAGGCGGCGCGATCCTCGCCGTTCAGTTCGGAAAAAAACGTGTCCAGATTCAGATGCTCTTCGCCGAACAGCTCGCCGTCGACAAAAGCGGACAGACGCTCGCCGCGCGAGCTGGCTTGCGATTGCACCGAGACCGACCCCATGATGCTCCCCATCTTACAAATACCCCGTAGTGACACCACTAATCCAGATATTGCACCCGCGCCCCGCTCGGCCGCTGGCGAGTTACCAGCGCTTGCCTTCAGGTGTGTCAAGCAACGGACGCAATTTTGCCGCAATGGCTTCGCGAGCGCGGAAAATTCGTGATCTGACTGTGCCGATTGGGCAACCCATCATCTCAGCGATTTCCTCGTAGCTCAAACCCTCAATTTCACGAAGAGTAATGGCGGTGCGCAACTCTTCCGGTAAAACCGCCATTGCAGCATTGACCGTCTCAGCGATCTGCTTGCTCATCAACATCGACTCAGGCGTGTTGATATCCCTTAGTTGGTCCGCGTCCGAGAAAGTTTCAGCTTCTTCAGCATCCGCTTCGGTCGATGTCGGCGCGCGCCGCCCTTGGGTCGCAAGGTAGTTCTTTGCCGTGTTGACCGCAATCCGGTACAACCACGTATAAAAAGCCGATTCCCCGCGAAACTGCGGCAGCGCCCGGTACGCCTTGATAAAGGCGTCCTGGGCGACGTCTTCCACTTCGGCGGGGTCCCGCACGAGGCGCGAGATCAGCCGGAGAATCTTGCGGTGGTATTTGGAGACCAGAAGCTCGAACGCGGCCTTGTCGCCCTTCTGGACGCGCTCGACCAGCATCTGATCAATTTCTTTTTCGCTCACCTGATAAATCCGTTAACTATAGGGCGCATGGCGGGGCACCATTGTAGCGTCCCCATCATCGATGGGACGTTACTCCGGTAACAGCGGTTACAGTCGTTACAGTCAGGCGCCGGCGCCACGCCGGCCCAGCACGGCCAGTTCCCGGAAGACGGATGCCGGGAGAGCGTCGGCGGCAAACAGTAAAGTGCGCGTGCGGCCCCGCTCGGGCGCGAGCGCCAGAATCAGCAATCGGCCGCTCCACTGCGAGCAGCCCACAATGCGCCCTTGCGCCAGTGGCACGCCCGCCCGGCCCCACACAGACAGGTCGTTCGGCCCGATTTTGAGGGCGACGGGTTGCGCCCGCTCATGCCGGTGCGCGCCAAGCACGAGCAACGCGCTCACGGCTAGCGTCAGCGGAACCGCCTGCCACGCACCCAGATGCGCCGCGAGGCAGGCATAGACGGCCGTCGTTGCCGTCAAAACGAAAACCCCCAACATGATGCGCATGGCGACGGAGCGCCGCAGCGCGATCCGCTGCGGCGCTCCGTCGGACGTTGCCGATTCAGGGGCAAGCACCGGCAGAGCCGGCGCTGTGGACTGACGCGTCACGAACTCTCGGACGATCAGGCGCGCTTGAAGACCAGCGTGCCGTTCGTGCCGCCGAACCCGAACGAGTTCTTCAGCGCGACGTCGATCTTCATTTCCCGCGCGGTGTTGGCGCAGTAGTCCAGGTCGCAGGCCGGGTCCTGGTTGAAGATGTTGATGGTCGGCGGCGACACCTGATGATGCACGGCCAGCACGGTGAACACCGATTCCAGGCCGCCGGCGCCGCCCAACAGGTGACCGGTCATCGACTTGGTCGAGTTCACGACCATGTCTTTGGCGTGGTCGCCGAAAGCGCGCTTGATACCGGTGGTTTCAGCAAGGTCGCCGAGCGGCGTGGACGTGCCGTGCGCGTTCAGGTAATTCACCTGGTCGGCGTTGACACCCGCGTTCTTCATCGCGGCCAGCATGCAGCGGCGTGCGCCGTCGCCGTCTTCCAGCGGTGCGGTCATGTGATAAGCGTCGCCGCTCATGCCGTAGCCGCTGATTTCGGCGTAAATCTTCGCGCCGCGCGCCTTCGCGTGTTCGTACTCTTCGAGCACCATCACGCCGGCACCCTCGCCCAACACAAAGCCGTCGCGATCCTTGTCCCATGGACGGCTCGCCGTTGCCGGATCGTCATTGCGTTGCGACAGCGCGCGCGCCGCCGCAAAGCCGCCGACGCCGAGCGGCGACACGGTCGATTCGGCACCGCCTGCGACCATCACGTCGGCGTCGCCGTATTCGATCAGGCGCGAAGCCTCGCCAATACAGTGCAGACCCGTCGTACACGCGGTAACGATGGCGAGATTCGGACCCTTGAGGCCGAACTTGATCGACAGATGCCCGGAGATCATGTTGATGATCGATGCCGGCACGAAGAACGGCGAAATGCGGCGCGGGCCGCGATTGAGCAGCTCGGTTTGCGTGGCTTCGATCATCGGCAAGCCACCGATGCCCGAACCGACCACCACGCCGATGCGCTCCGAATTCTCGTCGGTGACTTCGAGGCCGCTGTCCTGCATCGCCTGGATGCCTGCAGCCACGCCGTAATGGATGAACGTATCCATGTGGCGCGCTTCCTTACCGGGGATGTAGTCCTCGATATTGACGCCCTTCACCTCGCCGGCGAAACGAGTCGAAAAGTTCGATGCATCGAACTTCGTGATATTGGCAATACCCGACTTGCCGGCGACCAGATTGGCCCAGCCGTCGGCAACATTATTGCCAACAGGCGAAATCAGCCCCAGGCC
>DASVNP010000441.1:0-11254 GCA_036383775.1 Paraburkholderia sp. | reverse complement strand
TGACGAATCTGGTTAGTCTTGTAATAGCAGAACACGACAACGCCTCGATCAAGGCCGCGACGCTGAACACGGTCGCAGCGGCGCAGAAGATTGGTGGCGACGTGCACGTGCTGGTGGCGGGTCACAACGCCCAGGCTGCGGCGGATGCGGCAGCGAAGATCGCGGGCGTTTCGAAGGTGCTGCTCGCGGATGCGCCGCAACTCGAAGCCGGCCTCGCGGAGAACGTCGAGGCGACGGTGATCGCGATCGCGAAGAACTACACGCACATCCTCGCGCCGGCGACCGCTTCGGGCAAGAACATCACGCCGCGCATCGCGGCAAAGCTCGATGTCGCGCAGATCAGCGACATCACGGCTGTGGGCAGCGCGGACACGTTCGAGCGCCCGATCTACGCGGGCAACGCAATCGCAACGGTGCAATCGGCTGACCCGATCAAGGTCGTCACGGTGCGCACGACCGGTTTCGACGCAGTCGCAGCGGAAGGCGGCGGCGCTGCAATCGAGAAGATCGAAGCCGCAGCGGACAGCGGCCTCTCGCAGTTCGTGAGCCGTGAAGTGACGAAGCTGGACCGTCCGGAACTGACGTCGGCGAAGATCATCGTGTCGGGTGGCCGGGGTCTGGGCAACGGTGAGAACTACACGAAGGTGCTGGAGCCGCTGGCGGACAAGCTGAACGCGGCGCTGGGCGCATCGCGCGCGGCCGTCGATGCGGGCTTCGTGCCGAACGACTATCAGGTCGGCCAGACCGGCAAGATCGTCGCGCCACAACTGTACGTGGCAGTCGGCATCTCGGGTGCGATCCAGCATCTGGCGGGCATGAAGGATTCGAAGGTGATCGTCGCGATCAACAAGGACCCCGAAGCGCCGATTTTCAGCGTGGCGGATTACGGCCTAGCCGGGGACCTGTTCGCGTTGGTGCCGGAGATGGTCGATGTGCTGCGGTGGCCTGGTTTAACTGCTGAGCCTGTGGAATCTTGAAGACACACGCAAGGCAATGTGTGTTCGCCGCCCGAGCACTACTTTGCTGTACCGCTTCGCTGCGGGTCGAAAAGATCGTCGAGGTTATTAAGTCACTTGCCGATGAACGCATGGGTGAGTGCCTGCACATCCTGAAGCAGCAGAACCAGCGCCGGTCGTCCTTTCAGCGTCACACCACTTTTACCAGCGTCTTCGTAGGTCGCGATGACCGTAATCCCGTGTGCCGCCGCGAACTCAGCGATGGCAATCTTCTGATTCTCAGTTGAGTACTGCTGGTGTTCGGTAGATCATGCGCACATACTGCGCGGCGAGCCTGCCCGCAAGGGAGGTCAAAGTCTCCGCAGCTTGCTGCATCCCTGTCTCCTGTGCGGCGCGGTATTTTGGTGATAGGTCGGACGCAGACCAAGTCAAGGAAGAATGAGATCAGTATTCGGCCCTTCAGTTAGGGCCTCAACCGCAGGACCCATCGGGGCTCAGGTTGACCGCGAATATGATTTTTTTGTGTCAGTCACGCCCTGAATGGGGCTGCCGGGTATGTGGTTACAGACATGGAGCCGAACCGTTAGGTAACGGGCATCGTGTTGCGCATTCCAGACGACGCCGTTGCCGTGATAAGCCGCAGTATCACGGCCACTGCCTCTTGATAGCAGTGGTGGATTCGATCGGGCAGGGCGGCGTCTGCCTGCTTCTCGGCCTCAGCGGCCGCTCAGCTGGCACCGGTTATGCGGCGGCTTCAGGTTGCTTTTCTGCCGTTCGTGGCGACATGAGGCCGGGAGTCAATCTTCAACCGTGCGAATGCGTACTTTCGACCCGGAGCGGTCACTCGACCTACGAGAATGCGCGCGTCAGCTTAGACGGGCAAAAGCGACATTCGGTTAATGGACTCCGGGCCAGGAAGACAACTGACAAGACTGCTGGTTGCACTGCACTCATGCAGTGCAACCAGCTCAACTTCCGTCAAGCTTGACCTCGAAACCCCGTCTCACCGCGGGACGCTCGAACAGGGCCTCGTACCATCGCTTCACGTTCGGGTAGTCGGCAAGATTGACTTTGTGCCGCTCGTGTCGCCACGCCCAGCCGAGGATTGCGAAGTCCGCGACCGAAAGCTCGCCAGCCACATACACTTGGTCGGCCAGCCTTCTGTTCAGCACCGAATAGAGCCGGCGCGTTTCATCCGAGAAGCGCTTCAGCCCATATCGCTTGTCGTCTTCTGAAGCGAGCGCAGCGAAGTGATGCACCTGGCCGGGCATCGGGCCGAAGCCTCCCATCTGCCACATCAGCCATTCAATCACCGGCACCCTCTCGCGCAGGCTGACCGGGAGGAATTTGCCGGTCTTTTCTCCAAGATAGAGCAGGACCGCGCCAGACTCGAATACGCTGATGGGCCGTCCGTCCGGGCCTTGTGGATCGACGATGGCCGGAATCTTGTTGTTCGGGCTGATGGAGAGAAACGCGGGCTCGAATTGCTCGCGGCTCGCGATATTCACGGGTCGTACGACATACGGCAATGCCATTTCCTCAAGCGCAACGCTGACCTTGCGGCCATTCGGCGTGTTCCAGGCATAAAGGGTGATCGGTTCTGTCGTCATGGATTCAGTTCAACGTCAACGTCAACGTGCTTGGTGAAACCGGTACGCGTCGCAAGCAAAGTGTACCAACGCAGGAGATTCGGCATTGGATCACTCTCTATTCCTCTCAAGCTGGAAGTGTGGCCAGCAACTCCGCCGTCGAGACGATCGAATGAGCAAACGTGGGGCCGTTCAGCTCGTGAGCGGCGCGCATCATTTCCGGCGAAAAGGCGGCGGTCGCATCGCGCACAAGCGTGACGTGGTAGCCGAGTTCCATCGCGAAGCGCGCGGTGGATTCGATGCAGGTATTGGCAAGCAGGCCGACGGTGACGACGTGCGAGATTCTGTGCTGCTTGAGCTGGAAGTCGAGATCCGTGTTCGCGAAGCCGCTCTGTGCCCAATGCTCGTGAATGATGATGTCGTTTTCCTGCGGAACGAAATCAGGGTGCCATTCGCCGCCCCACGTTCCCTTCGCGAAGGACTGGCGCTTTTGTACGATCAATTGCGTCGGGTGGGGATGGTCCCAGTCTTCATAATCGCCGGGCTGCCAGCGACGATGCGGTACATAGAAGACCTGAATCCCGGCTTGGCGAGCGGCGCCCACGGCTGCGCGCAGGTTGTCGAGGAGCCGGACGTCATTGGCGACTGCCTCGATCATCGGGAAGATCTTGCCGCCATGCGACAGGAAATCGTTGTAAGGGTCAACCAGCAAAAGACCAGTGTGCTCGGCGCGATAGACAGGGGCAGACATGATGTTCTCCGGAAAGCGGATTCGGGCGGGGCGTGTCGCAACCGGAGTCCGGCTGCGCAATTCGTCTGCGCGAAGTTTCGTGCATGGACGTCACACAGACTGATTATAGATATGAAAATCATAGTTTTAAGTTGAAAAGTTAACCCCACGTCATGTCCGAGGTCTAACGCGCCCCGAGATGACCTGGTCAGCTGCGTATCCGCGGGCGTCTAATTCGTGCTACTATGAAAACAAAAGTTAAGATGGAGGCGAAATGAAGCGCAGAGAGAAGGCAGTCAGCACGGTATGCCCGGTTGCGCGATCGACGGAAGTTGTCGGTGACAAGTGGACAACGCTTGTCCTGCGCGAGATGTACATGGGTGCGACCCGATTCGAGGAAATCCAGATTCAGACCGAGGCGACGCCACAGATGCTGGCCACGCGTCTGAAGTCGCTCGAAGCAGATGGGATGCTCGAGCGCCAACCGTATCAGGAAAGGCCGGTGCGCTACGAGTACCAGCTCACGGAGAAGGGGCGGGCGTACTACCCAGTGATCCAGGCACTACGTACATGGGGTGAAACCTGGTGCAAGAGCAAAGGCGAAGAAGTCGCCGTACGGTTCACACATCGGGTATGTGGGCACGAGGTCGGCCTTGACTATATCTGCCCGTCCTGCGGCGAGTACGTAGAGCGGCGCGATCTCGACGCAATCTTGAGCACGACGTTCGCAAAAGAACGCGAGAAAAGGCGCGAGGTGTATCGGGCCGCGAAGAGCAGGTCTGAATGATTCATCCAGCGCTATCGTCCATGCTGCTCTGTGCGCTGAACTCCTGAATCAAGGTTGTTGTGGTGTGCGCAGGCATCTGGAGATGCATGACCAAAAAGGGCATCTACGCATTGACGTCGACGACCGTACGGCCTCGCACCTTGCCTTCCAGCATCTGGTGTGCGATCGCGGGAACCTCGGCGAGTCCGACCACGGTCATCGCGCGGCCGAGTTTGTCCAGGTCGAGGTCGTGCGCCAGCCGCGACCAGGCCTCGATGCGCACTGTCTGCGGGGCGTTGACGGAATCGATGCCCGCAAGGGTCACGTTACGCCGGATGAAGGGCAGGACCGAACCTGGGAGGCTTGATCCTTGCGCGAGGCCGCAGGCGGCGACCACGCCTCGGTACTGCGTCTGGGCCAACACGTTCGCAAGCGTGTGATGGCCGACGGAGTCCACGGCACCCGCCCAGCGTTCCCGCGCGATCGGGGCACCCGGCTCGGAGAGCGTGCGTCGGTCGATGATCTCCGCCGCACCAAGGTTGCGCAGATAGTCGGCCTCTTCGCGGCGTCCGGTTGATGCGACGACGCGATAGCCGAGGCCGGACAGGATGGCGATCGCGATCGAGCCGACGCCGCCGTTCGCGCCGGTGACGAGGACATCGCCGCGCCGGGGCGAAAGGCCGCCGTGTTCGAGCGCCAGCACGGACAACATGGCCGTGTATCCGGCGGTACCGATCGCCATTGCGTCCCGGGTGGAAAAGGCGGCCGGGAGCTTGACCACCCATTCGCCTTTCACGCGCGCCTTCTGCGCAAATCCGCCGTGATGACTCTGGCTCAACTCCCACCCGTTGACGACGACGCGGTCGCCGACTGAGATGCCGGGATAGGCAGATGCCTCGACGGTGCCGGCCAGGTCGATACCCGGAACTAACGGAAACTCGCGAATGATCTCCGCGTGTCCGGTGATGGCGAGCGCGTCCTTGAAATTCACGGTTGAATACTCGACGGCGATAGTCACCTCACCAGGCATGAGATCTTCGTCGTGCAAAGTGACGATCCGCGTCGAAATCGCGTCGCGCGGCTTCGTTGCGACCAGAGCCTTGAATGTCATCTGATTCTCCTGAATAAACTGCTTGTCGGCGGCTGGTGTCATGTCGCAGCCACCAAACCTGGGTGCGCGTCATGCGGGTGTTCGAGTCAAGCCCGTCCGTCGGCAATGACTGAACTGGCTCGCCCAAACGCGAGCGAATTGACGGCAACGGCCGCAAGCGCGAGCAACACGCCGACCACGGCGAGGCCTAACCAGGCGGCGCGCAGGGCGCCGGCGCCGCCAAGCGCCGCACCGAATGCGCCACCAAGAAAGTACGAAACCATGAAAACGGTATTCAGGCGGCTGCGGGCCTCGGGCCGCAGCGCATAGATCTGGGCCTGGTTGGCGATAAAGCTCGCGCGGTTGCCCAGATCCAGCAACACCATGCCGACGATCAGCCAGACCAGGCTGCGGCCGCCCACTGCAACAAAGGCGAATGCAATCGCAACTGCTAGTGCGCCCGCGGTCGCGATGTGGCGGGAGCCGATCCGGTCGACGACGGCACCGAGTTGTGCCGATACCGAAAGGCCGACCAGCCCGATCAGTCCAAATGCGCCGATGGTGGCAGGGCCGTAGTGGTAGGGCGGTTGTGCGAGCAGCACCGCGAGTGTCGCCCACAGCGCGCTGAAGGCGGCGAACACAAGAAAGCCCATCGCCGCGGAGATGCGTAGCAGCCGCTCCTCTCGTACGAGGCGGGCGAGCGAGTGCATCAACTCGCGGTAGCGGATAGCCACAAGCGTGTTCGACATGGGCAACTCTCTGATGACAAACAGCAGTGCGATATCGATGGCGGAGGCGATCACGAATATCGAGCGCCAGCCCCAAAGTGCGCCAACGATGCCGCTTAGCGTGCGCGCAAGCAGGACGCCCGAAGATAGCCCGCCCAGCAGCGAACCGACTACTCGCCCGCGCGTGGCAGGCGTGGTATTGCCGGATACCGCAGGAATGATGATTTGCGCCGAGATCGAAGTCATGCCGACCAGGAAGCTGCAAACGGTCAAGGTGACGAAGGATGGTGCGGCTGCACAGGCGATCAGCGCCAGCGCGTTCGCCACGATGGCCCGCGAAGCCAGCGTGCGCGGCTGGACGCCGTCTGCGAGCGGCACGAAAAGCAGCAATCCAATTGCATAGCCAAGCTGGGTCAGCGTGGCAATCAGGCTGCCACGAGCGGACGGCACGCCGAAGGTCGACGCGATCTGTGGCAGGAGCGGCTGGTGGTAATAGATGGGTGAGACGGCGAGCGCGCAGCACAAAGCCATCAGAAAGACCTGGCGCGGGGAGATCATGGATGTTGTCCCGAGAGTAGGAGAACCCGGCATCGCGCAGGAGTGGCGAGATCGCCGGAAGCCTGGTTGCCTGGTCCAGCAAGGCAGGTGATACCTGCCATGTAGACGAATGCGTTACGGAGTCAGCTCAGGATTTCGGCAATGCATCGATGAGCTCGTGCGTGTTGAGGATACTGTGCGCATAGGTCGGCCCGTTCAGGTCGTGCGCCGCGTGCATCATTTCCTGCCGGAATGCGGCCGTCGCATCCTTTACGAGCGTCACGTGGTAGCCGAGTTCCGTCGCGTAACGAGCAGTCGCCTCGATGCAGGTGTTGGCCAGCAGGCCGACGATCACCACGTGCGTAATGCGATGCTGCTTGAGCTGGAAATCAAGGTCCGTATTGGCGAAACCACTCGAGCCCCAATGTTCGAGCGCCACGATGTCGCCCGGTTGCGGCGCGAAGTCGGGATGCCACTCGCCGCCCCACTCGCCCTTGGCGAAATGATGACCGTCCATGATCTTGCGTTGGCTCGGGCTCGGGTGGCACCAGCACTGGTAGTCCCCCGGCTGCCACCGGCGGTGCGGCACGTACACGACCTGTATTCCGGCACGGCGGACGGCGCCGTTGATGGTCCGAAGATTGTCCAGCAGTCCGACTTGTGCCGCGATGTCCTTGACGAAGGGCCAGACTTTGCCGCCCTCCGAGAGGAAGTCGTTATAGGGATCGACAAACAGCAGTGCGGTCGAACTGGTGTCGTAGGCGACGGGTGTCATTTGCGTTTCTCCGAAAGGGGTTCATCGAACCTGTGTCCCGACACGGCTTGCGTCTTACACGGACACCTGTGCCGCTCGCGAACCCGGTTCAACTGGCGATGAAGATTGCCTGTGACTGCATTGTAGATATGAAAATCATAGTGTCAAGTTAAAAGTGAAATCCACAGCGGCACGTAAGTTTTTCTCCGAAAATTGGCGGCGCATCAAGCGAAGTTTTCGCAGGCGAAAAAACCATTTACTATGAAAAACATAGTTGATGTAATGTTCGATCAAGCGCCGGATTGGCTGCCCGGTGGGCGCTCCGCCGATGCCTCGGCGGATGCAAGAGGAGTGGTGCGCCGTTCTTCAGGCTGAGATGACCAATTCGTTCCGGCGCTGAGCTCCGGATTTGTTCACACGAAACACATAGTCGGAGCGCAATGCGTTCCCAGGAGAGCGACATGCAATACCTCGTGATGATTTCCCGTTCGGAAAACGCGTCCTCGACGTCTCCTAAAAAGGAGGACGTCGAGGCGGAGGCCGAATATGTCCGTCGGCTCTACGCCTCAGGGGTCGTGCGCCAGATATGGCTGAGAGCAGAAGGGGGAGCCTGCATGCTTTCGGAAGCAGATGACGAAAACCGCCTGAGAGAACTATTGTCGGCGCTCCCGTTGGTCAGGTCCGGGTTTCTCGCGCAGCCACAGATCAGTCAATTGCGCTCTTACTCAGGGTTTGGTCCACGCAGTCACTGAACAGCACAGTGAGGCGGCACGACCGGCGACTCGGGTCTTCCGTGTCAGCTTGTACGCCGGCGGCAGTACCTCGCATTCGTGGTGTGGGCCGGTAACCCGGCAGCGATTGCGGCCCTCAGATCAGTCTGGAAGTCGAGAAATATCGTTGAGGTTATGCATTGCGCCATCAAGGTCGAACGTAACCACAAAAGGGGCGTTCGCAAGAGCCAATATCAGCGAATATAACGTTTCAGGAGTAACGCATGAAATCAGAGACCCTGTATCTGGAAGATCTCGCGGTCGGGGTGGTGTACAAAAGTGCTGCGTATGCACTCGATGTCGACCAAATACACGCGTTCGCGCGGCAGTTCGATCCCCAACCTTTCCATCTGGACGAGGAGGCGGCTCAACGCTCCTTCTTTGCAGGGCTTGCCGCGAGCGGCTGGCACACCGCAGCGATTACCATGAAACTCCTCGTTCAGAGTCTGCCGATTGCGGGTGGCATCATTGGAGCGAGCGGCGAAATCACGTGGCCAAGACCCACTCGCCCGGACGATGTTCTGCACGTCGTCAGCACCGTCCTGGATATCACGCTGTCGCGTTCCAAACCCGACCGCGGCATCGTGACGATCCGCAGCGATACGCTGAACCAGCAAGGTCAGCTTTGTCAGCGGTCGGAGATGCGCCTTCTGGTCTTTAAACGGACCTGAAGGTTCATCTCGGGTGGCCATGCGTTTCGGTGCGCCACGTTGCAGTTTGGGTTCATTGCGAAAGCAGTTCGGATACCGCGTACGTCGGCAATGACGTGGACTCGATGTATGGCCTCGGAGCGTACCTGCGATCGAATGGCGAGCATGTGATCATCAAGGATGACTACAACAGTTCCAGCATCATTGTTTATCGTTGGCCCCCCCGCATCACCTGAGCGCGCCGCGCGGTCTCGCCCAACGCCAGGCCAACGGCCGAGCTGTCTGATTCTCATGGTCATGGCGTTGGCCGGCTGTCGGCCGCCAATCTGCTGGCCTGATCCAGATGCTCATCCCTCCAGCCTCTGCGCGTTCTCCAGAATCCACGCCTTCGTCTCCTCGAGCACTTCGTCGGAAAACTTTGGATCTTGCGTAAGTCGCGCAAGGATCACGGCGCCTAGCATCGCGGCCCGGCTGCCAATTGCATTGCGTCGCGCAACTGCGGCGTCGAGGTGCGGCGCGTTCGCCGCAACCCGCTCGATCTGCTCCCGCAGCCCCGCTGCCATTGCCGCGCGAGCTTCTGGCGTCTGCCGCACCGCTTCTGCGCCAAGCGCTGCAATCAGACAGCCCGCCGCGACGTTGTCACGATGAGCCGGCGACAGGTAGGCCGCCGCGTAGTGTGCGAGGTCCGCGTCTGTGCTTGAGCTCGCGCTCTTCGCCAGCGCATCCGTGAGCGTTTTCGCAATCAGATCGTCCTTGGATTTGAAATAGCCGTAGAACCCGCCGTGCGTAAGCCCGGCGGCCTTCATCACGTCGGCGACGGTCACTGCGTCAAAGCCTTGCGTGCGGAACAGGCGGCTTGCGACATCCAGAATCGTCCGCCTGTTCTCGGCAACCTGCTCTCGACTCACTCTCATTTTCGTTCCCCACAGATAGTGCTTGACATTATACATGATGGACAACATGATTACTTATACATGATAGACATCATGCATAGGTAATCATGTTGAAAGGAGAAATGATATGTCCAGGAAACCCGCGGTGCTCATTACGGGCGCGTCCAGCGGCATCGGCGCCACGTATGCCGATCGTTTCGCGAAGCGCGGCCATGATCTCGTACTGGTTGCGCGCGACCGCGATCGCATGGAGCAACTCGCCGCGCGATTGCGTGCCGAAAATAGCGTCGGTGTCGATATCGTCAAGGCGGACCTAACCGATGCATCCGAACTCGGCCAGGTCGAAGCGCGCTTGCACGACGACGCACACATCGGCGTGCTGATCAACAACGCCGGTACGAGTGTGCCGGGCACCTTCGTCGAACAGACTCCGGACACTGTCGCCGCGCTGGTCAATCTGAACACGACCGCAGTCGTGCGCCTCGCTGCGGCGGTCGCGCCTCGTTTTGTGCAGGCGGGCACGGGTGCGATCGTCAATATCGCGTCGGTGGTCGGCCTGGTGCCGGAATTTGGGGCGACTGTCTATGGCGCGACCAAGGCGTTCGTGCTGTACCTTTCGCAGGGGCTGCAATTCGAACTCGAGTCAAAGGGCGTGTATGTGCAAGCGGTGCTGCCTGCGGCAACACGCACGGAAATCTGGACGCGAGCAGGCAGGAACGTCGACGCGATACCCGGCATGATGGCAGTGGATGAGCTCGTCGATGCCGCCCTCGTCGGCTTCGATCGCCGTGAAGCAGTCACGATTCCACCGCTGCCCGACGCCGGCCAGTGGGACGCGTATCAGGCGGCGAGGCAGGCCATGTTGCCGAACTTCGCGCAGGAGCATGCGGCGGCACGCTATCGCAATGTGCAGTAAGCGCGTAACGCTCGTCAAGGCGCCACCGCAGCGTTCAGGCGCGATGCTGGACGCAGCCTTTGAACTGAACGGGTCGACGTACGCGCACAGCATCGTCGATACACGTGAACTCGTTGAGGCACTGACAAAGGCCTGAGCAGTCGTGCCGGATAAACATCAGCTCTGCTCATCGTGATGTAGCCTTCGCTGACATTCATTCACAGATCGTCATCGAACAGGTTAATTATTTCGTATGCCTAATTACCGTTCGACTTCGGAGACGCAGAGGCGATAGCGTGAGAGTCAGGCGATTGTCGTCACCCCACCGATCAAAGGAGAACTTTTCATCTAGAAGATCCATAGCAAGTGAGTGTTCTGGAACGTCAGGGCAGACGCCTTCCGGCTCCTGCAATACACGCCCCCGGGCTCGATCCACTTCGGCAAGGGGGTCTCGACGGCAACGCCAGGCTCGGCGCAGCTCTATCTCGCCGTGTCCGACATCGAGGCGGCTCGCGCCGGGCTCATCGACCTGGGCGTGGACGTGAGCGAAGTGTTCCACCTGACCCCCGGCGAACCCGCACAGAGCGGCCCGCATCCGCAGCGCAACACCTACTCCTCGTACGCCAGATTCAGCGACCCGGACGGCAACAGCTGGCTGCTGTAGGAAGTCACCACGCGCCTGCCTGGTCGTGTGAGCGGCGATACGAAGTTCACGTCGCCGAATGACCTCGCGGCCGCGTTGCGGCGTGCTGCCACCGCGCACGGCGAGCATGAGAAGCGCAATGGCGGCAAGCACGACGACAACTGGCCGCAGTGGTACGCCCAGTACCTCGCCCGCGAGCAGTCCGGCGAAGCGCTGCCAGTGTAAGCAGCGACGCGATGGCCACCGGCGGCGG
>DASVNP010000440.1:0-17109 GCA_036383775.1 Paraburkholderia sp. | reverse complement strand
GTCGCTATAATGGCGTTCTTTGCTGTTCATCACCTGCCCAGGTGGCGAAATTGGTAGACGCACTAGGTTCAGGTCCTAGCGGTGGCAACACTGTGGAGGTTCGAGTCCTCTCTTGGGCACCAGATTCAAAAGTAAAGCCGCTTTCGAGCGGCTTTACTTTTTGTGTGAGACTACGTGATCCGGTTCTGATTTATCGGCGTGGATCAGGTGGTTGGCAGAACGGTTGTTGCGCAGTCAGCATTGTTTCGCTGCGCGACTTATCCGGGCGGTGAGTTGGAGCGAAGTTAGATTGCAGGCAGGGATTGACACGCTGCACCAACCCGCTAAAATAGCGGTCTAGCTTGAAAACGTGCCCAGGTGGCGGAATTGGTAGACGCACTAGGTTCAGGTCCTAGCGGTGGCAACACCGTGGAGGTTCGAGTCCTCTCCTGGGCACCATCAGTTGTTCCGGCGTAAGCCGAGGTAGTTCGAGAAACCCCGTAAGATTAAAGTCTTACGGGGTTTTTTGTTGCCTGTAAGTCCTGTGCGTTCCGAAGACATCGGCGACTGTTGCGTATACCAGATTCAAGGTCAAACCCGTACTCGAGGCGATCGCCTCCCACGCCCCCAACCTCGCGACCAAAGCACGACAGTATGTCGGTGGCATCGTGACGTACGCCGTGCAAAACGGACTGCGCGAAGATGGCGTCGCGCTGACACTCCGAGGCGTTGTGCCTCGCCACAGGAAAGGCCATATTCCTGCGATCACCAAGCCCGCGGACATCGCTCCGCTCGGGCTGAAGGCCAAGGCCGCGATGGGCGGGTAAGTTTCTCCAAAAGACCAAGCATAGGGATGCGCCTGACACAGCCCTCCCCACGTAGCATCTAACCCCAAAAAGCCTGGCCGCCGTCGAGCGGCAATGTCGCGCCGGTCAGATAAGCCGCATCCGCGCTCGCGAGAAACACGATCGCGCGCCCAATGTCGCGCTCGCAATCGCCGACCCGTCCCAGCGGAATCGTCTTGAAGAACGCCGCGGCCTCATGCGGATTCGCGTCGATCCAGCCTTTCAGGCCGGGCGACAGAGCGTGCGGCGCGACCGCATTGACGCGGATGCCGTCCGCGCCCCATTCGCACGCGGCAGCACGCGTCAATGCGCGAATCGCTTCCTTCGTCGCCGCGTATGCGCCGTAGCCCGAGGCATCCCAGCGCACCGCTGCCGACGACGCAAAATTCACCACCACACCGTCGCCCTTCAGATACGGATAGCAAGCGCGCATCATGCGCAGCGTCGCGAGCGGCCCCGAGTCGAAGCCTTCGATAAAGGCCGCGTCAGTCACCTCGAGCAGGCGGCCGAGCGGCACGACCTGAGCGTTGTTGATGAGGATCTGCACGCCGCCAAGACGCTCGACCACCGCTTCGACGCAGCGCCCGATCTGCTCGCCGTCCATCACGTCGCACACGAACGGTTCGGCCCGGCCGCCGCGCAGGCGGATCGTTTCGCAGGTGGCGAGCAGCTTGTCGAGCGTGCGGCCGACCACGGCGAGCACCGCCCCCTCCGCGGCCAACGCGAAAGCGACGCCCTGGCCAACGCCCTGCCCCGCGCCGGTGACGAGAGCGACCTTCTTGTCCAGTATTCCCACGAGGCCTCCTTAGGCGACGATCGCCGGATGCGCCTGCGCGGGACCGCCCAGCAGCTCGCGATAGGACGGCGGCTGCTTGCCGTCAAGATCGGCAATGCCGTATGCCAGCGCCGCCTCCGCGCCGATCAGCACCTGTCCGGATTGCGTCATCCGGTTCGGGTCTCGGTACAGCGCGTGGATGACGTTGCCGGTGAACTCCGGGCTTTCCGCGACGAGCGAGAATTCCTTGTACAGATCCGGGTGGGCTTCCCACACGCGTGTCGTGCGCTCGGTGCGCAATGGGCCCATCCAGATGGACACCACGGCAACGTCGTACGGGCGAAGATCGACGGCCATGTCCTTGGCGAACTTGTCGACACCGGCCTTCTGCGCGCCATATGCGGCGCCGTGCATGTAGCAGCTCGAGCCGAATGACGATGTGAACGCGATCAGCCCGCCGCGGCGCTTCGCCATCAGTGGAGCGGCGTACCAGCTCGCTACATAGGCGGAGCGCAAGCCAACGTCGAGGATGCCCACAAGATCGAGCGACTTCTCCCAGAACGGGCCAGGCTGAATCAGCTGATCGTGCAGATAGGTCGCGTTATTGACGAGAATGTCGAGCCGCCCGCTTTCGCTTTCGACCCGTTCAAAGAGCGAGCGCACCTGCTCGTCATCGGCGTGATCACATGCGACGGCGATGCCTTTGCCGCCCAGCGCGTCGATTTCGCGCGCGGTCGCGTGGATCGTGCCGGGCAGCGGCGCATCGCCCTCGTTCTGCGAGCGGCCAGTCACGTACACGGTCGCGCCTGCTGCGCCTAGCGCGAGCGCAATGCCTTTGCCGGCACCCCGCGACGCGCCCGTCACGACGGCGACAAGATTGCTGTTGTCGTTATTCATCTGCGAATGCCTCCTGTCATGCGGGGTAAATGGGCCTATGCGTCGAGCGCCTGCTCCGCCGTACCGGTACCGGACTGACGCCCGGCGAAACGCACGCCGGGAGTGGTGTCGCCATAACTTGCGACCAGCGTTGACGTGACAACACATCGGGTCCCGGCAATCTTCCAGATCCCGTTGAGTTTCACGTACTCATCTTCGTAGTACGCACCGAGTTGCGTGATTGTCTGGTCCTGCGTGTTAGTCATCTGGTAGTGCAGTCCCCAGGTGCCGTGGGCATGCGTGTCGTCGAGCACGTCGATCTGCGGGTTGACTCCGTGATGCATCTCGACGATATGCGGATGGCAGCCAAGCTGCTCGAAAATCGCCACCAACTGGTCGCGGTCGTCGAACACGCCGATCCGGCCGTAGTCGATGCGCACCTGGCCTGGCGCGAAACAGTCGCGCATGCCCTGTGGATCCTTCATATCGCAGCACGCCAGATAGCGCGCTTTCAGGCGCCGGATTGCGTCGGCATCCTCGAGCCGGCGCAGGCGCGTCTCGAGTTGATCGATATTGGTCATGCCGTCTCCTTGAGTGCGAAGACACGCCGATCGGTGTGTCCGGCAGTCACCATACAGGCGTGTCAGCGAGGATCAATCATCCGTTCAGACTAAGCCGGACAACTCTGCTCCGCTGAGGCGGTTCGTCCGAACAGACGATGCGGCCTGGCAGTGCTTGTTCCTACCATCGATGGACACCACGAGGAGACTTGGCGATGGACGACGCAACCCGGACGCTCTTCGAGTTCGAGCAGATCCGGCAACTGAAATACCGCTACTTCCGTGCGGTCGATTGCCACGACTGGGCGCTGCTCGCGCAATGCCTGAGCGCGGACTGCCGCGCGCGCCTGTATGGCGGCCGGTATTCGTATGACGGCCGCGATGCGTTCATCTCGAACCTCAAAGCGCTCATCGGCAAGCCGACCTTCCTCACGATGCATCACGGTCATCATCCGGAACTGCAACTCGTTGCTGAGGATTGCGCGCACGGCACCTGGTATCTGGAAGACCATGCCATCAATCTCGAAGACGGTTATCTGCTGCATGGCACGGCCTTCTACGAGGATGAGTACGTGAAGCACGACGGCCGCTGGCTGATCCACTCGACGCGTCACGACAGGCTGTTCGAATCCGTGACGTCGCCGATCCCGGCATCGTTCTCATTGACGGCCAATCGATTTCAAACGGACGTACCACTACCTGCCGCAGGGGAAGCCGCCGGCTGATGCAGGCTTAACCAGATTTAATGCAAGCAAGGCCGCGGTGCTCGCGGCTTCGCCATACTTTCACTTCAACCCGGAGCCGATTCGATGGAAAAAGTCATTTACGTGTTGTGGCGCGATCCGCAGATCCCGCCCTCGCAGTGGAGCCGCACGGTGCGCGCACAGCTCGGTGACAAGTTGCTGTCGCTCGGCGCGCACGGTGTGCAGATCAACGTCGCCGACGCGGATGTCGAGCCGGCGGTGGCGCTGCGCCAGGAGAACACGAAGCCCGGCATCGACGGTATCGCGGCGGTGTGGATCGACAGTGCAGTGCAGATGTTTCGTCAGCCCTACGACGATGCGGTGCGCGCTGTCGTGCCGCATTGCGCGGCCTACCTCGTCACCGAATCGCAGCCCATCCGCAATACGCGCTTTCCGGCGCAACCGGGTGAACGCACTGCCGGGTTTTCGCAGCTGGCCTTCCTCAAGCGTCCGCCGCGTCTCACACCCGAAGCGTGGCTGGATGTATGGCATAACCACCATACGCGTGTTGCCATCGATACACAGGACAACTTTCTGTATGTACAGAATGTCGTGGTGCGCTCGCTGACTCACGCGGCGCCGGGGTACGACGCGATTGTCGAAGAATGCTTTCCCGCAGCGGCGATGACGGACCCTCATGCGTTCTTCGACGCGGTAGGCGATGAAGAAAAATTCCAGCGCAACGTCAACGAGATGATGGATAGCTGCGCGCGCTTCATCGACTTCGACAAGATCGACGTGGTACCGACCAGCCAGTATGTCGTGAGGGCGATCAACGGCTGATGTGACAGGCAAGGCGGGATCGGCCGCGCGGCGTTGCCAACCGTTGCCAACCCGTTGCTAATCTTTACGCGCCGGATGCGCCCACCGCGCGCAACGAGGCGGACCGCGCTGCCGCGCATTGAAGTGCAGCCGCCTCGCCCGATGGGGATGAGGTGGCTCGACAACCCATCGAGACCCTCCATGACAACACACCTTTCCTCATCGCAGTCAGGTTCCCCCAACGTATCGCTCAACCTGCCGGCAACAGCCGTCGTGGTGACGGGTGGCGCCTCCGGCATCGGGGAGGCGTCGGCGGCGGCGCTTGCCGCCGTCGGCCGCCCGGTAGCCATCTGGGATATTCAGAGCGACAAGGCGCAAGCGGTCGCCGCTCAACTCGCGCAACGCTACGGCGTCGCCACATACGGGCATGGTGTCGACTTGCGCGACGCGAGCGCACTGGAGCCGGCGCTCGCGAAAACGCGCGCGGTGCTGCCCGCGCTCGGCGGTCTGGTTCACGCGGCGGGTGTGGTCGACCAGAGCGGCATCGATGGACTCAGCGTCGAGCGCTGGGACGCCGTGCTCAACATCAATCTGCGCGCGCTGGCTCTGCTCGTTCAGGCGATGCTCCCCGATTTCCGCGCCAACCCGGGCTCGGCTGTCGTGGCCATCGCCTCGATCAACGCGACGCTCGGCAACGGACTCATCCCCTCGTATTCAGCTTCGAAGGGCGGCGTCCTGTCACTCATGCGCTCGCTCGCGGACAGCCTGGGCAACGATGGAATCCGGGTCAACTCGGTCTCGCCGGGTCAAATTCTCACGCCGATGATTCAACCGGTTGTCGACGCCCTGCCCACCGGCTCGTTCGAGCGCCGCATCATGCTGGGCCGTCTCGGGGAACCCGCTGAAGTCGGCCGCGTGGTCCGCTTCCTGCTGTCGAGCGAGGCCAGCTACATCACGGGTGCAGAGATCGTCGTCGACGGCGGCAACATTCCCTCTCAGCGCTGATCCGGCGCGCGCGCTCGACAGTGCACTGAGCGCGCAACGCTGCATCGCTGCAGGCGCAGCGATGCACGCCTCATCCGCGCCTTTCCGACGCAGCCGCATGCCGCCCGGCCTGGCGCCCGAAAAACGTCGAATCGGCCAGAGACAGGCCGGAACTGTACCCGCCTCCCCAGCGCGGCAGCCCGCATGCCGTCCGTCCCGCAGCGAACAGCCGCGGGACCGGCTCGCGTTGCTCGGTCAGCACCTGGCCGGTCGGCAGCGTGTCGAGACCGCCCAGTGTGAAATGCGAATAAAAGGCGTAGTCGACCCGGCAATCGAGTGCGACGAACGGCGGCTCATCGAGCGGCTTCAGCCACTTCGCCGCCTTGTTGAAGAGCGGATCGACGCCGTCCCTCGCATGCCGGTTATAGGTCTGGACCGTGGCGCTCAACGTTCCGGCCGGCAAGTTCAGATCGCGCTCGACTTCTTCCCAGGTCTCGCCGGCGGCGGCGATGCCGATTCTTGTAAACTCGGCCGGCTCCTGATACGTTGCCTGATCGACGAGCAGGAAAATCCGGTCGCCGAGCTGCTGCAGGGCGTGATAGCCCACGCGTCCATGGTAGCAGTCCTCATTGATGAAACGCTGGCCGCGCTCATTCACAAAAATGCCCTTGATGAGCGACTCGGGCGCGTAGAACGGCAGGGTCACGAAAGCCTCGTTCATGTGAATCGCCGAGCCGCCGACGCTCATACCCATCAGGATGCCGGAGCCGTCGTCCCCCGGACTGCCGATGGGCTCGCCCGAGCGCAACAACTGCGGGGCGTGCCGCCGAACCATGTCGCGATTCATCGCGAAGCCGCCAGCGCAAAGAATCACGGCCTGGCGCGCGCGAATGTACGCAGTCTGCCCCAGCGACCTTACGACGGTGCCGCACACCGCCCCCTCGCCATCGACGATCAGGGCAAGGACGCGCGTGTCGTAACGCACGGCCGCTCCCAACGCAAGCGCACGCTCGGCGAGCACCTTCATCAGCAGTTGCCCGCCTCCCCAGCCGGTCCATTGCGGCGTGTGGCCGCGCGGGCAAGGTTTCGCCTCCACGCTGAACGGCCAGGCCTCTTCGCTGCCCGACCAGATCAGGCAATCGTCGGTGACGGGTTCCACCATTCGCTCGGGCAAAAACGTGTTCTTGTACTTGACCCCCTGTGCAACCAGCCAGTCGTGATGCGCAAGACTCTCTTCAGCATACAGCCTCACCCTGGCTTCGTCGGCATCACGCCCTCCCGCCATCATCAGATAGCGATACAGGTCGGCCGTCGAATCGGTGAACCCTGCCTGCCTCTGCGCTGGCGTGCCCCCACTTCCGCCCAGATAGATTTCGCCGCCCGAGAGCGCGCTCGTCCCACCGTAGCCCGACGCGCGCTCGATCACGAGCGTATCGGCGCCGGCCTGCACGGCCTCGATCGCCGCGCACGCGCCCGCGGCACCGAAGCCGGCGATGACGACATCATGTTCGGCGTCCCAATGGGGAACGTTTTCACTTGGCAGAGGACGAGTCACGGAATATTCGAATGACATAAGCGGTGGAATGGAAAGAAGTAGAAATCGGTAGCGCCAGCAAGGCCGGCTTGTCGAGCCTGCCCGGCGTTTGCATCGTCTTGCGCTAGTGGCGCGACTGCACGAAAGACCCAACGACCCTTAACGAGTGGCTCAGACCGGCCGCAGCGAACTCAGGCAGTCCTCGGTCAGTTGTTGATAGATTCGTGTTCCTGTCGACTTCGCGGCTATCTCGGCCGCGCTCAACGGCCTCACGACCCTGCCCGGCACACCGGCGAACAGCACGCCAGATGGAACCTCCAGCCCGGATTTGACGAAAGCGCACGCGGCGACGATCGACGACTCGCCGACTCTCGCGTCATCCATGACAACCGCATTCATACCGATCATCACGTTGCGTTCCAGCCAGGCTCCGTGGACGATCGCGCCGTGTCCGACATGGCTGTCGACGTCCAGCCAGCAAGTCTCGCCGACCCCGACGTGCAACACGCAACCATCCTGCACGTTGCTGCCGGAGCCAATCACAATCGTGCCAAAATCGCCGCGCAGACTCGCGTGCGGTCCGATATAGCAGTGCTCGCCGATCTTGACGTCGCCGATCACGACGGCTGTCGGATGCACGTAGGCCGATGTGGAGACGCTCGGTTGCGTCCCCTTGAACGCGTACAGTGGCATGAGGTGCTTTGGATAAGGTTGGCAAGCCGGATGATGTGGGCCGCGATACGAAGTCAGAGCGCAGCCGAAAATTCGGGAACGATCGTGAACAGATCGCCCACCAGACCGTAATCGGCGACACTGAAAATCGGTGCTTCGGGGTCCTTGTTGATCGCGACGATCACCTTCGAATCCTTCATGCCCGCCAGATGCTGGATCGCACCCGAGATGCCCACCGCCACGTACAGTTGCGGCGCGACGATCTTGCCCGTCTGACCGACCTGATAGTCGTTCGGCACGAAGCCCGCGTCGACTGCCGCGCGCGATGCGCCCAGCGCCGCGTTCAGCTTGTCCGCCAGCGGTTCGAGGATCTTCGTGTAGTTCTCGCCGTTGCCGAGACCCCGGCCACCCGACACGATGATCTTCGCCGACGTCAGTTCCGGACGGTCGAGCTTCGTCACTTCGCGGCTCACGAACTGCGACAGGCCGCTGTCCGCCGCCGCTTCGATCTGCTCGATGGTAGCGCTGCCGCCTTCGGTCGCTACGGCATCGAAGCCGGTCGTGCGCACGGTGATGACCTTGATCGGGTCAGCCGATTGCACCGTTGCGATGGCGTTGCCCGCGTAGATCGGACGCTCGAACGTGTCTGCGCTGTCCACGGCCGTGATCTCGCTGATCTGAGCGACATCGAGCTTTGCCGCGATGCGCGGCGTGATGTTCTTGCCCGAAGCGGTCGCAGGAGCCAGGATGTGCGTGTAGTTCTTCGCCGGGTCACGCACAAGCGTCAGCACCGTCGCCTCGACGTTCTCCGCCAGACCATCGGCCAGTTGCGGCGCGTCGGCGAGGAGTACCTTCGCAACCCCCTGGACCCTTGCTGCTGCGTCGGCCGCAGTTTGGGCCTGATGCCCGGCTACCAGCAGGTGAATGTCACCGCCGATCCTCAACGCAGCCGCCACCGTGTTCAGCGTCGCGCCCTTGATTGACGCGTTGTCGTGTTCGGCAATTACCAGAATCGTCATTTCGTTCGCCTCCGTGTTTCGCCCTTACAGGACCTTGGCATCCAGCCGCAACCTCTCGACCAGAGTCGCCGCATCCGGCATCTTCATGCCCGCGCTACGCCGCGGCGGCTCGCCAACCTTCAGCGTCTTCAGGCGCGGCGTGACATCGACACCAAGATCCTCCGGCTTCACGATTTCCAGCGGCTTCTTTTTTGCTTTCATGATGTTGGGCAGTGTCACGTAACGCGGCTCATTGAGGCGCAGGTCAGTCGTGACCACCGCGGGCAGCGTGAGCGACAGCGTCTGCGCGCCACCGTCCACCTCCCGCGTCACCGTCGCCTTGCCGTCGGCAACGCTCAGCTTCGACGCAAACGTCGCCTGCGGCAGACCCGCGAGCGCGGCCAGCATCTGGCCGGTCTGGTTGTTATCGTCGTCGATCGCCTGCTTGCCGAGGATCACCAGTTGTGGCCGCTCCTTCTCGACGATCGATCGCAGAAGTTTCGCCACCGCGAGCGGCTGGAGGTCTTCGTTCGATTCGATCAGAATCGCGCGGTCCGCGCCAATCGCGAGCGCTGTGCGTAGCGTCTCCTGGCACTGCGCGACGCCCGCCGACACCGCTATCACCTCCGTCGCCACGCCCGCTTCCTTCAGGCGGACCGCCTCTTCCATCGCGATTTCGTCGAACGGGTTCATCGACATCTTCGCGTTAGCGATGTCGACGCCTGTCTTGTCCGCCTTTACCCCGACCTTCACATTCGCGTCGACCACTCTCTTAACCGGCACTACGATCTTCAATTGCAACTCCTATGTCTGGCACCGCCATTCATCCGGCGACGGCGCAATACGGCTTCACGTTTTTCTCACAGTGAATTCGCCGATCGTCGATTCCCCGCTTCAAAGTGGTGCAGCCGCAGTCCGCCGGGCGTGTCGGTGAATAATCCCTTCGGAACTTCCGTCTGTGTGGTCATCTTTGCTTGCCTCCGTCATCGCTCGTGCATGAAGCTCGAGTGCATCATCGCCCGCGTTCGTACAGCGTGGCATCACCCTTTCGGACTACGATGAAAAATCCCGCTGCGTCTATTATCGGCAGGTACAACAATGGAGACTGGCAATGACGACCCTGAACTTCTGCGGCAAGACGGTGTTGGTGAACAGGAAACATCCGTCATGAACAAGATCAAGTGTGCGCTGATCGGACCCGGTAACATCGGTACCGATCTGCTCTACAAATTGCGCCGCTCGAGCGTGCTCGAGCCCGTGTGGATGGTCGGTGTGGACGCGGCCTCGGAGGGTCTCTCCCGCGCCCGGGAACTCGGCCTGAAGACCACGGACAAGGGTGTGGACGGCCTGTTGCCGTTCGTGTCTCAAGACCAGATCCGCATTGCGTTCGATGCAACTTCCGCCTATGTGCATCAGGCGAACTCCGACAAGCTGACCGCACTCGGCGTGCGCGTGATCGACCTGACACCGGCGGCCATCGGGCCGTTCTGCGTGCCGCCCGTCAACCTCGTCGAACACCTCGGCCACAACGAGATGAACGTCAACATGGTCACCTGCGGCGGACAGGCAACGATTCCGATGGTCTATGCGGTGTCGCGCGTCCAGCCGGTCATCTACGGGGAAATTGTCGCGACAGTCTCTTCTCGCTCGGTCGGGCCCGGCACGCGCCGCAACATCGACGAGTTCACGCGTACCACTGCAAACGCCATTGAGCAGATCGGCGGTGCGCGAAAAGGCAAGGCCATCATCGTGATCAACCCGGCGGAGCCGCCGCTGATCATGCGCGACACGATTCACTGCCTGACCGAGGGTCCGCCCGATGTCGACGCCATCACGGCATCCGTGCACGCGATGGTGAACGAGGTGCGCCGCTACGTGCCGGGGTATGCGCTCAAGAACGGCCCCGTGTTCGACGGCAATCGCGTGTCCGTGTTCATGGAGGTGGAGGGCCTCGGCGACTATCTGCCGAAGTACGCCGGCAACCTGGACATCATGACCGCCGCTGCCGCACGCACCGCGGAAGTCTTCGCTGAACAAATGATCGCCGCCGCCCAGACGGCGACTGCCTAAGGAGCTGAGCCATGTCTCTCGCGGGGATTCCCATTACATTGCACGACATGACGCTGCGCGACGGTATGCACCCGAAGCGGCATCAAATTTCTCTCGACCAGATGCGTTCGATCGCGCAAGGGCTCGACGCCGCCGGCGTTCCGCTCATCGAGGTCACGCACGGCGACGGGCTGGGCGGCGCCTCGGTCAACTACGGCTTCCCTTCGCACACCGACGAGGCCTACCTGAGCGCGGTTATTCCGGAACTCAAGCATGCGAAGGTCTCCGCCCTGCTGCTGCCGGGCATCGGCACTGTCGATCACCTTCACATGGCGCATGAACTCGGCGTGCATACGATCCGCGTCGCCACGCATTGCACGGAAGCCGACGTGTCCGAGCAGCATATCGGGCTCGCGCGCAAGCTTGGACTGGATACCGTAGGCTTCCTGATGATGGCGCACATGTCGTCTCCCGAGCAGCTCGTCGGGCAGGCGAAGCTGATGGAATCGTATGGCGCCAATTGCATTTACATCACCGACTCGGCCGGCTACATGCTGCCCGATGACGTGACGGCACGGATCTCGCTGGTTCGCCAGCAACTCAAGCCGGAAACGGAAGTCGGCTTTCACGGTCATCACAATCTTGCGATGGGTGTCGCAAACTCGGTGGCTGCCGTGGCGGCAGGCGCAAACCGCATCGACGCGGCCGCTGCCGGACTCGGCGCGGGCGCCGGCAACACGCCGCTGGAGGTTTTCGTCGCGGTCTGTCATCGCATGGGCATCAAGACCGGCATCGATCTGTTCTCCATCTCGGATGTGGCGGAAGACCTCGTGCTGCCGATCATGGACGCGCCGATCCGGATCGATCGCGACGCACTGACACTTGGCTACGCCGGCGTCTACTCTTCCTTCCTGTTGTTCGCGAAGCGAGCGGAAGCCAAATACGCGATTCCAGCCCGTGACATTCTTGTCGAGCTGGGCAGGCAGCGTCTGGTCGGCGGACAGGAAGACATGATCGAGGACACTGCGCTGACGCTTGCCCGGGAACGCGGGATCACGGCTTGACCGGCACACGGGACGCGACGTCCCGATCGTAATGAAGCAGTGGCCGTGAGACACCACGACCACTGCTTTTTTTATTACAGCAACTGATCCGGCTCCGTCATTGCTGCTGCGGCGTACCCGTGGACCGGCGCATCGTGCCCCGGCGAGTTCGCCCGTTTGCGCCGCTCCGAGCGTTCGACACCGAGCCATGCCGCGAGCGCCGGCAGCAGAAACACCGCGCCGAACAGGTTCACGAGGAACATGAACGCCAGCAGCACGCCCATGTCCACCTGGAATTTGAGCGCCGAGAACGCCCAGCTGCCCACGCCGATGAACATAGTCACCGCCGTGAAAAGCGCCGCTGTGCCGCGCTGCCGCATCGCTTCACCGAACGCCGCGGGCAGGCTCGCGCCCGCACGGACCTCGTGCTGCAGCCGCTCGTAGAGGTAGATGCCGTAGTCCACGCCCACACCCACACCGAGCGTGATGACCGGCAGCGTGGCGACCTTCAGGCCGATGCCGAGCTTCGCCATCACCGCGTTGCAGAGGATGGAAACGAGCGTGAGCGGCACGATGATGCAGAACACCGCGCGCCAGGAGCGGAACGTCACGAAGCACAGCAGCGCGATGGCCCCGAAGATCGAAAGCAGCATGGCGATCTCGGCGTCGGCCACCGCTTCGTTGGTCGCCGCCATCACGCCCACGTTGCCGCCCGCGAGACGGAATGCCACGCCTTGCGTGGCGTCCTCGGCGGCAAAGCGTTTGATTTCGTCCACGATATGCGCGACTGTCTGGCCCTCGTGGTTCTCCGTGTAGATCTGCACCTGGATCGCCTGGCAGTTCTCCGTGTTCATGCCGTTGTCGGGGTCAAAGGCGCTCGCGCCCTGCGTGAGGCCGTCGGCTGAACGCGGCAGCGCGCCCCAGCGCGGATTGCCTTCATTGAACGCGGCAATCGAGACCTTTGCGAGCGACGGCACGCTCACCACCGACTGCACGCCTGCCACGCCGCGCATTTGTATTTCGAAGCGTTCGATGGCGCTCATCACCGGGTAGTGGAGACACGCGTCGTCGAAGCCGGTCGTTTCGACAATGACGGACAGCAGGTCGACGCCAATGTTGTACTGGCGCGTGACGGCGGCGTTGTCCGTGTTGTAGCGCGAATCGCTGCGCAGTTCCGGCGCTCCCGAACCGATGTCGCCGAACTGCAGCTTGCGCGACTCCTGCGCACCGAAACCGAGCAGCGCGAGCACGACGACGAAAATACCCAGCGCCGGAGCTGGGCGCGCAAAGCTCGCGGTGATCTGCCACAGACGGCTGCCGCCCGCCGCCGCGCGGCACCGCGCGCGGGCTAGGGTGCGTGCTTCGAGCTGGGTGTACGACAACAGGATCGGCAGGAAGATCTTGTTGGTGACGATCATCAGCAGCACGCCGAGGCACGCGGTGATGCCCAGCTCCCGCACGATATCGATCTTGATCCGCATGATCACCATGAAACCGAGTGCGTTCGTGAGCAAGGCGACCGTGCCCGGCACGAACAGCTTGCGGAACGCGTCACGCGCCGCCTCGACCGACGACATCCCGGCGACAAGAGCCTGCTTCCATGCATTGGTCATCTGCACGGCGTGCGAGACGCCGATGGAGAAGATCAGGAACGGCACGAGAATCGACATCGGGTCGATGCCCAACCCGAGGATCGGCAATGCGCCAAGCAGCCAAACCACCGGGAACAACGCGATCAGGAGTGCGAGCAGCGTGGTCTTGGGGGACCGCGTGTAGACAAGCAGCAGCGCGCCCGTCACGAGAAACGCCAGCGTGAAGAAGCCGATCACCCCGCCGATTCCGTCCTCCACGTCGCCCACGAGCTTCGCGAAGCCAATAATGTTGACCTCAACATCTTGATTCGAATACCTGGCGCGAATCTGCTCCAGTTGACGGGCGACAGTGCCGTAGTCGAGGCGCTTGCCGGTGGCCGGATCGTCCTCGCGCAGCTCGGCGTGGATCAGTGCCGACTTCAGGTCGTTGCCGACGAGCTGCCCGATCTGGCCGGAACGCGCCACGTTGCGGCGCACCTTGGCGAGGTCGTCCGGATTAGCACTGTTGAACTGGCCTGGCACCACCATATCGCCGCGAAAGCCCGCTTCGGTGACCTCGGTATAGTGCACGTTCGGCGTGAACAGGGAGAACACACGCGAGCGGTTCACGCCCGGGATGAAGAAGACGTCGTCGGTGGCGTGGCGCAACTCGTCCATGAAGGGCTGGTTGTAAATGTCGCCTTTGCCCTTCCAGCGCAGGCTCACGAGAATCGTGTTCGCACCGGGGAACGCGCTGGCGTAGCGGTTGAACACCTGCATGTACGGGTGCTCCATCGGGATCATCTTGTTGAACCCGGGGTCGAGCCGCAGGCGTGTCGCAGACCAGCCGAAGGCAAGCGTCACCGCGATGCACAGCGCGAGCAGATATCGCCGGTTCCGGATAATCGCATTCGCGCAACGATCGACTGCGCGTCCAAGACGGGAAGGTCGCGCAGTGTCGCGCGGGCGGGAAAGGTCATTCATAGGCGTCTCACGTCGAAGAAACGAAAACGCGTCGTGCCGGCCGGACCGGCAGGCACGACGCTGGCAACAGGGAACAATAAGGAGCGCGGTCTTACCTGACGACGGTGCTGGAGGCCGTTGATGTCGGCCACACCAGCGAGAAACGGTCCACACCGGCGTCACCGCCGAGCAGCAGCTGGCCGGCCCCCATATCAAGCACCGCGTCGAGACTCTGCACCCCGCCGACCTGGCGCACCGCGTACGTTTCCCCTCCGTCGCTCGAGGTGACGATCGCGCCGCCCTGACCGACCAATACGACGTCCTTGTTGTCGGGCCGGATCGCCGCAAAGTACGAAGTGCCCACGTGACTGTCGACGTGTTGCCACGTCGCCCCCTGGTCCGTACTACGCAGCACGTTGCCGCGCATGCCGTAGGCGAGCCACGCGCCGTCGGCAAGCGGCAGCACGCCGAAGAGCGAACCTTCGTAAGGCGACGGACGTTTCTCCCAGGTCGCGCCGGCGTCGCCGGAAACGAGCAGCGTGCCTGTCTCGCCAGCAATCACAAGATGCCCGTGACCGTCTCCCGCTATCGCGTTCAGATGGCGGTCGCCCACTGGCGTTTGCTGTTGCGCCCATGTCGCGCCCGCGTCGTGGGAAACGAGCAGTTGTCCGAAGCTTCCAGTCACGAACACGTCGCCGCCTTTCGTGCCCCAGACTGAGAGCAGCGGGTCCGAATGGCCATGATCGAAATGCACTTCCTGCCAGTGATCGCCGCCATCGGCCGTGCGCAGGATCCAGCCGTCGTGACCTACTGCGATGCCCACGCGCGGCGAGATAAAGAAGACCTGCGTGAGGGTCGAGGCTTCGTCGGGCGTGACCGCCGCACGCCGCCACGACACGCCCCTGTCGTCGCTCACGAGTATCACGCCGCGCTCGCCCACGGCCACCACGCGCGTGCCCGCGTGCGCGAGGCCATTGATCTGCACCTGGCTGGCCGCGATCGCGCTGGCCGGAAACGCGGGCAGCGGGCGCGGCGAAAACGCGAACAGCGCCGCGCCCAGCACGGCCACCGACATCAGTAGCCCGGGTATGTTTTTTTTCATCAGTGTCTCCTGTCCCATCGAACCTGCTCCGGTCCCATGCAGAGCCCTCAATCGGGTCCCATGCTGTTGGTCATGGCTTGACGCCCGGGATTTCGCCGCCGGGGTGGCTCGCACCACTCGCGCCGGACTGGGTGGAGCGCCTCGCCACATGATTGAAGGCGATGAAGCCGAACGTCATTGCCGGTCCGATGGTTGCGCCGGCGCCTGGATAGCTCGTGCCCATTCGACGTCACCGACATCCGCCCGCCGATCAACGTCCCCGGCGATGGCGGACGCAATCTCGCGAACTCGCCGCCGAGGCGTGCGCCATCGAACAGCGCGAGCTGCCAGTTATGCACGCCCACCACGCCATAGACCCACGCCGTCGACATACAGCCACGCGCGAGCGCCATCTGAATGTCGAAAAAAGTCTGCGGATCGAGTTCGTAGCCGCCATAGCGTTTCGGCTGCAGGACCTTGAAGAAGCCTGCGGCCTGCAGGTCGGCGAGCGTGTCGGCGGGAATCCGTCCGATTGCGTTCGCTTCCCCGGCGCGCGCGTCAAGTACTGGTGCCAGTTCTTCGGCACGGGCGATCAGTCCGGCCGCAAAGGCGTTCGATGCGTTGTCGCGATGCACGGTTATCTCCTGTGTGGCGCACAATCGGCACCACGCTTCTTTTGTGTGTGACTCTTCTGGGTCTGGCTGATGGGAGCCGCCACTCAAGCGGCGCGCGGGACCGAACAGATCAGGCGCAAGCGCGCACTTTCTCGCGGCTAAAGAACGGAATCACGTGCTTGCCAATGTCGCGGATCGCAACCAGTGAAAGCAACGCGAATATCCATGGGCTTCAGTATCAGGATTGCGATGGCAAATTGCATCATCCGTTTGGAGTACAGATTTATTTGCGACACCGCATGAGGTACCGGTCGATGGACTGGAGAGGCAGGCGCATCGATACGCGTTCCGGCACCTTCTCAGCCCATTGGCACGACACTGCCGAGCACGATGCCGACGAGCGTTGCCTGCCGGGTGACGCCGGTCTTCGAAAAGATCGCTCGCAGATGAGTGCGAGCCGTGTTCTTGCTGATGCCCGACTCGTCGGCTGCCTCGTCGAGCGTCATGCCATTCGCAAGCAGCATCGCGAGCGAAGTTTCGGCCGGGGTGAGGTCGAACAGCTTGCGCAAGGTCTCCTGCGCACCTTGAGGCTTGCGATCCGGGTCGCGCAGAAACAGCGCGACCGCAGCCCGGTGCTTGCTGTCATCCGACCATTCCGACAACGGAATCGTGCGTATCAATACGCCGAGGCGAGGCTTGTTCCCGCTGCGCGTAATGGGCATCGCCTCGACAATCGGCGAGGCCGTGCCGAGGTGACCCATCACGGCTTGCCGCACTGCCCGGTTGAGGGTGCGGTTTTCCTGTGCATCCGTGGCCTCGATCATTCCACGTGTGATGCACACGCCATTGCCTTGGGCAAGGATCTCGTCAGCCGCGCGGTTCTTGGCGACAATCACACCGTTAGCGTCAAGCATGACTGTGCCGACCTGCATGCGATCGACGGTGTTCGCGTACATTGACCGCTCGACCTCCACGGTATCCAGGCGGGAGTGCACTTCAACCGCGCGCCGGAGATGCGGCAACATCAGCGTACAGAATGCCTTGTCGCGCGCACTGAATT
>DASVNP010000439.1:0-11177 GCA_036383775.1 Paraburkholderia sp. | reverse complement strand
GCTTCGGACTTGAGACCAGCGTTGACGACCACGAAGTTGTGGTCAACACGCACGACTTCGGCGGAGATCACTTCGCCGGCGCGCATGTCTTGCTTGGTCAGCGACTCTTCGAACAGAGCCGCAAAAGATTCGGTATTCGGGGTAGAGGTTTGCAGGTCGGACATAAAAATCAAGATTTGCATGGTTCTCGCGGTGCCCGGCTGACCGTACGGCCAGCAATGTCGGCAAAAAAGCGAATGCCACGCGGGGTTAAAGGGTTAATACAACGCTTCACGACGTTCGCGAAGCACCTACTGACAACGGACTTCTACTGCACCCGCCGCCCTGCCATGACTGATGCCGCTGTTCAGGCACCACTTCTACTTCAATCAGGCATGCGGGATTAAAGCTTCATACCATTGCACCACCTGCTCGACCGCCTCGTCGACCGACAATGCGGAGGTATCAAGCAGCTTTGCATCCGCCGCGGGCTTGAGTGGCGCGGCTGCGCGCTGACTGTCACGCTCGTCGCGCTCACGCAAATCCCGGAGCAAGTCATCTATATTAGCAGAAAATCCTTTTTGGATCAATTGCTTATACCGGCGCGTCGCGCGGGCCTCGACGCTGGCGGTCATGAACACCTTCAGCACGGCATCCTGGAAGATCACCGTGCCCATGTCGCGCCCGTCGGCGACCAGTCCGGGCTCCTTGCGAAATGCCCGCTGACGCGCCACCAGGGCGGTGCGCACAGGAGCGTGGACGGCGATTGCCGAGGCGCGGCTGCCTACTTCCTCGGCCCGAATCTCGGCCGACACATCGGCGCCGTCGAGTTGCGCCAGCCCCTCGCGGAACGTGATATGGAGGTCGTCGATCAGTTCCACAAGGGCGTCGGCGTTGTCCGCCGCGATGTCGTAGCGCAGGCTGGCCAGCGCGGCGAGACGGTACAGCGCGCCGCTGTCCAGCAGGTGGAAGCCGAGGCTCGCGGCCACCAGCGCGGCCACGGTGCCTTTGCCGGAGGCACTCGGGCCGTCGATCGTAATGACGGGCGTCTGGTGAAAGGGACGGGTCGGTTTCATCGAAAAAGTCGCACGTCAGTCGATTCGGGGTCGAATCAGGGTTGAGCGAGCGCCGTGAAGCGCTCGAAATAATCGGGAAACGTCTTGCCGACGCACTTCGGGTCGTTGATTCGCACCGGCACGCCGCCGAGACTCACCAGCGAAAAGCACATGGCCATGCGGTGATCGTCGTAGGTGTCGATGGCGGCGTTCGGAATCAGTTTTTCAGGCGGATCGACGACCAGGTAGTCCTCGCCCTCCTGCACCTTCGCGCCCACCTTGCGCAGTTCCGTGGCCATCGCGGCGAGCCGGTCGGTTTCCTTCACACGCCAGCTGGCGATATTGCGCAGCGTCGTCGCGCCGTCTGCGAACAGCGCGGCGACGGCAATCGTCATCGCGGCATCGGGGATCAGATTGCAGTCCATGTCGATCGGCTCGAGCTTGCCGCTGTCGTGACCGACGCCGCGTACTTCGATCCAGTCGTCGCCCATCTGCAGGTTGGCGCCCATCCTGATGAGCGCATCGGCAAAGCCGACGTCGCCCTGGATGCTGGCGCGGCCCACGCCTTCCACTCTCAACGGACCGCCGCCAAGCGCGCCGGCCGCGAGGAAATACGAGGCGGACGAGGCATCGCCCTCCACCATGATCTTGCCCGGCGACTGGTAGCGCTGGCCCGCCGGCACCACGAACTGATGCCAGCCATGACGCTCGACCTTGATGCCGAAGCGCTCCATCAGCTTGATCGTGATCTCGATATAGGGCTTCGAGATCAGCTCGCCGTCCACCTGGACGGTGCTCACGCCGCTCGCGGTGCGCAAGAGCGGCAACGTCATGAGCAGCGACGTCAGGAACTGGCTCGACACATCGCCGCGCACGCGAATCGGCGCCTCGGCGGAAATCTGCGCCGGGCGGATCCGCAGCGGCGGGTAGCCTTCGTTCTCCTCATAGTCGATCCTCGCGCCGAGCTGGCGCAGACCGTCGACCAGATCGCCGATCGGCCGCTCGTGCATGCGCGGCACGCCGTGAATGCGATAGTCGCCGCCATTGACCGCCAGCGCCGCGGTCAGCGGACGCACGGCCGTGCCCGCGTTGCCGAGGAACAGATCGGCGGTGCGCGCCGTGAAAGCGCCGCGCGTGCCGGTCACGACGCAGGTGTCGCCCTCGCGCGTGAAGCGCACGCCGAGCTTCTCCAGCGCGTCGAGCATCACGCGGGTGTCGTCGGAATCGAGCAAATTGGTGATCGTCGTTTCGCCTTCGGCCAGCGCCGCAAGCAGCAGAACCCGGTTCGAGATGCTCTTCGAGCCGGGCAGACGTACCGTGCCGGACGCGCGGGAAAACGGTCCGAGATCGAGGAATTCCATGATTGAGTCCAGTTTCCGGTTATTTCGACGCGTCGCTGTTGGCGACGCCGGCAGCGCGCTGTTCCTGCCATTCCGTACGCGCCACGCGTGAGCGCGCGAAGACGGCTTCGAGGGCGGCGCCATCGCCGGCCTCGATCGCCGCGCGCAAACGCGCCAGCACGGCCGTATAGGCGTCGAGTTCGTCTAGCAGCGCGACGCGATTGGCCACGCACACGTCGCGCCACATTTCCGGGCTCGACGCGGCAATGCGCGTAAAGTCGCGGAAGCCGCCCGCCGCGAATGAGAATTTCAACGCAGCGTCGGGCGAATTGAGAATCTGCTCGACCAGCGCGAACGACAAGACGTGCGGCAAATGGCTGACCGACGCGAAGACGCGGTCGTGCTGGTCGGGCGCCATGTTGCGCACGAGGGCGCCGGTTGCCCGCCACATCGCCGCAACGCGCTCGACGGCCTCCGGCGCATTCTCCGGCAGCGGGCACAACACGACGTTGCGGCCCACGTACAGGTCGGGCAAGGCGGCATCCACGCCACTCGACTCACGGCCGGCAATCGGATGCCCCGGCACGAATTGCCCGACGCGCGCGCCGAGCGCGGCTCGCGCCGCGGCGACCACATCCGATTTGGTGCTGCCCGCATCGGTAACGATCGTGCCTGCGTCGAGAAACGGCGCAATGCGCTCGAGCAAGGGCTGCGTCTGAGCGACGGGCGCCGCCAGCAGAACAAAGTCCGCGCCGGACAGCGCGTCGCGCAGCGCCGCGTCGTCGTTCAACGCCGCCGCGCCGTCAATCACGCCTAATTCCGCAGCACGTTCGGTCGACGCGGGCGAGCGCCCGACGCCGATCACCTTGCGCCCGCCCTCGGCTTCACCCCGCTCGCGCAGCGCGCGCGCCAGCGATCCGCCGATCAGGCCGACACCGAAAATTACCAGCTTGTTAAATGAGAACGCGGCCACGTCGGTCACAGAAAAAGCGCGCCTTTCGGGCTCACGAAGCGCGCGGGTTAATGGTCAAGGGTCACCGCTTACGCGGTGGCGAGCGTCTTTTCGAGCGCCGCGAGGAACGCTTCGTTTTCTTCCGGCAGGCCGATCGTAATGCGCAGCCATTGCGGCAAACCGTAGTTGCCGACCGGGCGCACGATCACGCCCTGCTTGAGCAACTCGAGGTTGACACGGTGGCCGGCCGCATCGTCGTTGCCGACACGTACCAGCACGAAGTTGCCGTCCGACGGCACGTACTCCAGACCGAGCTTGTCGAACGCCTCAGTCAGGCGGCGATAGCCCTGAGCGTTCAGCGCCGCGCTCTTTTCCAGAAACGCCTTGTCGTTCAGCGCCGCAATGGCCGCCGCTTGCGCGAGCGTGTTTACATTGAACGGCTGACGCAGGCGGTTCAGCAGATCGGTCAGTTGAGGTTGCGCGATCGCGAAACCGACGCGCAGCCCCGCCAGACCGAACGCCTTCGAGAACGTGCGCGACACCAGCAGATTCGGGTAGCGGCGCACCCACGCGATCGAGTCGTAACGCTTCTCTTCCGGCAAATATTCCGTGTACGCCTCGTCCAGCACGACGACCACGTTGCGCGGCACCTTGTCGAGAAACGCTTCGAGCTTCGAGCCGTCGATGAACGTGCCGGTCGGGTTGTTCGGATTGGCGACGAAAATCAGGCGCGTGTCGTCGGTGATGGCGGCGAGCATCGCGTCGAGGTCATGACCGTACTGGACGGCCGGCACGACGATCGCACGCGCACCGACGCCTTGCGTGGCCAATGCGTAGACCGCAAACGAATACTGCGCGTAGACGATCGACTGGCCCTTTTCCACCAATGCATGCGCGGCGATTTCGAGGATATCGTTACTGCCGTTGCCGAGCGTGACCCACTCGGCCGGCACGCCATAACGTTCGCTCAACGCAGCCTTCAGTTCGAACGCGTTCGCGTCCGGATACCGGCCCAGTTCGCTGGCGGCCTGCGCCATGGCGCGCTGCGCCGACTCCGGCATGCCGAGCGGATTCTCGTTCGACGCGAGTTTCACGATGGTCGCTTCGTCCAGCCCGAACTCGCGGGCCACTTCCGAAATCGGTTTGCCGGCAATGTAGGGCGCAATGGCACGCACATAGGAAGGACCGAAAGACGCTGTCATGAAAATCTCCGAACGACTATGAATAGTTGAATGTGCGGCTGGCACGTCTGAATGCCGCCGTGCACCGCCTGAATGTCCGACTGGATCTCATCAACGGGCGCGTGGATACGAACCCAGAATCTTCAGGAATGCCGCCTTTTTACCGAGTTCGGCGAGCGCGGCGGCGACCGCCGGATCGTCACGATGACCTTCGACGTCGATGTAGAAGTAGTACTCCCACGTGCCGACGCGCGCCGGACGCGATTCGAAGCGCGTCATGGACACGCTGTGACGCGCCAGCGGCTCCAGCAGCTTGACCATCGCGCCCGGTTCGTTCACGACCGACACGATCAGCGACGTCTGGTCGTAACCGCTCGGGCCGGCCGGCTGCTTGCCGATCATCACGAAGCGCGTGCGGTTGTGCGGATCGTCCTGGATCAGCGCATACGCGACTTGCAGCCCGTAGTGGGCGGCAGCGCGATCGCCGGCGATTGCGGCTACAGTGGGATCTTCCGCGGCCATGCGCGCCGCTTCCGCGTTGCTCGACACCGCCTGGCGCTCGAGATGCGGCGCATTGGTCGACAGCCAGCGCTGACACTGGGCGAGCGCCTGCGCGTGCGCGCAGACGCGCGTCACGCCGGTGAGACCGCCATTGAGCGTCAACAGATTGTGGTGAATCGGCAAAGCCAGTTCGCCGCCAATCGTCAATTGCGTTTGCAGCAGCAGATCGAGCGTGCGCGACACCGCGCCTTCGGTCGAATTCTCGACCGGCACTACGCCGAATTCCGCGGCGCCCGCCTCGACCGAACGAAACACTTCGTCGATCGACGGACACGGCAGGCCTTCGATCGACTGACCGAAGTATTCGTGCATCGCCTGTTCGCTATAGGTGCCGACCGGCCCGAGGTACGCGGCCCTGATGGTCTTCTCGAGCGCACGGCTCGCGGCCATGATCTCGCGCCAGATCGCGCTGATATGTTCGCTCGCGAGCGGCCCTTCGCTCATGTCCTGCAGACGCGCGATCACTTGCTGTTCGCGCTCCGGGCGGAACACCGGCGCGTTGAAATGCTTCTTGACCTCGCCTACTTCGAGCGCTATTGCGGCGCGTTGATTGAGGAGCGCGATCAGCTGCGCGTCGAGCGCGTCGATGCGCTCGCGAAGAGGCTTGAGTCGGGTATTGAGTTCGTCGTCCATGCGTGAAAACGGCCTTGCCGGTAGCTGCTGCAAAAATGCGTGCTGGAAAGGATGCGCGCGCCGAATGCCCGAGGCACTCAGGCGCTACGCTGTTCGAATTCCTTCATGTATTCGACAAGCGCTTTGACGCCTTCGAGCGGGACGGCGTTATAAAGCGACGCCCGCATGCCGCCGACGGACTTGTGGCCCTTTAGCTGCACCATTCCCCGCGCTTTCGCGCCGGCCAGGAAATCTTCGTTGCGCGACTCATCGGCGAGGAAGAACGGTACGTTCATCCGCGAGCGCGAGCCACGCTCGACCTTGTTCAGATAGAAGCCGCTCGAGTCGATCGCGTCGTACAGCAACTTCGACTTCTCGACATTACGCGCTTCCATCGCGGCAAGGCCGCCCTGCTTCTTCAACCACTTGAACACCAGCCCGGCGACGTAGATCGCGTAGGTGGGCGGCGTGTTGTACATCGAATTGTTTTCGGCGACGGTTTTCCATTCGAACGCCGACGGGCAGATGGGCTGCGCGCGATTGAGCAGGTCTTCGCGCGCGATCACCACCGTCACGCCGGCCATGCCGATATTCTTCTGCGCTCCACCGAACAGCACGCCGTATTTGGCGATGTCCATGGGACGCGACAGGATATGCGACGAGGCATCGGCCACCAGCGGAATGTCGCCGAGGTCGGGAATCTCAAACGTTTCGACGCCGTGAATGGTCTCGTTCGTGCACAGATGCACGTAGGCCGGATCGTCCGACAACTGCCATTCTGAACGGGCGGGCGCGCGCGTGAAACCATCAGCCGTCTGGCCGCTCGCCGCCAGATGCACGGTGCCGTACTTCTGCGCTTCCTTGAACGACTTCTGCGACCAGGAACCGGTGACGACGAAATCCGCGCGCGGCTTCGCGCCGAGCAGGTTCATCGGCACGATCGCGTTCTCGCCGAGCCCCCCGCCCTGCAGGAACATGATGTGATGGCTCGCCGGCACATTGAGCAGGTCCCGCAGATCGACGAGCGCTTCCTCGTGGATCGACATGAACTCTTTGCCGCGATGGCTCATTTCCATCACGCTCATGCCGCTGCCTTGCCAGTCGAGCATCTCGGCGGCAGCTTGGCGCAGGACTTCTTCGGGCATGGCCGCGGGGCCGGCGGAGAAATTAAAGACGCGCATCGTGTGATCCTGGAAGCAGGCGCGAAAAACGGACGTTCGCGCAAAAATCGGCGAAATTGACAGCCGCAAAAGCCACAGCCGTAAAACAGGCAATGCGTTTTTGCTGGCGATTCCGCGCCGAAAAAGATAATGGCCGTCTGCGCGCATGCGCAAACGGCCATTATCGCATTGTCATCGCCAAGCCGCCAAACCCGGCCCGCCACACAACTTACGAGGCGGGCCGCTCAGGCTGCGGCTGGCGCGATGTCAACGCAGCCTTTCGACCTTGGGCTGACTTATTACTTAGCCGGCTTGACCGAAGCGACTTCCTTGTCAGCCTGGTCACGCGTTGCCTTGATCGATTGCGGCATGTACTTTTGCATCAAGCCGTTCACGACGTCGCGGCCAACCTGGTCTTGCACCTGGATGAACTTGCGGCCGGTCGGGCTCTTGTAGAACGCCGTCAGATCCTTGATTTCCGACGTGCTGTAGTACTTCGCGTACGCGTCGTACTGAGCTTGCATCGCGTCCTGACGGAAACTGTCCGTTGCGAACACCTGGCCCGCGCCGTCAACCAGCTTCGGCACTGCATTCTTTTGCAGCGTCGGGACGGAAGCCTGCTTCTGCTTGTCCGTCATGGTCTTGTTTTCGCTCAGGGCGTCCGACAGGATAGCCGGAACCAGCTGCTTGGCTTGCATCTGGGCGCTGTTGCCGATCGCGCCGACGAGCTTCTGCGCGTCGATTGCGTCCAGCAGGTCCTTGATTGCAGCCTGCTTGGCCGGATCAACCGGTGCCGCGGCGGGAGCCGGAGCCGCAGCCGCCGGAGCCGAGCTCTGAAGAGCTTGAGCCATGGCGAAAGTCGGCACGAGAGCAGCCAGCAACATCAGTTGTTTGAATCGTTTTTGCATCATTACTCCCTAATAGAATTGAACTTGAACTGCGAGCTGCGCGGGATACGTATCGGCCCGACACGCCATTATTCCCGGCGCAGCTTTCAACCAATCACTGAGACTGTAAGACGCTGACGCGAATCAGGCCGCACCACCCTCTTCACCGCCGTTGTCACCTTCGGCGGGACCTTCGGCGTCACCTTCCGTATCGCCCTCCGCCTCAGCAACCTGTTGCAGACCTGAAAGCTTGGTCCCTTCGTCAAGGCTGATGAGTGTAACACCTTGGGTTGCGCGCCCCATTTCTCGAATTTCCGACACGCGCGTACGGATCAGGACGCCGGTATTGGTGATCAGCATGATCTGCGCTTCCGGATCCACCAGCGTGGCAGCGACGACCTTGCCGTTACGCTCCGATGTCTGGATCGCAATCATGCCCTTCGTACCGCGCCCGTGACGGGTGTACTCGGTGATCGGCGTGCGCTTGCCGTAGCCGTTTTCCGTGGCGGTGAGCACCGACTGCTGCTCGTCGCCGGCCACCAGCAACGCGATCACGTTCTGGCCGTCTTCAAGCTGCATGCCGCGCACGCCGCGCGCCTCGCGGCCCATTGGGCGCACGTCGTTTTCGTCGAAGCGAACCGCCTTGCCCGAATCCGAGAACAGCATCACGTCGTGCTGGCCGTCGGTAATGGCAGCTCCGATCAGGTAGTCGCCGTCATCCAGACCGACCGCAATAATACCCTTGCGCAATACGCGGCCAAAGGCTTCCAGCGGCGTCTTTTTTACGGTTCCTAACGCAGTGCCCATAAAGACGAACTTGTCAGCCGAGAATTCCTTGACCGGCAAGACAACCGTAATCTTTTCGCCTTCCTGAAGCGGGAAGATATTCACGATCGGACGGCCGCGCGAGTTCCGCGAGCCTTGCGGCACTTCGTAGACCTTCACGCTGTAGACCCGGCCGCGATTCGAGAAGCACAGAATGTGATCGTGCGTGTTCGCGATGAACAGCGTATCGATCCAGTCGTCCTCTTTCATTGCCGTGGCCTGCTTGCCGCGACCACCGCGCTTCTGCGCACTATATTCGGACAACGGCTGCGATTTCACATAGCCGGCGTGCGACATGGTCACGACCATCTCTTGCGGCGTGATCAGGTCTTCCGTGTTCAGCTCGGTCGCGTTCATCTCGATCTTCGAGCGGCGCGCGTCGCCGAATTCGGCCTTGATCGACGTCAGTTCGCCGACGATGATCGCCGTAATGCGTTCCGGGCGAGCCAGAATGTCCAGCAGATCGGCGATTTGCGCCATGACTTCACGGTATTCGCCGATGATCTTGTCTTGCTCCAGGCCGGTCAAGCGCTGCAGACGCATCTGCAGAATTTCCTGAGCCTGGGTGTCGGACAGACGGTAGAGGCCGTCCGACTGCATGCCGAACGACGGATTCAAACCGTCAGGACGGTAGGCCTCGCGGCCACCCGCCGACGCATTTTCCGTCTCGGCGCGCGACAGCATTTCGCGAACCAGCGACGAATCCCACGGACGCGCCATCAATTCCTGCTTGGCGATCGGCGGGGTAGGCGCGGCCTTGATGATCGCGATGAACTCGTCGATGTTGGCGAGCGCAACCGCGAGGCCTTCGAGCACGTGACCGCGTTCGCGCGCCTTGCGCAGTTCGTATACAGTGCGCCGCGTCAGCACTTCCCGGCGATGCGACAGGAAGCACGACAGCATTTCCTTCAGATTCAGCAGCTTCGGCTGGCCGTCGACCAGCGCGACCATGTTCATGCCGAAGGTGTCCTGAAGCTGGGTCGCCTTGTACAGATTGTTCAGCACGACTTCCGGCACTTCGCCGCGCTTCAGCTCGATCACGACGCGCATGCCGCTCTTGTCGGACTCGTCGCGGATGTCGGAAATGCCCTCGAGCTTCTTCTCGTTGACCAGTTCGGCGATGCGCTCCAGAAGTGAGCGCTTGTTCACCTGGTACGGCAATTCGTCGACGATGATCGCCATGCGCTGGCCGCGATCGATTTCCTCGAAGTGCGTAAGCGCGCGCATCACCACGCGGCCACGGCCGGTGCGGTAGCCGTCGCGCACGCCGGCCACGCCATAGATGATGCCGGCGGTCGGGAAATCAGGCGCCGGGATGATCTCGATCAGCTCGTCGATCGTGGCTTCCGGGTTCTTGAGCAGATGCTGGCACGCGTCGACAACCTCATTGAGGTTGTGCGGCGGAATGTTGGTCGCCATGCCGACCGCGATACCGGACGAGCCATTAATCAGAAGATTCGGAATGCGCGCCGGCAAGATGGCAGGTTCGTTTTCACTGCCGTCGTAGTTCGGCGTGAAGTCGACCGTTTCCTTGTCGATATCGGCCAGCAGCTCGTGGCCGATCTTCGCCATGCGGATTTCGGTGTACCGCATTGCCGCGGCATTGTCGCCGTCGACCGAGCCGAAGTTGCCCTGACCGTCCACCAGCATGTAGCGCAGCGAGAAGTCCTGCGCCATCCGGACAATGGTGTCGTAGACAGCCGTGTCGCCGTGCGGGTGATATTTACCGATGACGTCGCCGACAATACGCGCCGACTTCTTGTAAGCCCGGTTCCAGTCGTTGTTCAGTTCGTGCATCGCGTACAGCACGCGCCGGTGAACCGGCTTCAGGCCATCGCGAACATCGGGAAGCGCACGCCCTACGATCACGCTCATCGCGTAATCGAGATACGAACGGCGCATTTCCTCCTCTAGGGAGATTGGCAGAGTCTCTTTGGCGAATTGATCCATTATCCGTATCTTTTACGTGCTAAGGCGACGGGTATACCGGGCCTTCGCGTAAGCATTGCAGGCGCAATGCATCACACGATTCTAACACGCCGCGAATCCGGGCCCGGCTGACCTACGTATACCTATTAGTGAGATGCACGCGAAGCGCACCTCGGCTCACTCTTTTTTGAGATGCGGCGGGCTCGATTCGTGCGTGGGGCAATTCGCCGCTCAGCCAAGACTGGCGGCGCCTCCGGGCGATTACTTCTGTTGCGCATGCACCACAATTGGTGGGTGATTTGATGGGGGGCAGATTTTTTTATCGTCAGAAGGGAACGATATGGCAAAATGCCAACGCACAAAGAGTTAGACACTGCTCGAAGTCTACACACCGCGTTTTTTGTTCCGCACCAATGTTATACTTCGAGCAATGTATGACTTGTCTTCGTCAACAGGCTCGCAGTAAACCTGCGGTAATCTCAATTTCGAGAGGAGAAATATGAATAAACTTTCAAAGCTCGCGTTCATTGCAGCTACCGCAGTTATGGCTGCATCCGCCATGGCGCAATCGGTGCCGGCGTCGCGACAAGCTACGAACGACAACTGGGTGAATGGTACCGGCGAATACGTGTGGATGAACGGCACGAACGAGCTTTGCTGGCGCGATGCATTCTGGACGCCGGCAACGGCCAACGC
>DASVNP010000438.1:0-13280 GCA_036383775.1 Paraburkholderia sp. | reverse complement strand
CGGGCGCGCGCGAGGCCTTCGGAAGCGGCATCGACGCCGACCATCCAGACCGGTTCGAGCACCGCGCTGCGACGCAGTTTGTACAGCAGATCGGTGCCGATGTTGCCGGGCCCGATCAACGCGCATTTGATCTTGCTCATTCAATGCATCCTTAAGTAAGAGACGGTCAAGCAATCAGACAAAACGCACCGAGCAACCGCCGATGCCTTCGATATGCATCTCCAGTGCGTCGCCGCGCGCAACGGGAATCAATGCCGCGAGCGATCCGGACAGCACGACTTCGCCGGCGAGCAGGGGCACGCCTAGTTCACCTAACGTGTTCGCGAGCCACGCGACGGCGTCGGCAGGGTGGCCCAAGGCAGCGGCGCCGACGCCCTCGGCGACCCGCCCGCCGTTCTTGTCGAGCGTCATGCGGCAGGCAGCGAGATCGAGCGAATCGGGCGCCACGCGCTCATCGCCAAGTACGTAGACGCCGCAGGAGGCGTTGTCCGCGACGGTGTCGCCAATGCGGATCGCCCAGTCGCGAATGCGCGAGTCGACGATCTCGAAGCACGCGCCGACCGACTCGGTGGCGGCGAGCACGGCCTCGCGCGTCACGCCGGGGCCGCGCAGATCCTGTTTCAGATAGAACGCGATTTCGCCTTCGGCGCGCGGCTGGATCAGCGTGTCGATCGCGATTTCTTCGCCGGCCACGTAGTGCATGCCCGAAAGCAGCACGCCGAAGTCCGGCTGGCGCACGTCGAGCATGTCCTGCACGACCTGGCTCGTCACGCCGATTTTCTTGCCGACAATGGTTTCGCCTGCTTCAATGCGGCGCGCCACGAAGTGCTGTTGCACTTGGTAGGCGTCGGCAATCGGCAAGCCGTCCGCGCGCGCGGAGAAGGGCGCGATGGGCGTGCGCTCACGCCATGCGCGATAAAGCGTGTCGCCGAGTTCGGCGTGAAGTGTCGAGGTCATGGCATGCACGAATAAAAAGGGTGGCAGCCGGGCCGCGTGATCGCGGCCCGGCTCTTGCGCGCAGAGATGCGCTTTCAGGCTCAGTTGCCCGCGCCGCGAATTGCGTCAGGCGAGAAGTACGCTTCGGTCAGTTGCGAGCTGGCGGTGAGTGCCGGCATCGGTTCCTGATTCGACAGACGGTCGGCGTAGTAGGCGCCCGAAATCAGGTCGTGATAGAACACGGAGGTCGAATAGAACGCCTTGGCGTCATACGCATACAGCGTCGGCGCGAGGTTGGTGCGCCACAGCGTGCCGCGTGCGTCGTAGTTGTCGGCGGTCACGGCATTCCACGTGTCCTCGTCGAGATACAGCACACGTTTCGCGTATTGATGGCGGTAGCCGGATTTCAGCGTCGCCTGCAACACCCACACGCGATGCAACTCGAAGCGCATGTACTGCGTGTTCTCATGCCCCTTGGTGAGCACGTCGGTGTACTTGATCGACGGGTCCATCAGCTTGTAGTTGTCGTACGGCACGTACACCTCGCGCTTGCCGACGATCTTCCAGTCGTAGCGCTCGCCCGAGCCGTTGAACAGGCGGTCGTCGTCGACGGTACGGAAGCCGCCCGGGCCCTGGGGCTGGTCGAAGCCGAATTCCGGTGCCTGGCGCACGCGCCGCGTGCCGGGGTTATACGACCAGGTTCTGCGGGTGTCGGAGCCTTCCTGGTTCCACATCTCGAAGCCGGTGATGATCGTTCCGCGATCGGACAGCGGCAGCATGGTGGTCATGCGGAAGAAGCTCTTCGAGTTCAGCGCGCTCTTCGGATCGAAATGATCCGCGCTGCGCGGGCCGTAAATCGCGTACTGCACCTTGCCCCACGCGATATTGCCGTCCGGATAGACGACGGCCTGATCGTAGGTCGCGGTTTCGCCCTCGACGGCCGAGGCGAAGCGCAAATTCCACATAGCCTCCACGCCGTTCTTCGGCACCGGGAACGGCGCGACCGGCGGGAAGTCCGTCAGGCCATTCTGGTCTTTCGTCATGACGGTGGTCGGCGCGTACAGGCGGATGTTCTTGTACACGGCGTCGCCGTAGCTGAAGTCGCGATGGCTCGGATAGACCGGAATCTTGAAGGTGTCCGGGTATTTCTTGAACAGCGCTTTTTCGCCGTCGGTCAGACGTGCTTCGTACTGCTGCATGTTCTGCGCGGTGATCACGAAGAGCGGTTTTTCGCTCGCGTACGGATCAGGGAAGCGCTGCCCCGGCTTGTAGTCGACGCCAGGGGGCGTGCCGAACCACTTGCCGCTCCACGCGGGGATCGTGCCGTCGGCGTTGCCTGCGCGCTCGGCCCCCATCGGCGTGAGCGGACCTTCGAGCTTGGCGATATCTTCCGGGCTGGTTTTGGCGAACGATGGGGCGACTGCGGCGGCAGCGAACGCCGCGCCTGCGGCGAACACGCACAGGCGCAACGCGGGATTGAAAATTCGACTCATGACCAAATCCTCCTGCAGTAAAAAGACGGCTGATTCAAAGGGTGATGCGCGTGGCGCGGCGCCGGAGACTCATCACGAGAATTCATCCCGGCGCGCCACATCAGAACGAATAGGTCGCGGTAGCGAGCACGTAGTCGCGATCGGCGAGCGGACGGTTGTTCGGGTCCGGACGGCCGAGGAATTTCGCGTACACGAGCCCGAGTTTCAGGTTGGAGAGGCGCGTGAAGTTCACGCCGACTGTTACACGGTGGTCGCCCACGCCGGTCAACGAACCCAGTCCACCGGACAGTGCGGACTTGCCGGTGAAGTCGTCGGCATAGGTGAGCGGTACGTCGAGGTCCCAGCCGTTGAACACGTTCTTGTAGCTGAGCGTCCATGCCACCTCGAAAGCGGCGGAGTTGCGTGTGTTGGCGAGCGTCGTCGAACCCATGATCGGCGTGAGGTTGCCGGCGTGGACATACGAGACTTCACCCACCAGCGTTTGCGATGCGGCAAGGAACGTCGGTCCGATCGAGTAGATCGCCGAGAGATTCGATTGCCATACGTCGCCGCGCGTCGACTGTGCACCTGTGGGTGTGTTCACGAGCACCGCGGCGCCTTGCCGGTATGACGTTTCACCCGCGACGTTCACACCGTTCAGATCGGTCGAGAAGGAGAGGCCGGTGAGCTTGATGTGATCGAAGTACTTTTCCTGGTACTGCAGCGTCGGGAAAAACGTCGTCACGACACTCGGGTTCATGTCGTTGTAGTGCAGGTAGTACGCACCGATTTCGGTGTCGCCGAACACGCGCCAGCGTGCGCCCACGCCCCACTGGTCGTCGCCTTTCGGCCTGATGTCGTTGCCGCGCGGAATCTGGATGCCGCCCGGCCCGATGATGTATTGCGCACCGGGGCCGACGACGTCCGAATAGCTCCAGTAAGCGCCGGGCGGCACGAGCCGGTTCGGCTGGAACGCAAACTGGTAATAGCCGAGCAGGCTGAAGTTAGGCGAGAGCTGCCACTGGGTCGAAATCTGCGGCACGGGCAGCAGGATGTCTTTGACCTCCGCGCCGGCCACATAACCGGCGGTCGCATTGGATGGCCCCTGAGCGCCCGCGATGTTCGGGAAGAACACGCTTTCGCCCCACGCGACCACCTGCTCGCCCACCTTGACGTTCAGACTCGTGCCGCCCAGGTGGATCGTGTCGTACGCGTAGGCTGCGAGCAGCTGCGGGTATCCGCCTGCAAAGTAGCTCGCGTCGCTGGTGAACTGGTTGTACGAGCCACCATGGTTGACGGTGAAGGGCGAGTCGTTGTTGTTCGGGCGATGGTAGGCCTGATCGTAGAACACGTTGGCCCGCACGAATACGCCCCAGTCGTCGTGTTTCAGGTTCACTTCGCCAAGCAGGCTGACCTGATTCTCGATCAGCTTGTTTTTGGCGAAGTTGCGGTCGCCGTCGTCGCCGTTGATGTTCGCGGGCTGCAACAGATTGCCGCTCGGCGCACGCGTGCGCATGCCCAGGCCGTAGCCGAGCGTGAACGTGTAATCGAGCGTGGTGTCCGCGCCGAGGTTGACCGTATCGCCCGCAAAAGCGGGGGCCGTGGTGAGCGTCGCCGCCGCCAGCATCGCGAGCTTGCATGCCGTGCACACCGCGCGCATTGCCGGTGCGCGCTCCAGTGTTCCGTTGATCTGCATCCTGTCTCCTCTGTGGTCACATCTGAAAGTTTGTTGTGCTCAGAGGTTAGGGGGCGCGTGCGGCGCGAGAATCGTCAAAACGGACTAGTCGATTGTCCTGGGGGCGTGCGGCTCACTGTGCGGCTTGCTTGCGATCAGGGGCATCGGACTGCTAACCAGGCTGTGAAGCAAAGGCCTGATGCATGCCGGTGGCGGCGAGAAATGCCGGCACTTCACCGCCGCCTTCGAGAATCAGATTGCTGCCCGACGCGTATGCCGCGTACGGCGAGGCGAGGAAGAGGCACGCAGCCGCGATGTCGGCAGGCTGGGCAAGACGGCCGGCGGGAATGGTCGCCGTGATGGCAGCGAGCTGGTTCTGCGGGTTTGCGTCCGTTTCGGTTGCGGATGCACCGGTGTGGCCGCTCGTGGCGGCCTCGGTTTCCACGAGACTCGGGCTCACGGCGCACACACGCACCTTTGGCGCCCATTCCACTGCCAACGATCGAACCGCATTGAGCAGCCCCGCTTTGGCCGCACCGTATGCGGCCGTGCCGGGCGAGGGCCGCAACCCGCTCACGCTGCCGATGAACAGCAGCACACCGCCGTCGGGCTGGCGCTGCATCCGCGCGTTGGCGCGTTGCGCGAGCTGCAGCGGAGCGAGCAGGTTCAGGCGGATCACCGCTTCGGTGAAGCGCGGCGAGGCCTCGGCGGCGAGCGCGAACGGCGCGCCGCCCGCGTTGTTGATCACGACGTCGAGGCGGCCGGCTTCGGCTTCGATCTGCGCGAGCATGGCGTCGATCGCGTCGATGTCGCGCACGTCGGCGGCGATGAAGCGTGGTGCCGGCCGCCGCGCGTTCGCGTGCAAATTGGGGCTCGTGCCCTCGTGGGCACTGGTTGACTCGCCGCCTCGCGCATTCTTGGGCAGGTCTGTGTGCTCAGCCGTGGTTGTGGTCCCAGGTGGCGTGCGGCCGCACACATACACCGTTGCGCCGGCGTCGGCGAACGTCTTCACGATGCCCGCGCCGATCCCTTTGGTGCCGCCGGTCACGAGCACCACCTTGCCGCTGAAATCGATTTCCATCATTGCCGCTGTCTCCCTCTGTTCGTGTGGGCCCGATGGTAGGAGAAATGCGGCGGCGCCTCGTAGTCTGAAAAGACGATGCCAGGGTAGGCGTTCGCGCAGATGATGGCCGTGCTGGCGATTCGCACGCCCTATGCCGCGCCGCAGAGCGCGGCGCGAGACCGCAACCATTTTGTATGGGACTGGAGACAAGCGAGCATGACCGCAACGCCCACCGAGTTTCAGGAAGCCGCCCCCCAAACACAGCCACCCGCGCAGCCATCCGCGCAGCCGCCCACCGGGATTTTCACCGAAGTGCCCGGCGGCCTCGTGCTGCATCACTTCGAAGCCGGCAGCGGCGCACCCGTCGTGTTCATTCACGGCAGCGGACCAGGCGCGAGCGGCTTTAGCAATTTCAAGCACAACTATCCGCAGTTTGCCGCGGCGGGTCATCGCGCAATCGTGGTCGATCTGCCGGGCTACGGCGCGTCGTCGAAGCCCGCGGACGCGAAGTACACGCTCGACTTCTTCGTCGGCGCATTGCGCGCGCAACTCACGGCGAACGGCATCGGGCGGGCGACGCTGCTCGGCAATTCGCTCGGCGGCGCGATCGCGCTGAAATATGCGCTCGACTATCCCGAGGACGTCGACAGCCTGATCATGATGGCGCCCGGCGGTGTCGAGGAGCGCGAGACGTACTTCAAAATGGACGGCATCCAGAAGATGGTGGCACTCTTCACGAACCGGCAAATGAACCGGTTGACGATGCGCCAGTTGCTCGAAATGCTGGTGTACGACCGCAGCCTCGTCACCGACGCGCTCGTCGACGAGCGCCTGCGCGTATGCGAACAGCAGCCGCCCGAAGTGCTGTCGACCATGCAGGTGCCCAATCTCACCGCGCGGCTCTCCGAGCTGAAATGCCCGGTGCTCGGTTTCTGGGGCACAGACGACCGCTTCAATCCGGCCAGCGGCGCCATGCGTTTCCTCGAGCACTGCGCCGACGCTCGCTTTGTGCTGATGAATCGCTGCGGCCACTGGGTGATGGTGGAGCACCGGCGGTATTTCAATCGCGAATGTCTGGCATTTCTCGCTGACCTGCGCGCCGTTTGAGGCATCCTTCAGGCAGCGGCGCACGATGACATGGAGTGGCTCGAACCCGCGCGCCGCGCACAAACCAACTACACCATGACGGAGACGGTATGACATTTCCCCACCAGCTATTCGACATGAGCGGCAAAGTGACCGCGATCACCGGCGGGGCACGCGGCATCGGCGCGCAGACCGCGCGCACGCTGGCGGCCGCCGGCTCCGCGATCGCCGTGCTCGACGTGCTCGCGGAAGCCGGCGAGCAGCTCGTCGCCGAGATCATCGAGTCGGGCGGCAAGGCGGCGTTCTGGAAAACGGACGTCACGCAGGAAGACAACGTGCAGCGCGTGTTCGGGGAAATTGCGGCGCGCTTCGGCCGGCTCGACGCGCTGGTGAACAACGCGGGCATTGAAGGCGCAAATCTGCCGACGCACGAAATGACGCTGCAGCAATGGCAGAAAGTCATCGACGTGAACGTGACGGGTGTGTTCCTCTGCACCAAGTACGCGATTCCGCACATGCTGGCGGCGGGCGGCGGCTCGATCGTGAATCTGTCGTCGATGTACGGGCTGGTCGGCGGGCCGGATGTGCCGGCCTATCACGCATCGAAGGGCGCGGTGCGATTGATGGCGAAGACCGAGGCAATGCTGTACGCCACGCAGAACATCCGCGCGAACTCTGTGCATCCGGGCTTCATCCGCACGCCGCTGCTCGAGGAAGCGTTCGCCAAGCTCGGCGATCCGGAGCAGATTTTCGCGCATATGAAGACACTCGTGCCGCTCGCGAAGATCGGCGATCCGCAGGATATCGCCTCGGGCATTCTCTATCTGGTTTCGCCGGCGGGACGCTACGTGACGGGCACGGAGCTGGTGATCGACGGCGGCTATACCGCGCGCTGAGGAGCCAGGATGAACACGAGTGAAAACATGAAAGCGCGCCTCATCGAGTATATCGAGGCGTTCAACGCGGCCGACACGGCGCGCGTCGCCGCGCTGTTCGCCGATAACGCAAGTGTGGAAGATCCGGTCGGCACGCCGCTGAAAGAGGGCCGCAGCGAGATCGACGCGTTCTATGCGTATGCGACCTCCGTGGGCGCGCGTCTCGAACTGATGGCGCCGCCGCGCGGCTCACACGGCAATAGCGCGTCGATTAGCTTTCGCGTGCATATCGCCACGCAGGACGGGCAGCCCGCGTATATCGACGTGACCGACGTGATGGATTTCGACGCGGCCGGCAAGATCGTGCGCATGCGTGCGTATTGGGGCGCCGACGACTATCACCTCGCCGCCGGCGCGGCCTGACACTGCGGCGGCCGCGCGATGGCGCTCTATGAATTCAACGGCAAACGGCCGCGCGTCGACCCGTCGGCGTATGTGCATCCGAGCGCGGTGCTGATCGGTGACGTGACCGTGGGCGCGTGCTGCTATATCGGGCCGCACGCGAGCCTGCGGGGCGACTTCGGCGCGGTGGTGGTCGAGCGCGGTAGTAATGTCCAGGATTGCTGCGTGCTGCACACCGGCGTCGGCAATACTTGCCGGCTCGGCGTCGACAGCCATGTCGGCCACAGCGCGATCATTCACGGCGCGACGCTCGAACCCAACACCATGGTCGGCATGCATGCCGTGGTGATGGACGGCGTCGTGCTCGGCGAGGCCTGTATCGTAGCGGCTTGCGCGTTCGTCAAGAAGGATTGGCGGGTGCCGCCGCGCGTGCTGGTGGCGGGCGTGCCGGGGCGGGTGGTGCGCCGGCTGGGCGACGAGGAGATTAGTGCGAAGTCGTCGGGAACGCGGCTCTATCAGCAACTGGCCGAAGATTGCTTGCGCACGATGCGCAGCGTGTGAACAGCTTGTGAGCAGCTTGTGAATGTTGCCGCCGCGACCGGCATCGGCACCGCATGCCGGCCGCGGCTTACTTCTATCTACACCTTCGATCCCTACGACACGTACGCCTGGGCGACGTTGATCAACTGCACGCGGTTGCGCACGTTGAACAGCTGCCGCAGACGGCGCAAGTGGTAGTCGACGTTATGCGGCGACAGCCCGAGGAAGTAGGCAATCTCCTTGTCCCGCTGACCCTGCACGACCGCCCTCAGCACCGCATGCTGCAACTCGCTCAGCGTGACGCGCTGCTGCTGCGCGGGCGCGATGCCGATCACGCTCTTCGCGTGCGTCCAGATGAACTCATGGATCGTGTGCGCGAACATCAGCGTCTCGGCCACGATCGATTCGGTCATCCAGCGCGGATTGCCGATCTCCGAGTTGAAGCACAGGCATGCGCTCAACTCCGGCTCGGGCAGCGGCATCTGCGTGAGAATGCCGCTTTTGCGGCCAGTCGCCTCCAGCAGGTCGATCAGGCCGCACAGGCGCTCGCTGCGCATCTGCGCGCGCGGCAGGTCGGCTCGCATGTCGGCCGTGTTCCAGAGGAACGGCAAGCCGGTCGGCGAGGCCAGCGCGACGCGCGGGTCGAGTTCGAAATAGCGCTCGCGGAAATAGCGCGTGAGCCAGGACTGCGACTCGTAGCTGGTCAGCACGAACATCGTCTTGTGATGCGCCGACGTGCGCGTGGCGGTATAGCTGAACGAGTCGAAACCCAGTTGCCTGATGCGCTGCCGCACGAACTCCATGCGGTCCTGCGCGCTGCCAAAACGCACCAGCGGACTGATAACCGGCGCGGCTCGCCGTGCGGTGGGCGAGGGCGTGCCGATCTCCTCCTCGGTGAAGAGCGTGAGAAAGCCTGTGGGCGCCGCGTTTGTTGCGGTGCGGCTGGATGCCCGGGATGCTTCAGCCGCGTGGGCTGATTTCTCGAGTTGCCGCGTGCCGGCCGGGTAAGCCGGTGGTGCGGTAACCGCCGAGTTGTATGCTGCCGACGCGTGCCCGGCTTCACCTTGCGGCGAGCCGGTCAGCCAATGCGGCAGCGTATCGCATTCGTGTTCCATGAAACGGTAGCTCCGGCGTTCGAAACGCGTGAAAGACGACAACCTGAATGATCAGATATTTCCAAAAATTACGGTAGCCGGTTCCTTGCTATCATTTTTGAGTTCTTGCTCTGATTGCGGACCGGCGACGCGGGTATGGCAGGGTTCACTCTTTGCATATGGCACCTCCCTGGAAATGGACGTGATGGCACGAATTCCAAAGCTGACTACGACGCTCGCCTATGACCGTTACATGGCGGGCGAAAAACTGATCTCGAGCGTGGATCGCCCGTGGCGGCACCTGGTGCTGCGCTCGTATCTCGAGCCGGACGAGCAGGAACTGCTGGAGGCCCCCGGCTTGCGCGACCTCACGCTGATGACGCTCGCGAGCGGCGCCGAGCATCTCGAGCGCAACCTGGACGGCCGCTGGGAGAGCGCCGACCTGCGGATGGGCGACGTCTGGTTTGTGCCGCCCGTGCCGATCTCGTGGCGCTGGCGCTCGATCAGCGATGAACCGCTCTCGACCGTCCATCTGCACATTGAACACAGCCTGATCGACAGCGTCGCCGATCAGATGGAGCTTGGCGGTTCCCGCGAGCTATCGCTCGGGGACGCCATGCAGTTTCGCGATCCGCTGGTTGCCGAGATGCTTGCCGCATTGCATCGCGCCGCCGCTGATCCGGCCGACTCGCGCCTGTATGTCGACGCGCTGGTTCATGCGCTCGCCGCCCACCTGCTGCAGCATTATTCGCGTGGCGCCCGCGCGCGGACCGGCTTGCCCGCGCAGCCGGAACGCCTCGTACCGCGGCGGATCCGGCGCGTAACCGATTACATTCGCGCCAATCTCGCCGCGGATCTGGCGATCAGCGAACTGGCCGCACAGGCGGGGTTAAGCAGTTTTCATTTTGCGCGTGTGTTTCGCCGTGAGACCGGCGAGACGCCGCATCAGTTCGTATCGCGTATGCGGCTCGAGGAAGCGGCGCGGCTATTGCGCGCGACCGATCGGACTGTGCTGCAGATTGCGATTGCGGTTGGTTTCGAGAACGCCAGTCATTTCTCCGTGCAGTTCAAGCGGGACTACGGCATGACACCGCTTGCTTACCGGCTGCGTGGCTGAAATACGGATTGCATGGCTGGACATGGCGGACAGCCGACCTACGGGAACCACCCACTTTGCGCAGTGTGCTGTGCATTGCGCGGCTTGCAAACTACGAACTTTCGTGGCGGTGTTTAAGTAAGACCTGGCATGCACGTGCCGCCACGGTTTGCGGGCCACTATCTGGGCATGAGATGTAACTGGTCCAACTGGCCTGACCAGTCGTTTAACAACTGTATCTGTCGAAGCCTTGCACGGGACGAGAGAATTAGGTGCCCGCGGCTTGCCTCAATCCGTGTTCGACCGACCATTTCATTCAACCCCTCACACTGGAAACCTGGCGATGACCCGACTCCGAATCACCTCCTGCGGCCATGTCTTTACCGCTGAAACCCATCCGGACGCGCCGCAAACCGTGGCCGCCTTCCTGAAGCTGCTGCCGTACCGGCAGAAGATCATCCACGTGCGCTGGAGCGGCGAGGGCTGCTGGGTGCCGCTGGGCGACTGGAAGCTCGAGAACGACGGCGTGGCGGTTGGCTTCGAGAATCACACGAGCCATCCTTCGGTGGGCGACATCCTGTTCTACCCGGGCGGCTATAGCGAGACCGAGATCATTCTCGCCTACGGTTCGTGCTGCTTTGCGAGCAAGCTGGGACAGCTTGCGGGCAACCACTTCCTGACCATCGTCGAAGGCAAGGAGAAGCTGCGCGAGTTGGGCACCAAGGTGTTGTGGGAAGGCGCGCAAGAAGTGCTGTTCGAGAAGATCTGAGGCGGCGCTGCTGCGGTCGAGTTGTCGGGTGCCCACGCCTGCTTCCCGGGATGGCAGGCGTGAGTCTCGCGCTCAGGCGGTGGCGGTTACGACGCGCCGGCCGCAACGAAACGCGGCGAGTACTCGCCCGAAGTACGCTGCGCCGGGTTGCTGCTGGTGGTCAGATCGAAATAGGTGTAGCTCGAGGGATTGTCCCGGTTGAAGTCTCACATCGCCAGGGACTTCAGGTTGTTCTGGCATCCGAACGTGGCCAGCGTGTCCGCGTCCCCGAAGCCGAACATCGCATAATCGTCGTTCAGACCGATCATCGGCGTGATCGCGACTTTCGCGTACAGTTCGGCGTCCGACAGTGCCGGATACATCGATTGCAACTGGGCCTTGATGCTCTTGGCCGCCTTGACGGCCGATTGCCCCATAGTGCTGTCGTCGGCCCTGTTGTAGTAGTCCATCGCCATCCCGTTGACCTTCCAATCGATCGCTTCCTGCGAATTAAACGCGTTCGGACGACCATTCGGATAGTTTTGCCAGTCAGGCCAGTCGGCATTGATGGATATGTCGATGAGCGCAGTAAATTGCATTTACCTTGTGCGTCGCATTTCATTGAATTTAATCTGAAAGTAAAAATACGAATAATAATTTTTGATTCTCAATGTGATATTTAAAATTGGGTTGGTAAATAATTGGTGTTTGATAACTTAACCTTTAATTGTTCACCTCATTTCATGGATCAATCGGCCCCTTCGGCATGTCGAAGGGGACACGGTAAACATAGCCTGTTCTCCATAGCCATCGGTTGGTAACCGACTCAACCGGCTGCCGTGCTCTGATATTAATGAAGTGAAATTGAAAGGCAGCGTAAAAAGTGCATTTCGAAGGTGGATTCGATCCTGCCGCCGCGCTCGCGCCAAAAAGATCGGCGTATGCCCTCATGTCCAGAATTGTGTTGGCGACTCTTAAATTTTCCTAAAAACACTTCTCGCGATTTAAGAGATTTTGCATTTTTCGTCCTAAACGGAATATGCCGTTCGTGCGAATTCAGGCTAAAAATTAGCTTTTAAGACTTTGCCCAATTCCTTGAATTCGTGCGGTGAGGGCACACTGAGGCGCTTCGTCTTTGCCGGGCAAGTGGAAGTGTGATGATTTCTTAAGTTTCGTTTGGTTTGTTCTAAATAATTAGGATGCCATAAGACAAGTATTGGCGTGTGAATTTTCCGTAAAGCGGGCAGGAGGGATTTTGAACAAGACTTATAAGACGGTATGGAACAGAACGACAGGCACTTACGTCGCGACCTCGGAGGTGGCGAAAAGCCGTGGTGCAGGAGTCGCGGCGGTTCGTGGCGCGCTGGTGGCGGTCAGTGCGGGTCTGCTGAGCGCATTGGCGCTCTCGCAACCGGCCGCCGCCGAAGAGTGTGCGTTGCCGGAGCAGGGGTGTCTCGCGGTTGCCGAGGCGCTGCCGGCCGGTGCCAGCTCCAGTGCCGGCGCCCAGGCGGCAGGTGATGTGGCCACGCCCGCGGCGCTGGCTGCCGCCATCAGTAACGCCAGCGTGTTCACCGGCAGTCCGCAGGTGGCGGCGGCCACGCCACCGTCCATGGTCAGTGCGAACCTGAGCGGCTTGCTGGGCGCGACCACCCCGCCGGTGGTGACCGACTATATCGCCGTCAGTCCGAACGTCGTGCAAGGCGCCCACACTAGCGCATCGACCGACATCAACGCGATGGCGATCGGCCCGGTGGCCGCGGCCACCGGTTACAACGCGCTGGCCGTCGGTGGTGGCTCGATTGCCGGCTCCGATCGGTCAACGGCAGTCGGCTCGTCGGCGGCCGTGGGGTCGGTGAATTCGACCGCAATCGGCGCGTCGGCGACGATTGGCGCTCTCTCGGACAACTCCGTGGTGATCGGCTACAACTCACGGTCGATTGGAGTCAATGCGACAGCGATCGGCTCGGCCGCGAGCGCCTCGGCGGCCGGGTCCATGGCGCTCGGCTACAACACGTTCGTCAATCCGATGGCGAAAGATTCCATGGCGATCGGCTCGAACTCATCGGCCAGCGCTACAGGCTCCGTGGCGTTGGGCGCCAATTCGATAGCCGATCGCGTCAACGTCGTATCGGTCGGCACGCTCGGGCAAGGCCGTCAGATCGCGTATGTCGCGGCGGGCACGCAGCCTACCGACGCGGTCAACGTCGGCCAGCTTGCCGGCGTCACCGCGGCGCTCGGCGGCGGCGCGCTGATCAACCCGAACGGCGCGATCGTCGCACCGGTCTATACGGTC
>DASVNP010000437.1:0-55317 GCA_036383775.1 Paraburkholderia sp. | reverse complement strand
AGTCGCTGCTCACCAGCGAGCGTCAGGACGTGCAGATCCACGGCCAGCAGATGACCCTCTCGGTTTCACTGGTGAAGGCGCTGGGCGGCGGCTGGGAGGCTGGCGCGGACCAGCCAGGCACGCAGCAGGCCGCCCAGAAGGACGCCCAGAAGGACGCCCGGTCCGGCGAACCCGGCGAGACGAAGCAGGCGCTGGCTCCCGCACAGTGAGCCGCCGGATCACGATGCAGCAGGCGCGAGCAAAAGGAATGCAAGGCGTTTCGTATAATGTGGCTACAAGGGGACGCGCATGAAATTGCTGATTGTTGAAGACGAGCACAAGGTGGTGGACTACCTGCGCTCCGGTTTGACAGAGCAGGGCTGGGTGGTCGACGTCGCGCTCGACGGCGAGGAAGGCACGTACCTGGCTACCGAATTCGATTACGACGTGATCGTCCTCGACGTGATGCTGCCCAAGCGCGACGGCTTCAGCGTGCTGAAAGCGCTGCGCATGCGCAAGTCCACCCCGGTCATCATGCTCACCGCGCGCGATCATGTGAACGACCGCGTGCGCGGCCTGCGCGAAGGTGCCGACGACTACCTCACCAAACCCTTTTCGTTTCTCGAACTGGTCGAGCGGCTGCACGCGCTGGCGCGCCGCACCCGTTCGCAGGAATCGACGCTGATTTCCGTCGGCGATCTGTTCGTCGATCTGATCGGCCGGCGCGCGACGCGCGACGGCGTGCGCCTCGATCTGACCGCCAAGGAATTCCAGTTGCTCAGCGTGCTGGCGCGCCGGCAAGGCTACATTCTCTCGAAGACGGCGATTACCGAGCTCGTCTGGGACGTCAACTTCGACAGTCATACCAATGTGGTCGAGACCGCGATCAAGCGATTGCGCGCCAAGCTCGACGGCCCGTTTCCCTCCAAGCTGCTGCACACCGTGCGCGGCATGGGTTACGTGCTCGAAGTGCGTGAGGAGGCGGAGCAGCCATGAACCGTTCGATCGCCCGGCGTCTCGCGCTGATGTTCGCGCTGGTCGCACTGTCCGTGTTCACGCTGGTCGGCACGGGGCTGTTTCTGGTGCTGCGCACGCAGCTCGAACACCATCTGCGCGAGTCGCTCGACGATCGTACGCAGATCGCGCGCATCATCGTCTATCACGCCGTGACGCCGGACAAGTGGCGCATGTGCCGCGAAAAACTCACCGACATGACGCCGCACGACGGCAGCACGATGTATTCGGTGGCAAGCACCGATCCGTATTTCAAGTTCGGCAAACCGGTCGACGGCACGGTGGTGACGAACTGGCCAGGCGGCTACTCGCGTGTGAAGCCCGCCGGCGGCGGCCCGGACATGCTCACGTCCACGGTGACGATACCGGCTTACGCCACGCGTCCGCCCGTGCAGTTGCAGGTGGCGGCGAGCTATTCGCCCAACGCCCGCACCATGCGGGTGTTCGCCTCGGCGCTGGCCGCGCTGTCGGCAATCGGCAGTCTCGCCGTGCTTTTGCTTAGTTACTCGGTGACGCGCATCGGTCTTGCGCCGCTCACGCGCCTGACGCGCGACGCGTCGGCGGTGAGTCCGAACAACCGCTCACAGCGTCTGAATACGGCCTCGTTGCCGCTCGAACTGAACGATCTGGCCAACTCCTTCAATGGCGCGCTGGAACGGCTGGACGGCGCGTATGGACGCCTTGAATCGTTCAATGCCGACGTCGCTCACGAGCTGCGCACGCCGGTGACGATTCTGATCGGGCAGACGGAAGTGGCACTGACCCGCAATCGCTCGGTCGACGATCTGCGCCACACGCTGCAATCGAACCTCGAGGAGTTCGAGCGCATGCGCGCGATCATCAACGACATGCTGTTCCTTGCCCGTGCCGATCAGGGCGAGCGCGCAACGGGTCTCGTGGAAGTTTCGCTCGGCGCGGAAGTCGCGCATACGCTGGAGTTTCTGGAGATTCCACTCGAGGAAGCGCGGGTGCATGCGCAATTGCGCGGCGACGCGCTGGCGCGCGTGAATCGCTCGCTGTTCGGCCGCGCTTGCACGAATCTGTTGATGAACGCCATCCAGCACTGCGAACCCGGCGCCGTGATCAGTGTGACGATTGCGAGCGACGGCGATCAGGTACGCGTGTCGGTCGCCAATCCGGGCGAGCCGATCGCGGCAGGCGTGCTCGAGCATCTGTTCGACCGGTTCTATCGCGCGGAAGTCTCGCGTACGAATAGCCGCGAAAACCACGGCCTGGGTCTCGCGATCGTGAAGGCGATTGCGGAGATGCATCGCGGCACCGTGTCGGCGCACAGCGCGCATGGCACGAACACGTTCGCTTTCTCCGTTGCGGCCGTCGCGACGGTCCCGCACATGGAAACCGGCGTGCCGGCGGCGCGCCCGAACGCGGCTGCGGCCAGTGCGGCCACTGCGGCGGAAGAGGGCGCCGCTTACTCGTCGCTGGTGAAGGGCAAGTCGGCCTGAACCGGCAGGCGCCGCTGCGACGGTTGCGCGTTAGCCGGGCTTAGCGCGCTGACGCGCACACCGAGGAGTCGCAGCTTGCGGTTCAATTCCACGCGGCGCAGGCATTCGGTCGCGGCGCGCCGGATTTCGGCGGCGTCCGCGGTGGGTGCGTCCAGCGTCAGGTCGCGCGTGACCGTGCGGAAATCGTCGTAGCGCAGCTTGATGCCCACGGTTTTCCCCACATAGCCCTTGCGCACGAGATCTTCCGCGACCCGCACGCACAAGCCGGTAAACGAGCTGGACAGCGTGGGCCGGTCGTGACGCGGATGCAGATCGCGTTCGAAGGTGGTCTCGCGGCTCATCGACTTGGGTTCCGATTCGACCACCACCGGCCGCTCGTCGTAGCCTTGCGCGACCTGCATGAGCCACGCCGAGTAGCTGCGCCCGAAATGATCCTGCAACAGCCCGGCGTCCGCCGCCGCCAGATCGCCGACGGTGGCGAGGCCGAGCGCCGTGAGTTTTTCCGCGGCTTTGGGCCCGATGCCGTTGACCTTGCGCACCGGCAGCGGCCAGACCCGCAACGGCACGTCGGCCGGGGTGAGGATCGTGAGGCCGTCCGGTTTGTCGAGTTCGGAGCCGATTTTCGCGAGCAATTTGTTTGGTGCAATCGCAATGGAGCAGGTCAGGCCGGTCGCCTCGCGAACCGCATTCTTGATGCGAAAGCCAAGCTCACGCGACTCACCCTCCACCAGCGTAAGGTCAACGAAGATCTCGTCAATCCCCCGGTCCTCAATTCGGTCTGTGAATGTTCGAACTGCATCCTTGAACAAGCGCGAGTAGCGTCGATACGAGTCAAAATCGGTTGGTAAAAGAATCGCATCCGGCGCGAGTTTCGCAGCCTTCATCATGCCCATCGCGGAAAACACGCCGAACGCTCGTGCCTCATACGTTGATGTCGTCACAACGCCTCGTCCTGCGTAGTCGCGCAGCCTTGTGAAGCGATGCGTACCATCGGACTGAAGCTCCGGAGTGGCATTGCGACCACCTCCAATTACAACGGGTTTGCCGCGCAACTCAGGATAGCGGAGCAGTTCTACGGACGCATAGAAAGCATCCATATCTACGTGCGCTATGCGACGTAAAGGCTGATTGCTCACGACGACGGCACTGCCACACTGCTCAACATATTCACCAATGTCCGTGCGTAACGTTGCTTGGGGTCTTTTGATTTGTTGTTGAACACAACATAGGTTTCGGGTACTTGAAGGCTTGAATAATCGAAGCTCGCCGCAACCGGACGCCTGGATCGCGCCTTTCCTCCACTCTCGCGACGGGAATCGTCATCACGATCTGATGTGCTGTATGTTTATACAGTATGTTACTGATGGTAGCGCTATTGCGCAAGATATCGGATCGGCGCTGCGCGATGAGAAGCCGGGAGGAGGGGGAAGCGTTGAGTAAGCGACAAGCGCCCGCCAGGGCACCATGCTCGGTCGCTAAAACATTCACTTCCGAAACGCTGCGATTTACTTCCTCGGACGCGGGTTGACCCTGGATTTGCCCGCGGCATCGTTAGCTATAATCGCGCGGTCAGGCGCTGTGATCCAGCGTCACGACAGGCAGGAAGGGTTACCCCCCATTCCCTGATCAACGCAGTTGCCGTTCCCCACAGGAGACTGGCATGTCAGACCGACTCATCATTTTCGACACCACCTTGCGCGACGGAGAACAGTCGCCGGGTGCGTCAATGACCAAAGAAGAAAAACTGCGCATCGCCCGTCAACTCGAGCGCATGCGCGTCGATGTGATCGAAGCGGGGTTCGCCGCGAGCTCCGAAGGCGACTTCCAGGCTATTCGAGCAATCGCCAGCGAGGTAAAGGACAGCATTGTCTGTTCTCTGGCGCGGGCGAACGAGCGTGACATTTCGCGAGCCGCCGAGGCGCTGAAGCCGGCCAGCCGTTCCCGCATTCATACTTTCATTGCCACATCCGCGCTGCACATGGAAAAGAAGCTGCGCATGTCGCCTGATCAGGTCTATGAACAGGCGCGGCGCGCAGTGCGTCTGGCGCGCGGTTATACCGATGACGTGGAGTTCTCGCCGGAAGACGGGAGCCGTTCCGACCTCGACTTTCTCTGTCGCGTGATAGAAGGCGTGATCGACGAAGGTGCGACTACCATCAACGTTCCCGATACGGTCGGCTATGCCGTTCCGGATGGCTACGCTGCCTTGATCCGCGAACTACGTGAACGCATTCCCAATTCTGACCGGGCGGTCTTTTCGGTCCACTGTCACGATGATCTCGGCCTGGCCGTGGCCAACTCACTGGCGGCCGTCAAGTCGGGCGGGGCCAGACAGGTCGAATGTGCTATCAACGGCCTTGGCGAGCGAGCGGGCAATACGGCGCTCGAGGAGGTCGTGATGGCAGTCAAGACGCGACGGGATTTCTTCGGCCTTGATGTACGCGTGGACTCGACACAGATTGTCGAAGCCTCGCGGCTGGTCTCGGCGATCACTGGGTTCACGGTGCAACCGAACAAGGCGGTAGTCGGCGCCAATGCATTCGCACACGCATCAGGCATCCACCAGGACGGCGTGCTGAAAGCGCGCGACACCTACGAAATCATGCGCGCGGAAGACGTAGGCTGGAGCTCGAACAGGATCGTGCTCGGCAAACTGTCTGGTCGAAATGCATTCAAGCAGCGGTTGCAGGAGTTAGGAATCGAGATCGACAGCGAAGCTGAACTGAATGCAGCGTTCGTTCGCTTCAAGGCCCTCGCCGATCAGGAAGCAACCGTGTCCGACGATGCACTCGTCGCTTTGTCGCAGCAAGGCAAAGTCGCGGATACTACCGGTTCGCAGCTCTGACGACGGGCGTCGGCAAGTCTTCGCGTACGTCGTTTTTTCCCGACTAAGCCAATGGCAATGGTGCGGTCCGAAGAAGACATGCCGTCGAAAACGCCAACCCCCGGGAGACGAACGCCTCCGCGTTCGTTCTCCTCCCATTTCAATCTTTCGCGGGTCGCCGTGCAAGTCTGGTGAGACCCGTCCCGTCATTGGTCGAATGAAAGTATGAAAACTGATATGCCTACGCAATTTGCCGTGTTTCCCACCGCGACTCCGACTCCGCACGATCAGATCGTCGAGAGCATTTCAAACCCCGTGTTCGGCCGGGTGTTCACCGATCACATGGCAACACTCCGCTGGACCAATACGCTTGGCTGGCACGATGCGAAGGTCGAGCCTCGCCGGCCGTTTCAGATCGATCCCGCTTGCGCCGTGTTGCACTATGCGCAGGAGATTTTTGAAGGCATGAAAGCGTATCGCGGCGAAGACGCCTCGATCTCGCTGTTCCGCCCCTTCGAGAATGCCAAGCGGTTTCGTGCCTCGGCAGCGCGTCTTTCCATGGCCGATCTCCCGGAAGCGCTCTTCGTCGAGGCGGTGGAATCTCTCGTCAAGGTAGACCGGGACTGGGTGCCTGGTGGCGATGGCAGTCTCTATCTGCGTCCGTTCATGTTTGCCTCCGAGAGCTTCCTCGGTGTGCGCGCGTCACACGAGTACGTGTTCTGCGTCATCGCCTGCCCCGTAGGTCCGTACTTCAAGGCAGGCAAGACGTCGGTTACTGTCTGGGTGTCCGACCGATACACTCGCGCGGCGCCGGGTGGAACGGGTTCGGCCAAATGCGGCGGAAACTATGCTGCCAGCCTGATCGCGCAGACCGAGGCTGCAGCCAAAGGTTGCGATCAGGTGGTTTTTCTCGATGCCGCTGAGCACAAATGGATCGAAGAGATGGGAGGGATGAATCTCTTCTTCGTCATGGACGATGGCTCTCTGGCGACGCCGCCATTGTCCGGTACGATCCTGCCGGGCATCACCAGGGCTTCGATCATCGAGCTTGCCAGGCGTGAAGGCATCGTAGTCAACGAAACGCCCTATGCTTTCGACGCATGGCGTGCAGACGCCGCGAGCGGCCGTGTCCAGGAAGTGTTCGCTTGCGGGACCGCTGCTGTCGTCACTGCGGTTGGTGAGGTTCGCCATGCCGCTGGCGAATTTCAGATCGGCAACGGGGGAGAGGGGCCCGTGACACAACGCATCCGCACGCAGCTGACCGGAATCCAGCGCGGCAAGCTCGCCGATCCTCTCGAATGGGTTTATCGCATCGACTAAGGTTGATTGCGCCTGGATCGCGCTCGTCTTCTTCGAAGCGGGCGCGTGAGCTTGCCGGTTTCCGGCAGACGCGTCGGGGCGCTCAGTCAATCAGCCTGGTCGCCGTTGATCAGCGCGCCGGCCGTCACACGAAAGCTGCTCGATCTGAACGGGAACAGATCGAGATACAGGCCGCCCCGCAAGAGATTGAGGCGGCCGTCGTACTGGTTGTCGTCGACGTTGAACGAATGCGACAGCCCTAAATAAAGCGTTGCATTTCTACGAGCGGCGCGCTTGGCGCACCACCCGTCGCGAGCGTGCCCGACCGCGTATTACAGCTTGATGCCTTCAGCCTGGATGTGCAGCGTGGTCTGCATGTTGAAGCCGTAGGACTTGCCGAAGTCGACGCCGAAGTCGTCGCGATTGAACGTCGCGGTCGATTCCGTGCCGCACACTTCGCGCTTGAGCATCGGATGCATGATGCACTTGAACGAGTCAATCTTCAGATTGACCGGCTTGGTGATGCCGCGCATCGTCAGCGTGCCGATCACTTCCACCGGCTTGTCGCCGTCGAAGCGGATCTGCGTGCCCTTGTAGGTCGCGGTCGGGTATTTCGCGGCGTCGAAGAACTTGTCCGAGGTCAGTTCCGAGTCGAGCTTGTCATTGCCGATATCGGCCGACTTCATGTCGATCGTGACGTCGAACGTGCCGGTCTTCGCCGCGCGATCCAGCACCACGGTGCCGCTGGCTTTCGTGAACTTGCCGCGCCAGGTCGACACGCCGCCCATGTGGTCGGTTTCGAAGCTCGGGGACGTGTGCGTCGGGTCGAGTTGATACGTATCGGCGGCCATTGCGTTGAACGACAGGGCAGCGGTCATTGCGCCGGCGGCGAGCAGAATGTTTTTCTTCAAGGTGTTCTCCAGATTGCAAAAAGTGCTGAGGCGCTTCGGTAGTGAATTATTTCTTCGAAGCGACCAGGTGAAATTTGATGACGACTTCGTCGGCGACCACCGACGTGTCTTTCCATTCGCCCGTGCCGACGTCGAACTGCGAGCGCTTGATCGGCAAGGCGCCGTCGAAGGTTTGCGTCGTGCCCTGGCTGGTAATGGTGACCGGCACCACGACGGTTTGCGACTTGCCCTTGATGGTCAGCTTGCCGGTGATCCTGTACTGGTTGCCGCCGGCCGGCGCGACCGCGCTCGAGACGAACGTCGCGGCCGGGTAGGTGGCGCTGTCGAACCATTCCTTGCCCTGGGCCTGCTTGTTGTAGTCGTCCGCGCCGAGGTCGTAGCTGCCGGTGTCGATCGACACGTTGGCGCTGCCCGCGGCCGGCTTGGCCGGATCGAAATTCAGCTGCGCCGAAAACTTCCGGAATTTGCCGTCGACCGGCACGTTCATCTGCTTCGTGGTGGCGACGACCGTGCTCTTGCTCGTGTCGATGTCGGCGTGCGCGAGACTTGCGCCCGCCAGTGAGAGGGCCGCGATGCCGGCGAGCGTCACGCGATGAATGGAGTGGTAAAGGTTCGTTCTCATGGTGGAGCGCATCCTATCGAATTCGCGGGCGTTGATTGCGCACCGCTGGGAATTAGATTGGCAACAAGCCGTAGTCAATGGCCGCTGCGCGTTACGTGTTCATTGTTTGAGAAACGGAATCATCCGCGCGAGCAATCCGTCGCGGTCGACAAACTGATGCTTGAGCGCCGCCGCCACATGCATCGCCACGAGCGCGAGCAACGTGTAATTGAGCAGCACGTGGACCGTGCGCAGGCTGGCCTTGAGCGCCTGATCCGGGCCGATGAACGTGGGCAGCGGCACGATGCCGAGATAGACCACCTGAATGCCGGCCGCCGAGCTGTAGAAGTAGCCGGACAGCGGAATCGCCAGCATCAGCACGTACAGCACACCGTGCACGAGATGGGCTGCCGCCTTCTGCCACGTGGGCGTGGTGCTCCCCAATGCGGGCGCGCGGTGGGTGGCGCGCCACAGCACGCGGGCCACGGCGAGCATGAACACGGTTACGCCGATCCACTTGTGCCAGGAAAAATACTTCAGCTTGGCGGGCGTGAAGCCGGGAATATCGGTCATGATCCAGCCGATATAGAAGCCGCAGATGATCAATGCCGCGATCAGCCAGTGCAAGGCAATGGCGGCGCCGTGGTAGCGGTCGGAATCGGCGGAGCGTGAGTTCATTGTTTCGGACACGTGGGTTGTCGCGTGTTGCGGGAGACTACGGATAGTAAGGAGGTCAACGGAAGCTGACTAGGCAGCGGGGAGTGAACAGATCGTTCTTGCAGTGACACTAATGCGGCTGGATTAAAATAGCGCGGCGGCGGGAACGGGGGCACGGATGCCTCGGGCCGTCGGCACACGATATCGCTCTCGTGCGCACTCAATCATTCATTCAGGGTTCATGTTGTGAGTTCCGTTTTTCTGTCTTGGGGTATCGCCGCTTTCGCCACCGCGGGTGTCATCGCCCGGCCGTTCAAATGGCCCGAGGCTGTCTGGGCCGTAGCCGGCGCGCTGCTGCTGGTGTCGCTGGGCCTGCTGCCGGTGCCGCTGGCGATCGAGGCGATCGGCAAAGGGACCGACGTCTATCTGTTTCTCTTCGGCATGATGCTGTTGTCGGAAGTGGGGCGCCGCGAGGGCCTGTTCGACTGGGTCGCCGTGTTCGCCGTGAACCACGCCCAGGGCTCGCCGCGCAAGCTCTTCCTGCTCGTGTATCTGGTCGGCGTGGTCATCACCGCGTTTCTTTCAAACGACGCCACCGCCGTCGTCCTCACGCCGGCCGTGTTTGCCGCCGCCAAAAAAGCGAAGACGCATCCGCTGCCGTTGCTGTTCGTGTGCGCGTTCATCGCCAACGCCGCGAGCTTCGTGCTGCCGATCTCGAATCCGGCCAACATCGTGCTATACGGCAACCACACGCCCGCGCTCGGCGCCTGGCTGATGCGTTTCACGCTGCCCTCGCTATTGTCGATTGCCGCCACCTATCTGATGTTGCGCTGGACCCAGCGTGACGCGCTCGCCGGCACCTGCGAGGCGAATCTCGAACCGCTCGAACTGTCGTCGAGCGGCCGCGTGGCGCTCGCGGGGATTGCCGTGACGGCGGTCGTGCTGCTGACGGTCTCCGCGTTCGATATCGCGCTCGGCTTGCCCACCGCGATACTCGGCACGCTGACCGCAGTGGTCGTGCTGATTCAGGAGCGCAAATCGCCGCTGCCGATGATCCGCGAAATCTCGTGGAGCGTGCTGCCGCTGGTCGCCGCGCTGTTCGTGCTGGTCGAAATGCTCGCGCACACCGGCGTGATCGCGGCGCTGGCCGAACTGGCGCAGCGCGCCGCGCAACATGACGAACTGGCGACAGCGGGCTGGGCGGGCACCATCATCGCGTTCGGCAGCAATCTGATGAACAACTTGCCGGCGGGTCTGATCGCCAGTTCGACCGTGATGCAGGCGCATAGTCCGGAGCGCGTGATCGACGCACTGCTGATCGGCGTCGACCTCGGCCCGAACCTGTCGATCACCGGTTCGCTCGCCACGATCCTCTGGCTCAACGCGATTCGCCGCGAGGGCGAAGACGTGAGCTTCATGACGTTTCTGAAGGTGGGGGCAGTGGTGATGCTGCCGGCCCTGATTCTCGCGCTCGGCGCGCGGATGCTGACGGGTTAGCCGCGGGACTTCTCGATTTGACTGAACCACTGTTCCGCACGGGAACGGTCGGCAACCCACGAGCGGGACTGCTGCGAATTGAACTCACGGTCGATGAACCGGCGTCCCCATTCCACTCCGTCTCTGATCGCCTCTTCTTCAGTTAGCCACTCTGGCTGAACAGTCTTCGGACGAATATCGACAACTGTTCGGGTGCCGAGACTCACGCTGACGCCTGCGACCCACGCACCGTACTCGTTGCGCTCGGGGTGCGCGACGATCTCGAATTCGCCGTACGAAACACGGCTTGCATGCATCGTTTTCTCCTTTCAATCGCAACTCGTCGGCCTTCTGCGTAAGTGTCATCATGACGTAGTTTGGGCAGTCAGGTACAACGGAACCACGTCTATCCAGGAACTAGGCGCGTGATCCCGCTTCAGCGATGGCGAGGAAATGGTGTGTCACCAATTCATATCATCGGAAAAACCAATATTTCTTTCTTCGTGACCAATCCATAGAATTCAAGGGCGTGTCTGGGGTTTCGTTATGCTAATCACGCTCAAGTTCTGTTGCTTGCCCCTATCTTAAGCGTCAGATTCGCCAGGAACTGGAAACGCGGCTCGCCAAGGAGATTCTCGGCGATCGCCTGAAGTCGGGCGACACCGTCGAGGTCAGTTATGACAAGGAGGGTGGCGAAGTGAGGTTCAGCAAGAGCGAAGCGCCGTCCAAGGGATCTGTACCTGTCGCGGTGTTTTGATCCCACTAGACTGAAACGGCATTCAAGCGTTACGCCGCCCACGCGGCGTAACCCCAAGCAAAACAGCCTCCAGGTCTACTGGGGTAGTTTGTGGAGCCCACACTATGAGCACGCGACGCGAAGTTCCGGGAATCCGGCCGTATGACGCACCTGCCGGCGGCTGGGGGGCGCTCAAAGCGACAACGCAAGCTATCCGGCTGCAAATGGACAGCATCAAGGCTCCGCTCACGCTGCTGCGGACCAATCAACCTGACGGCTTTGATTGCCCCGGGTGCGCGTGGCCCGACAAGGAGCATAAGTCCACCTTCCAGTTCTGCGAGAACGGTGCCAAAGCAGTCACCTGGGAAGCAACCACCAAGCGGGTGCGCCCGGAGTTCTTCGCGGCGAATACGGTGTCGTCGCTGCTGGAACGTTCGGATTTCGAACTGGAGGATATGGGCCGGCTCACGCATCCGCTCGTCTATGACCGTGCAACGGACACGTTCCGCGCGGTCGAATGGGAGACGGCGTTCAGCCGGATCGGTGAAATCCTGCGCGGGCTGTCGCCGGATCAAGTGGAGTTCTATACGTCCGGCCGGGCCTCGAATGAGGCCGCGTACCTCTATCAGCTGTTCGCCCGGGAATTGGGCACCAACAATTTCCCGGATTGCTCGAACATGTGCCATGAACCGACCAGCGTCGGCTTGCCGCAGTCGATCGGCATCGGCAAGGGCACCGTGTCGCTCGACGACTTCGAGAAGACCGACCTGATCATTTCGATCGGCCACAACCCGGGCACCAATCACCCGCGCATGATGGGCACGCTGTGGGAAGCTTCGCGGCGCGGCGTCCCGATCATCGTGTTCAATCCGCTGCGCGAGCGCGCGCTGGAACGCTTCCAGGACCCGCAGGCCATGCTGCAAATGGCGACCTTCGGCTCGACCCGGATCGCGTCGACCTATCATCAGGTGAAAGCCGGCGGCGACGCGGCCGCGCTCAAGGGCATTATCAAGGCGCTGCTCGCGCTCGACGCCGAGCGCGGCGACGTGCTCGACCGCGAATTTATCGACACCTATACGGAAGGCTTCGACGCGCATGTCGCGGATATCGAGGCCACCTCCTGGGAAGACATCGAGGCGGAAAGCGGCCTCACCCGCGAGGAACTCGCGGACGTCGCCGACGCGTACGCGAAAGCGAAGTCGACGATCATCACGTACGGCATGGGCATCACGCAGCACAACAAGGGCACCGCGAACGTGCGCCTGATCTGCGACCTGCTGTTGATGCGCGGCAACATGGGCCGCGAAGGCGGCGGTATTTGCCCGCTGCGCGGGCACTCGAACGTGCAGGGCAACCGCACGGTCGGCATCACCGAGAAACCGTCGGCGGAATTTCTCGCGAAGATCGAGGAGGTATTCGGCTTCAAGCCGCCCGCGGAGCATGGCCACGACGCAGTCGCGGCCATGCAGGCGATGGTGGCGGGCAAATCGAAGGCGTTGCTGTGCCTCGGCGGTAACTTCGCGGTCGCGCTGCCGGATTCGGAGCAGTGCTTCCCGGCCATGAAGGCGCTCGATCTGAGTGTGCATCTCGGCACCAAGCTCAACCGCTCGCACCTGCTGGTCGCGAAGGAAACGTACATCCTGCCGGTAATCGGCCGCACCGAACTCGACGTGCAGGACGGCATGGGCCAGTCGATCACCGTCGAGGATTCGATGTCGATGGTCCATGCGTCGGCCGGCAAGCTCACGCCTGCGTCCGAGTTCCTGCGCTCCGAGCCCGCCATCGTGGCCGGCATCGCGAAGGCGACGCTCCCGGACAGCAAGGTCAACTGGATGGAACTGGTCGCCGATTACGACAAGATCCGCGACCTGATCGAGAAGACGATTCCGGGTTTCGAGAACTTCAACGCGCGCATTCGCGTGCCGGGCGGCTTCCGCATGCCGCTGCCGCCGACCGAGCGCATTTTCCCGACGCCGACGAGCAAGGCGATGTTCTCGGTGTATCACGGTGTGAAGGAAGACGCGCATGTGGATGGCGACGACATACTGCGTCTCGTGACGCTGCGCAGCCACGACCAGTACAACACCACCATCTATGCGCTGGACGATCGTTACCGGGGCGTGTTCGGCCGGCGTGACGTGCTGTTTATGAATGACGACGATCTGGCCGACCGTGGACTCGAACATGGCGATCTGGTCGACATCGAGACGGCGGTAGCGGGCAGGCCGCTTCGCCTCGAGAAAATCACCGTAATTGCCTACGATATCGCGCCAGGTTCGGTGGGCGCCTACTACCCGGAAGCGAACGTGCTGGTGCCGCTCGACTACATCGACAAGGAAAGCGGCACGCCGTCATACAAGTCCGTGCCCGTTCGTGTGGCCCGCTCAGTGATAGTTTGATTCCGCAAGAGAGGGGCGGTCCGTCATGGAAATCTTCGATGCATTCCACCTTGCCCGGTTGCAGTTTGCGTTCACCGTTTCGTTTCATATTGTTTTCCCCGCGATCAGCATCGGCATGGCCAGTTTCCTGGCCGTGCTGGAATGGCGCTGGCTTCTGACCGGCGACGTCGCATACAAGGACATGTTCCTGTTCTGGTCGAAGATATTCGCGGTCGGCTTCGGCATGGGGGTGGTCTCCGGCGTGGTGATGGCCTATGAATTCGGCACCAACTGGAGCGGATTCTCCACCGTTGCCGGAAACATTACGGGGCCGCTGCTGACCTATGAGGTGCTGACAGCGTTCTTTCTCGAGGCCGGTTTTCTCGGCGTCATGCTGTTCGGCTGGCAGCGCGTGAGTCCACGCGCGCACTTCTTCGCTACGCTGATGGTCGCGGTGGGCACGCTCATCTCGACGTTCTGGATTCTCGCGTCGAATAGCTTCATGCAGACGCCGCAGGGATATGCCGTCGAGAATGGCCGCATCGTACCGGTCGACTGGATGAAAGTGATCTTCAACCCGTCGTTTCCGTATCGGCTCGCGCACATGACTATCGCCGCGTTCATTGTCGCGGGCTTTATCGTGGCCGCATGCGGGGCGTGGCACCTGTTGCACGGCCGGCGCGACAAACCGGTCACGCGCAGTTTCTCCATGGCGCTGTGGATGCTGCTTTTGCTGACGCCGATACAGATTTTCATCGGCGACGCGCACGGACTCAACACACGTGAATATCAGCCCGCGAAGATCGCGGCCATTGAAGGCCTATGGGAAACCGAGCATGGCGGCACCGCGCTGAACCTGGTCGGGCTGCCGGACATGAAGGCCGAGGTGACGCGATACGCGATCCAGATACCGCATTTGGGCAGCCTCATCCTGACTCATAGCTGGGACGGAGAAATTCGCGGCCTGAAGGAATTCCCCGCGAAAGACCGCCCGTATTCGCCAATCGTGTTCTGGACATTCCGGATCATGGCGGGTCTCGGCATGTTGATGCTGTTGACCGCGCTGCTTGGGCTGCTGCTGAGAGTGCGCGGGCGTCTCTATGAGACCCGCTGGTACCAGATGTTCGTGCTGTGCATGGGGCCGTCTGGAATTATCGCGTTGTTGGCCGGGTGGATCACGACCGAGGTCGGCCGCCAGCCCTGGACGGTGTACGGTGTCCTGCGCACTGAAGACTCGCTCTCGCCAATCAGCGCCCAGCAAGCCGGCGTGTCGCTGCTGATCTTTGTGCTGGTGTATTTCCTCGTGTTCGGCATGGGGGTCTACTACATGCTGAAGATGATGAAGCGCGGACCGGAGGAACACGTCAAGCGGCGCGAATCCCGCAAGCATCCGGTATTGCGCAATCGCGCGCTAGACGCACTGGAAGAGGAGTGAGCGCCATGCAGATCGATCTTCCTGTCGTGTGGGCCGCGATTATCGGACTCGGTGTTTTCATTTACGTGATGCTGGACGGATTCGATCTCGGCATTGGCCTGCTGTTTCCATTTTTCGAGGAGAAAGGCGACCGGCAAGTCATGCTCAACACCATCGCGCCGGTGTGGGACGGTAACGAAACGTTCCTCGTGCTCGGCGGCGCGGGGCTTTACGGAGCGTTCCCGGTGGTCTATTCGACGCTGCTGCCGGCGAACTATCTGCCGCTCATCCTGATGGTCGTGGGCCTGATTTTCCGCGGCGCGGCTTTCGAGTTGCGCGCCAAGGCCACCCGGACCCAGCATGCCTGGGACATGGCCTTCATTTGTGGCTCGGGGCTCGCGGCGCTTTGCCAGGGCATTGTGCTGGGGTCGCTGCTGCAAGGCATCAAGATCGCCGATGACCGCTTCGTCGGCGGACCGTTCGACTGGCTCTCGCCATTCAGCCTGTTCTGCGGAATCGGCGTGCTCTTCACGTATGCGACGCTCGGCGCCGGCTGGCTCATCCTGAAGACGGAGGGCGAGCTGCAGCGCAAGATGCGCCAGGTGATGAAGCCGCTCGTGATCGTCCTGCTCGGCGTGATGGCCGTGGTGAGTCTCTGGACCGTGATCGGTTTGCCTGCCGTGGCGCATCGCTGGTTTGGAAGCGGCAATCTTGGATGGTTCCTGCCGGTGCCGATCCTTGTGGTCGCGTGCATCTGGGGCATCTTCCGGTCGCTGCGGCTGCAGCATGAAGCGATCCCGTTCATCCTCTCGCTCGCGCTGTGTTTTCTCGGCTACAGTGGGTTGCTCATCAGCATCTGGCCGAATATCGTTCCGCCTTCGCTGACGATCTGGCAAGCCTCGTCGAGCCACTCGAGCCAGCTCTTCGCACTGGTCGGCACGGTGATCGTGCTGCCGGTCATCCTCGTCTACAACGCCATGCAGTACCGCGTTTTCCGGGGCAAAGTCCGCGAGGGAGACGCCGGTTATCACTGATGATGGCGGCGCGATCAGCACACTACAAGAAACGGGCACATTATGATTGTGAGGCCAGGGGAAAACTGGTTCCGGTTGCTGTTTATCTGGAACGGTTCCGTGTTGCAGTCGATTATTCCCCAGCTGGTTTTCATGGGGGCTGTCAGCTGCCTCGCCGTGCTGACGCAAGGGCGAATTTTTGGCGAGAAGATTCCGCTGAATACAGCCCCTTTTACATTATTCGGTCTCGCTCTCGCCATCTTTCTCGCGTTCCGCAACAACGCGAGCTACGAGCGGTTCAACGAGGCGCGCCATCTCTGGGGCAGCCTGCTGATTGCCGCCCGCGCGCTGACATCGCAGATGCTGTGCTACGCGCCGCACAACGACGAAAAGCTTCGCATCGCGCATACGGTGATTGCGAGTGTCTATGCACTGAAGCACCAGCTGCGCAAGACCGATCCGGCGCCGGACCTTGTTCGCCTGCTCGGCCGAACACGAGCCGAAGCCTTGCGGCACACTTGCTACAAACCCGTTGCGCTTCTCAATGAGATTCGCCGCGACTTCGCCGATCTGCACGCGCGGGGACTGGCAACGGACACGAAACTCTGGATGTTCGACGCGCAGATCAACGAATTGGGCAAAACGATAGGCGGGTGTGAGCGGATCGCGTCCACGCCGATTCCCTTCGCGTACAGTGTGTTGCTCCATCGCACGGTCTACGCGTATTGCGTGTTGCTGCCGTTCGGTCTCGTCGATTCGACAGAGTTTTTCACGCCGCTCCTTTGCGTGTTCATTTCTTATACGCTCATTGCACTGGAGGCGATTGCGAGTGAGGTCGCCGAGCCGTTCACGACCGCGCCGAATGCGCTGGCACTCGACGCCATGAGCCGCAACATCGAGCGATCGATTCTCGAACTGTGTGGATGCGATCTGCCCGCCGAGGTCGAGCCGGTGCGTGCTTATCAGCTGACGTGAGTGAGCGAGCAAGCGATCCAGCCGCGGCCGGCACACACCGCTAGCGGGCACACATCGCGACGAGCTTGCCGACGGTGATCACCGCCTGCTCGATTTCGCTCGACCAGGGGCTGCTGTAATTGAGGCGGATGAAGTTCCGGTAGGTGGTCTCCGAGATCGAGAACATGTAGCCGGGCCCGATGGTGATGCCCTGTTCGAGCGTCAGCTTGTAGAGCCGCATCGCATCGACCTTGGGTGGCAGCTCGACCCACAGCACGTATCCGCCAGCGGGGTTGGACATGCGCGTGCCTTCGGGAAAAAACCGCGAGACGATCGCCTTCATGAGATTGGCCTGCTGCGCGTAGGCTTTGCGCACCTTTCGCAGATGATGCTCGTAGCCGTCGCGTTCGAGGTATTCCGCGATCGCCAGTTGCGGAATCGTCGGAGAGGTCAGCGTGTTCAGAAACTTGAGTTTCTCGACCTGATCGCGATAGCGCCCGGGCAACGCCCAGCCGATCCGGTACGCTGCGGTCAGGCTCTTCGAGAACGACGCGCAATGCAGCACTAGCCCCTTCGTGTCGAAGGACTTCAACGTGCTGGGGTGAGCGCCGTCAAAATGCAGCTCGTTATAGACACCGTTCTCGATGACCGGCATGTCATGCCTGGTCAGGAACTGGACCAGTTCGCGCTTTCGTTCGTCGGGCATCTGGAAGCCCAGCGGGTTCTGGAAGTTCGGCATGACCATGCAGGCCGTGACAGGCTGCGACTCCACGATCGCGGCCAGCGCTTCGATGTCGATACCGTGCTCCGGATGAGTTGACACCTCGATCGCCTTCATGCCCATCCGTTCGATCGCATGGAGCATCGCGTAAAAGGTCGGGGACTCGACAGCGATCACGTCGCCCGGTTTCGCCACCGCCTGAAGACAAAGATTGATCGCCTCCGTCGCGCCGACCGTGATGATGATCTCGTTCGGATCGACCGGCATGCCGTTTTCCAGGTAGCGGCGCGCGATCTGGCGCACGAGCTTCGCGTTGCCTGGCGGTAGCGCGTCCGTCACGCCCCAGCGCGTCTTGCCGCGTCCCGCGTCGTACACGTACCGGTTGAGCCGCTCGAAGGGAAACATGCTGGCGTCGGGGTAGGGCGATCCGAGCGGGATGGCATCGTCGACGCCGATCGAGCGCAGCGTCGAGAGAACCAGCCGGCTAACGTCGACCGGTGACGAAATCGGGATCGGCTTCGACGGCCGGAGTTCGAGCGTTTTGCGCTCGCCCTCGCCACCCCGGAAATTGACGAAATAGCCCGATTGGGGCCGGCTCGTCAGCAAGCCGCGGCTTTCGAGCAGCAAATACGCGCGAATCACCGTGGTGACGCTGATCCGGTGCTGCTGGCTGGTCTGCCGCACCGACGGGAGGCGTTCGCCGTGATGGTAGACGCCTTGCCGGATCATTCTTTCGATGTCGTCCGCCAGCTTCTCATAGAGATTCATCCGATGATTCTCCTGGCGCCTCGCCGTGGCACGTTGTGCCGGCTTTCCTCGCGGCTCGCGCGTCCTGGCACAAGTATGCCGCCGCTCTGTACCGGGATCGCGGCCGAACTGTACTGATCGGAGCCGGCTCGATCTGTGCACTCTGCGACGCCCGCCCCGGTCTTAATCTTTCCTCCATGGAATGCGTGATGCGAGGTCCGGACCTTCGGACCCTGCCACGCGTAATGATTGGAGCTAAAGCATGCAAGAGGCAAAACCGAAAGGCAGCACCCGCGCGTGCCATCAACCGCCCGCCAGAGCGGGCGTGGAGGGGCATCACGGCGCAAAGGCAGGTGGGGCACCGTGAATCTGCTAGAAGCCATGCGCATTTACGTTCGAGTGGTTGAGCGCGGGAGCATTTCCAGCGCGGCAAGGGATCTCGACATCGGACAGCCGGCCGCGAGCGAACGCATCGAGCGGCTCGAGAAGTATCTCGGCTGCCGGCTTCTGCTGCGTAGTGCGCGCGCATTCAATTGCACTCCCGACGGCGCCACGTTCTACGAGCGCAGCAAGGCGATTCTGCATGCTGTGGACCAGGCGGTCGCGGAGGTGTCGCACGACGAGCAGGTTCTCAAGGGGACGATTCGCATCGCGGCGCCGCACTGCTTCGGCGAGACGGTGGTGCCTGAACTGTTGGCGCTCATTCGCGCGGCCTATCCCCAGCTGGATCTGGAACTGGTGTTGAACGACAGGACTGTCGATCTCGTGACGGAGGGCGTGGACATTTCCTTTCGTCTTGGGCAACTCGGAGAAGGGGCATTCATTGCCCGCCACCTGGGTCAGATCGGGCGCGTCCTCGTTGCCGCGCCAGGCTATCTGAAACGGCACGGTCCCATCTGCGCGCCGTCCGAGCTGATCGACCATCCGTTTATTCGGGTTCAGGGTATGTTCGGCACGGACCAGTTGCCGCTCAGGCAAGCGGCAACCGTGGTGGAAAGCGTGCCGATTCATACCGCAATCAGGACGAGTCATTGGCGGCCCGTGTATGAAATGGTGATGGCGGGTGTCGGCATTGGCGTGCTGGAGGAACCGGCGTGCGTCGATGCGCTCGCGGACGGCCGGCTGGTTCGCATCGTGCCGCAATTCGAGGTGCTGCCGTTCGATCTGAATGTGCTGATCCAGGCCCAACGTCCGGTGCCTCCCCGTGTGCGGATGATTGTGGCAATGTTGAAGAACTGTACTCCTGAAATTCTGGAGCGAGTGCGTGTCGAGTGCGGCAGCGTGGCGAGCGTGTTTGAAATAGTTTCCGGCGATGACGTTTCCGTCCTTCCAAAGCCGTCGTTGCAACCCAGTATCACGTAATTCGTAATCCGAACAAACATCGGTCAGATAAAACACCCATTAATTCAAACCTAATGATGCATCGCGGCAGCGATGAGAAGATGAAACGGAAGTACGAGTAGTGCCGTTCCAGCGACTCCGAGCAGCCACAAGGCGATGAACCATAACAGGCGTTTTCGGGACGATTGACCGGACTCATTGCTATCTTGTGGCATGGCGTCGCTCTCCTTGCAGGCAGTGATGCTGACTCGCCGGTTGCAACGTGTTGCCTTATCCTTTATCGCTTATCGCGCGGCGATCCTCGCCAGCGTATCACGCAACCACATGTTCGCGGGATCGGCGTCGCTGCGCGGGTGCCAGGCGGCGAACATCGTGAAGCCGCCCGCCTCGAACGGCAGTTCGAACGCATCGAGCTGATCGGCATGCCGTTCGACCACACGCGACGGCAACGTCGATACATAGTTCGTCCGCGTGAGCACTTCGGGCACTAGCGTGAAATGCTGAACGGACAGCGCGACACGGCGTGCGCGCCCGAGCGCTTCCAGATGCTCGTCAACGAAGCCGAAAAAACTGCCGCCGCTTGTGGAGACGAGCACGTGATCGAGCGCGCAGTACATGTCGAGATCGAGCGGCGCCGTGCCGCGCGGGTGCCCCTTGCGCTGCACAACGATGAAGCGCTCGTTATAGAGCCCGCGTGCCTTCATCGCGGGTGACACCATCCGCTCGGAACCCAGCAGCAAGTCGACTTCGCCGCGTTCGAAGCGCTGCATGGGTGTGCTCTGTTCCGCGGCAACGAACGCGAGCTGCACGCCAGGGCCGGCGTGTTCAGGCCATGCCTCCATCAGTCTGAGACCGAGCACGGCGACCGCCTGGTCGCTCGCGGCAATCGTGAAGCGGTGCGAATCGGTGAACGGGTCGAACTCGGGCTGGCGCCGCACCACCGTTTCGAGCTGCTTCAGCACGGCGTTCAGCGGCTCCATCAACTCGACCGCCCGCGCGCTGCGCGTCATGCCGCGGCCATGCGGGGCGGGAATCAGCAGAGGATCGCCGAACATATCCCGCAGCCGCGCGAGCTGCGTGGAGACGGCCGGTTGCGTCAGATGGAGCCGCTCGGCAGCCCGTGTGACGTTCGCCTCGGCGAGCAGTACGTCGAGCGAGACGAGCAGGTTGAGATCGACGCCTCTCAGATCAATCATATTGATAGGTGGAATTCGAGTAATTGATTTCCAGAATACGTGGCGGATGTCTACAGTTCAAGCGTCCGACCACTTTGAAGGAAGCGACCATGAAAGCCTGGATGCTCGATGAACCTGGCAAGCCGCTGGTGTTGCGCGACGAGCCGGCGCCCCAGCCGCGACGCGGCGCCGTGCTGATCCGCATGGAAGCAGTGCCGTTGCTCAGCTATACGCGCCAATATGTCGAGGGCAAGCTGCCGTACGCTTATCCGCCGGGACCGTTCTCGCCAGGAACCAATGGCGTTGGCCGCGTGGTGGCCGTAGGCGAGGGCGTGTTGTCCTACCGGCCCGGCCAGCGCGTGGCGGTGCATCCGTATTGGGTGTCCGACGAGGCGGTCGGCGCGCCCGAGCAAATCCTCATCGGCTTGACGGGCATCAGCGCGGGCAGCGCGCCGATGCTCGCTGAGTATCCGCACGGCACGCTGCGCGAGCTGGCCGAGTTCCCGGCCTCGAACGTGATCGCGCTCGACGGGCTCGACGATCTGCCCTCGACGCGGCTGGCTACGCTCGGCAAGTTTTCCGTGCCGTTCGGCGGCCTGCGGCGCGGCCGGCTGGCCGCGGGCGAGACGGTCGTCGTCAACGGCGCGACGGGCTATTTTGGGTCGGCCGCCGTCCTTGCCGCGCTGGCGCTAGGGGCGCGCAAGGTCGTGGCGATCGGACGCCGCGCGGCGCCGTTAGCGGCCCTCGCGCAATTCGGCGATGGGCGCGTCGAACCCTATGCGTTGACGGGCGACAGCGCGAGCGACATTGCGGCGATCCGCGAAGCCGCGCACGGCGGAGCGGATCTCGCATTCGATATGGTCGGCCATGCGATCGAGGCGGACGCGACGCTCGTCGCGTTGCGCAGCTTGCGGCGCAACGGGCGGCTCGTGCTGATGGGCAGCATGGAAGTCCCCTTGCCGCTGCCCTATCAGGAGATGTTGCTGAACAACTGGGAGTTGATCGGCCATTTCATGTACACCGGCGCCGATTACCGGGCGCTCGTTGCACTGGCTGCGTCGGGGCAACTGGCGCTCGACGCGGTCGAACTGGCGGTGTATCCGTTTGCTCAGCTCGAAGCCGCGATTGATCGCGCCGGCTCGGCGCAAGGACTGCAATGCGCGTTGGTCTACGCGGATGACGAACGGGACTGGGAGTGAATGCGGCCCATGCAGATTCCAGCTCCATTCATCTACGGCAGCTGAGATAGGTTTCGCTTCGTCTCCAGCAACTGAATCAGCAGTTGATCGCGTTGACGCAGCATTTCCGGAAAATCGTACGGCTTTAATTCGGCATCGACGCCTTTCGCGATTGATTCGATGTAGTCGTCGGTTTCCGGATACGCGCCCAGGTCCCGGGCCCACTCGCGCTGGGCCGGACCCAGATGTTGAAGCAGATGCGTGATGCCGCCGGGGCCACCCGAAGCGTGAAGGTTGAGAAACGGACCGAGCAGCGCCCAGCGCAGGCCCGGCCCGTAGGAGATCGCCGCGTCGATGTCCTCCACAGAGGCGACCCCGCGCTGAACGAGACTAATCGCCTCTTGCCATAGCGCCACCTGCAGGCGGTTTGCAATATGACCTTTGACTTCCTTGTTGATGCGGATGACCCTTTTGCCCGTCGACGAATAAAACGCCATCGCTCTCGCTATGTTTTCAGGCGATGTGAGCTTGCCGCCACCCACCTCGACCAACGGGATGATGTGTGACGGATTGAATGGATGACCCAGAACAATCCGTTCCGGATGTTTTGCCTCTGCCTGAATTTCACTGATCGCCAGCCCCGAAGACGACGATGCGATGATCGCGTCTGCGCTTGCCCCCGCTTCGATGCTCGCGATTAGCGAGTGTTTGATATCCAGCCGCTCCGGGCCGCTTTCCTGAATGAAGTCGGCATGGCGCACCGCTGCGTGCACGTCAGCGCTGAAAGTGAGGTTGTCCCGCGAGGCGCCATCTGCCAGCCCGAGCCTCTCGACGACGGGCCAGCAGTTGTCGATCCAGTCGCGCAGACGCGACTCGGCCCCGTCGGCGGGGTCCGTCGCCGTGACAGCGAAACCCCGCGCCAGGAAGTGTGTCGCCCAGCCCGCACCAATCACGCCCGTGCCGACGATGGCGACGTTGACGGTTTGCTTTGTCATGATCTAACTCGCGAGGCACGCGGCCTTGATGGTTTCGTGCAACGGCCGCAGTCCGATGATCTCCCGCGCCTCTGCCGGCGTGGCCGGCTCATAGCCCAACTCGCGCACCAGCCGGACGAGCCGCTCGACCAGTTGCACGTTGGTGGCCAACTCGCCGTGCTTGTAGTAAAGGTTGTCTTCGAGCCCGACGCGCACGTGCCCCCCGAGCAACAGCGAATTCATCGCGGCGGGCAGCTGCGCCGCGCCAATGGCGCTCACGTTGAATACGGTGTTGCGGGGCAGGTGGTCGACCATCGTCTGCAACAGGCGAGGCGTGTAGGGCAACGCGCCCTGGAACGCATTGGCGCCGATCACGATATTGATAAAGTGCGGGGCATCGTCGAGGCCTTCGTTGATGGCCCGCTGGACATCCTGAACGATGTCGGCAAGACCGAACACCTCCCATTCCGGTTTGATGCCGCGGGCTTTCATCATCGCGGCGATCTGGCGGATTCGCGAAGGAGGCGTCGCCACCAATATTTCTTTGCCGCCGAAACTCGCGATCACGGTCTGAGCATCGAGCGTGCACATCTCGACGCCGTCACCCTCCATGCCTTTCAGGCGTTCTTCCCACTGGATTTCCCACAGACCGTTGTCGAGTTCGCGGACCATGTCCCCGTTGATGCCGCCGCCGGTGGAGTTGTTCAGAATAATGTCGCACTTGTCGCGAATCAGACGGTTGATGCGACTATAGATGGCCGGATCGCAGGTGGCCTCGTCGTCCGGACGCCGTGCATGCACTGCCACGACACTGGCGCCTGCGTTGTAGCAGCGGTAGGTGTCGTCGGCGATTTCCTGCGGCTGGGTCGGCAGGTTCGGGTTCATTGCCTTGCTGGCCATGCCGCCCGTCGGGGCAACCGTCACGATGACTTTGGGCTTGCTCATGTTGGTTTCTTCCAGAAAAGAATGGAGTAATGGACAGGATGGGTGATGGCTGCCGGATCAGTGCGCGCTCGCGCTCTCGCCCGGGCCCACGCGGACCGCGCTCTTCGGGAGGCCCAGCAGGATCGTCAGGCCGCCGCCAATGACAAGTGCGATCAGGCCCAGCAGGCCGATCTGGATACTGCCCGTCGCGCTCTTGATCCAGCCGATCAGCGTCGGGCTGACGAAGCCGCCAAGAATGCCCAGCGAGCTGATTACCGCGATACCGGCTGCGGCTGCGTCGCGTCCAAGATAGGTCGGGGGGATCGACCAGAACAGCGAGCCGCCGCCAAAAATGCAGAACGAGGCAACCGACAGCAGGACCATCACCGGGACAACCGCGGCGCCGAGAAAGGAGGTGGAGGCCAGCGCCACCGCGCCAAGGACCAGGGTGCCGCCGACATGCCAGCGACGCTCCTTGAAACGGTCCGAGCTGCGGCTGATGACGAGTACGCCAAGCGCGCCGAAGATATAGGGGACCGCCGTGTACCAGCCGATCGTCGCGATCGGGGCGATGCCGAGACCTTTGATCATGGTCGGCAGCCAGAAAGTGAGCGTGTAGACGGCGCAGGCGCAGCAGAAGTAGACGAAGGCAAGCACGTAGGTTTTTGGATCCGCCAGCGCCGCGGCGAGCCTGCCATGGTGTCCGGCTTTTGCTTCGCCCCGGTGGTCGGCATCGAGGACCGACTGCACCAGCGCTTTTTCCGCGCTATTGAGCCAGGGCGCGCGACCCGGCCCGTTCGGCAGCATGCGGTACAGCACGAACCCAAGCAGTACGGTCGGCAAGCCTTCGACAAGGAAGAGCCACTGCCATCCGTGCATGCCGCCCAAGCCCTCCATGCCGCTCATGATCGTTCCCGACAGCGGGCCGCCGAGGACGCCCGTAATCGGCATGCCGAACAGGAACAGGCCCGTCACGCGGCCGCGCCGCTGGCTCGGGTACCAGTACGTCAGATACAGAATGATGCCGGGGAAGAAGCCTGCTTCGAAGATGCCCAGCAGCAGCCGGATCACATAGAAATGCCACGGTGCCGTGATGAAGGCGGTCGCCGCGGACGCCACACCCCACAGCACCATGATCCTCAGGAAGGTGAGTCGCGCGCCGATCTTTTCGAGCAGCAGATTGCTGGGCACCTCGAACAGCAGGTAGGTGACGAAGAAGACGCCCGCACCGAGTCCATATACGGCATCGGAGAAAGCAAGATCCTGCTTCATCTGCAACTGCGCGTAGCCGATATTGATGCGATCGAGGAACGCAAAGACATACGCGATCAGCACGAGCGGCATGACGCGCCAGCTGATCTTGCGAAAGACGGTATCTTCGACAACGTGGCCTGCCGGGCTGTCGGCGGGCACGGCTGAGGCGGGCAGCGGACGAGCGGGAATCATGCGTGTCTCCTGGTCTTGTATGACACGCATTATTTCGAGCGAGCGCTTGCGTGACTGTCGATGGCGCGACAGTGTGGGTCAGCGTAAACACCAGGCAGTGCGGCCAGACCATGCGACCCGCCACGCGCGAACGCGGCCGACGCGCGATGTGCTGTGTTAGCGCGCCAGCGCGCGAAGTCCGGGCAGATCCAGCACGACGATGCCGCCGTACTCGGTGCGCACGAGACCGGCATTCTTGAAGCGGGTCATCGCCTTGTTGCACGTTTGACGCGACACGGCCGCGAGGTTGGCGAGTTCTTCCTGAGACATGGTTAGATGTCCCACCCCGCCCGGATTGGACAACGGGTGCACCATGCCCACCAGCGCCCGCGCGACAAGGCTGTCGGTATCAAGCAATCCGTGCGCGGCGACGGCGCCCATGAACCAGTGCAGACGTTCGTTGACCTGCAGTAGCAGAAATTCGTTGAACGACGGTTGGGTCTCGCGAAGCCAATTGAACGTGGCGTGTGGAATCTGCGCGACGCGGCTGTCGCGCAATGCGATGAGATCGGACTCGCGTGGTGCGTTGCGAATCAGCGTGCCTTCTCCGAACCAGCTGCCTACCGACTGTCCGCCTAACGTCACCGACTGTCCGTCGCGCGCGGTGATCGACCACTTGATGATGCCTTCGAGCACGCCGAACCATACATGTTGCCGTTCGCCATGGTGCCCGAGCGTATGGCCCGCGGCGACCGCGCGCTCCGACGTGTCAGCGCGCACGCGAGCCTTCACTGGCTCGTCCAGCCGTACGAACCACGGCGACTGTGCGAGTAATTCGTCGCGCGTCAGCGAAACGGTGGCCATCCGCTTTTGTCTGGTCATTTTTCGCTCCCCGAAGCGCTCGCGCTGCGGCCGATGCGAACTGTCGCCGCGGTGACAGTGCTGCGGGTGCAATACACGCACAATGGTCGGACTGGAAACTGGAGCATAGGCCCGTGAGTAAAGAAACTGTCTATCGTGTCGACGTGCAATTCGGCGATTGCGACCCGGCCGGGATCGTCTTTTTTCCCAACTTCTCGCGCTGGATGGACGCCGCATCGCACGATTATTTTATACAGTGCGGCCTGCCGCCATGGCGGGAGATGCAAACGCTGCCCCATTGCGTCGGCGCGCCGCTGCTGGAGGTCGCCACCCGTTTTCACACCTCGGCGACCTACGGCGAAAGTCTCGAGGTGCATTCCCGCATCGAGGAATGGCGCGGCAAAGTTTTTGTCCAGAGCCATCGAATCATGCGCGGCGATACGCTGGTTTGCGAGGGTCGCGCGACTCGTGCGTTGTGTATCAAACAGGATGGCGGACGGTTGAAAGCCGTCCCCGTGCCGGAGTTTATACGCGCCGCCTGCGCCTGAGCGGCGAGCGTGATCCGATTCGGAAAAGAGGATTCCATGACCATATCGAAAGGCTCCCGCGTGCTGGTCACGGCGGGTGCGGGCGGAATAGGGCGGGCCATCGCGCAAGCGTTCGTCTCGGCGGGCGCGAGTGTCTTTGTCTGCGACATCGATGAAGCGGCGCTTCAGCAAATGCAGGCGCAATTGCCGGGCGTCAGGACAGCGGTGTGCGACATCGCCGATCGCGCGGCGGCGTCGCGCATGGTCGCGGACGCCGCGTCCGCGCTCGGCGGACTGGATGTCCTGATCAACAACGCGGGCATTGCGGGACCGACCGCAAGCGTCGAGGAAATGGATCCGGACGCGTGGGACGCGGTGCTCCGTCTGAACCTCACGGGCACATTCATGGTGACGCAGCAGGCCATCCCCTTCCTGAAGCAATCGGGCTCTGGCGTGATTCTCATCATGTCCTCCCTTGCCGGCCGCTTCGGTTACCCGAACCGCAGTCCCTACGCAACGACCAAATGGGGGCTCATTGGCTTCGCCAAGACTTTGTCGCGTGAACTGGGCGAATTCGGCATACGTGTCAATGCGATCCTGCCGGGCGCCGTGGAAGGTCCGCGTATTCAGCAGGTTCTGGCGGGACGCGCGTCAGCCAGCGGCCGCACCTTCAAGCAGGAAGAGGCGGCTGCGCTCGCTAACCAGTCCATCCAGCATTTCGTCGATCCGGCGGACATCGCGGCGCTCGCTGTTTTTCTGGCATCCGACGCAGGACGCTCCATTTCCGGGCAGATGATCCCGATCGACGGCGATTCACAAAGCGCATCCTGAGACCAGGGTAAACATCCATCAAGACATGTAGTGCTTCAAAATGGTTGGTGTACGGAGTATATTCGTCACCAGGATGATCGAGACTGATTGGAGGAAGACATCATGCAATTTCATAGCGACGGTTTTCGCGTCGGAGATCCCACGATCGAGCCGGCCGCCGACGGTGCGCCGCGCGCGGACATGCCCGATACGGTCGACGTGCTGATCGCCGGAAGCGGGCCGGCCGGGCTGGTGCTGGCGGCCCAGTTGTCGCAGTTTCCGTCGATCACGACGCGTATCGTCGAGCGCCGCTCGGGCCCGCTGCTGATGGGGCAAGCCGATGGCGTCGCGTGCCGCACGGTCGAGATGTTCAACGCATTTGGCCTGAGCGAGCGCCTGTTGCGCGAAGCTTATTGGGTGAACGAGACGGTCTTCTGGCGGCCCGATGCAAACGACCGCGGCGCGATCAGGCGTACCGGTCGTGTTCAGGATACCGAAACAGGCATATCGGAGTTTCCGCACGTCATCGTCAATCAGGCGCGTGTGCAGGACTATCTGCTCGACGCGATGCGCCGCTCCGCGCAACGGCTCGAACCGGATTACGATCTCGAAGTCGTGGAGGTGCAACGCGATAACGAGGGCGAGTATCCGGTGCGCGTGACGCTGCGCCGCACGGATGCAGCGCGCCTCGATGAACGGGTCGTCGTGCGCGCGCGCTATGTCGTGGGCTGCGATGGCTCGCGCAGTCGCGTGCGCGCGGCCATTGGTCAAACGCTGCGCGGCGATGCGGCCAATCATGCGTGGGGGGTGATGGATGTGCTCGCCGTGACGGACTTTCCCGACATCCGGCTAAAGGCTGCGATTCAATCTGCGAGCCACGGCAATCTGCTCATCATTCCGCGCGAAGGCGGCTATCTCGTGCGCTTTTACGTCGACCTTGGCGAGGTCACGCCCGAGAATCGCGACACCATCAAGCAGGTCACCGCCGAGCGCATCATTCAGACCGCGCAACGGATTCTGCATCCCTATACGCTCGACGTGAAAGAGGTTGCGTGGTTCTCCGTCTATGAAGTGGGGCAGCGTCTGACCGATCGCTTCGACGACGCGATCGCCGCCGACGGAACGTCTCGCGAGCCACGCGTGTTTATCGCCGGCGACGCCTGCCATACGCATAGCGCGAAAGCGGGCCAGGGCATGAATGTTTCGATGCAGGACGGTTTCAATCTCGGCTGGAAACTCGGCGTGGTGCTGCAAGGACGCAGTGGTGTCGACCTGCTGCGCTCGTATTCCGACGAACGCCAGCCCGTCGCGCAGGAGCTGATCGACTTCGACAAGGCGTGGTCCGCGATGATGGCCGCGCCGCCGAAAGATCCCAACCGGCCCGAAGCAGGCGGCGTCGATCCCGCCGAACTTCAGGCTTACTTCGTGCGGGCAGGCCGCTATACGGCGGGCGTCGCGACGCGATACCGGCCGGGTGCATTGACGGGCGAGCCGACGTATCAATCGCTCGCCACCGGCTTTACCATCGGCACGCGCTTTCATTCGGCACCCGTGGTTCGTCTCGCCGACGCCAAGCCGATGCAGCTCGGCCACGTTGCACGCGCCGACGGGCGCTGGCGCCTGTACGCTTTTTCGGACGCGAGCGGACGTGCGCTCCATGCGCTATGCGAGCATCTCGCCAAGGCGTCCGATTCCATCTTGCGTCTCACCACACCCAAAGATGCCGACGTGGATAGCGTCTTCGATCTGCGCGCCGTGTTGCAGCAGCCTCATCGCGAAGTGCGACTTGAAGAGGTGCACGCGTTGCTGCTTCCGCGCAAGGGGCGCTACGGACTCATCGACTACGAGAAGGCATTTACGAGCGACGCATCGGCTGATATCTTCACTGAGCGCGGCATCGACCGCGAACGGGGTGCGCTGGTCGTGGTTCGCCCGGACCAGTATGTCGCGCATCTACTTCCGCTGAACGCTTACGCTGAATTGAATGCGTTTTTGCGGCCCATTTTCCGAACGAACCCGACTTCTCCTTGAACGCCGAGAAATTGCCAACCAAACACGACCACCCCGAAGCGCTGTCGAGATTCACGGGCAGCCTGGTACGCCGTGCCCAGCAGCGTCACGTTGCGGTATGGCTCAGCGAAGTCTCCACCGAGATCACGAGCGTCCAGTACGCGGCGCTCGAAATCTTGCAGAGGGCGCCCGGCATCAACCAACGGCAACTGGGCGATGAACTCGACGTGGACCGTTCGACCATCGCCGATCTGGTCGCGCGCATGGTTCGCAACGATTTGATCGAACGCTCGGACGATCCCGTCGACAAACGTAGCTATGTGCTCTTCCTGACTCCTGAAGGCAAAAAGAATCTTGCGGCGTTGCGTCCGCGTGTCGAGGAGGTCGAGCGCATTCTCACCGCGCGGCTGACACAGCGCGAATGTGTGGAGTTGCGGCGCCTTCTATCGGCACTGTTGCCGCCCGGCGAATAGTGCGTTTATTATTGGCGGCGGTATCCTGAAAGCGGTCGTTGCAGTCGCGAGAAGGGGCGCGGCTGCTTCGGATCGCCTACTGTCGATCGCGGCCCTCCAGAGGCGGAGACTTGCATGCCAATTGCATAGGGCAGTGATCGGTTAAAACCACAACTACGCATCCGGCACTCGGGGCCCAAGGGGAAGCATGAAATTCGATTTCCATGAGACGATCGCTCGATTTGCCCTCATGATCTTGCTGGGAATTGCCTTGTCGGTCATCCTGAAGAGGCTTGATTGGCCCAGTAGTTTCTGGAGAGATTTTTTGTCTGGCGGCGGCTCATTCGCGTTAACTGACGTCTTTTTCAACTACTCGTCGAATCAAAAGAAGAATTGACCGGCATCGCCCCCATGCTAAATAGAAGAAGCGCATTCGCCACGTTGCTATGCTTCGCCTTGTTGACGGGCAGCAAAGCCGCGGAGCAACCACCAAGGCCGCCGGGACCGGTCATGATGGTCCATTTCGATTACTACCCCAAGGACCGCGTACGAATTCGTGCGCTCGAATATCGGCTAGAAACTGCGATAACCCGGGCGGGCGTTGGTGAGCTCGGTGAGACTGAGTTTCACATCGACGGCAACGATGGCTACTTGTATATGTACGGCCCCGATCCAGATCGACTGTATGGGGTGGTAAGTCCAATCCTGAAGTCATCCAGACTGATGACGGACGCCGAAATCACGAAGCACTATGGCGCGCGCACGGAAACGTTCGTGATAAGCCGGGACCACGCGCAATAACGAACTGGCGCGCCAGCGATCCCGGGTCTGGCTACATTCCGTCGATCATTGAACACGCTTACGACGGTTCGGAGTCCAGAAATACATAGAGTGCTTCGATCTTCCCGTCACGAACGATGATGATATCCACGCCCGTATAGTCGGCCGCCTCGCCACGCGGACCGGAGCCCCAGTTGAGCCGACCCGCATTGTGGAGGGGCTGAGCGTCGCCGAGGGGCGTATAAACAAAATGCGGGTGCGTCGCCCGAAGATCCCCCGAGAATTTGTCGAGCGCGTCGTGCCCGATGATCTTGCCCGCGGGCGAGTAGACCACACAATCGTCGGTATAGAGTTCCTTGATGGCTGCGCGGCGGCGTTGCGCGTCGCCTTCGCCAAATACTTCCTGAAGGTTGCGATAGAGCAGTTCGTTAATACGGTCGTTCATCTGGATACTCCTTGGTGATGGATGGCGGGGTGAGCCACGTTAGGTTGCGTAGATGCCTGAGAAATGTGAGCTCGCATTGCATTAGCGGGCCAGTGCCGTGGTCTTTGCGATTGCGGTGACGACAGCGGGGCGCGTCGAGACTTCTTCGAACCAGCGAGCGACAAATGGAAACGGGTCGAGCGTCGCGCCGATGGCTTGATGGCGCCATATCCACCCGAAATGGGCGATGTCCGCGATGCTGTACTCGCCGCCGGCCACGTACGGATGGCGCTCGAGAAGCTGATTGAGCACGCCCAGCGTCCGGTCGACCTCCGCCAGCGCACGCGCTTTTGCTTCAGGTTGCGGCGACGTCTGGATCGCGACGAGGAATAACTGCAGAAACGCCGGGCTGAGGCCAGACGCGTGGAAGAACAGCTGCTCGAAGACTTTGCCGCGCTGCGGGCCATCCTTCGGCAGAAGCCGGCCGGTCTTTTCGGCGAGGTAGACCAGAATTGCAGCCGACTCGCCGAGTGTCACGACGCCGTCTCCGGGCACCGACCGGTCGATGAGAACCGGGACTTTCGCGTTCGGATTCATCGCCTTGAAGGCGTCAGTCTTCTGCTCACCCTCGCGCAGGTTGACGGGAACGAGCCGGTAGTCGAGCCCCAGCTCTTCCAGCGCAATGGGCACCTTGATGCTGTTGGGTGTGGCGAATGCATGAACTTCGAACGTTGTACTCATGAGAATTTCCTTGGTCGATTGGTCGATTGGTCGCCGGTGAAGGCGCCCGCAGAGCGACTAAAAGCGCGGTTGAAAGTGCGACAGGACAAATTTATGGCAACGTGCTATTTTTCGAAATGGAAATGATTGAAAACCATCGTTGCAGGATTGTCGATGTCAAAACTGCCGGACTTTGAAGGATTCGCGATGTTCGCGAAGGTCGCGGAGGAGGGCTCGTTCGCTGGCGCCGCGACGGCGATGGGCGTCTCCGTGGCCACGGTTTCCCGGGCGGTGACTCGCCTGGAAGAGCGGCTGGGGGGCAGGCTCTTTAACCGTACCTCGCGACGGCTTGCACTGACGGACTACGGGCACATGCTTGCCGAGCGAGCCGCGAAAATCTACGCGGACGCCGAGGAAGCCGAGGATTTCGCTCGTGAGACCTCGAGCCGGCCGCGTGGTCTGGTCAAGCTCGCTGCGCCACTCTCCTTTGGCGCTCGCTGGGTCGCGCCGCTCTTGCCTGAGTTCTTCCGGACCTATCCGGATATCTCGGTGGATCTTCATCTCACGGATGTCCATGCCGATCTGATCGGGGAAGGTTTCGACGCTGCACTCCGTATCGCCATCCTGGAAGACTCGTCGCTCGCGGCACGCCTCATTGCACCCGTGCGCCGGTTTGTCGTGGCATCGCCTGCCTATCTTTCCCGCTATGGCCGTCCACAGCATCCGCAGGATCTGAATGACCACCAGTGCCTGACCTACGTCAACCGGACGAGGCGCGACGTTTGGCGCTTTACTCACCCAGGTGGCGAGGAATGCATGGTCACGCCAGGCGGGGCATTGCGCGTGACAAACGTGGAAGCGTTGCTGCCCATGCTCGTCGCGGGAATGGGTATCGCGGAGCTTCCCGAGTTCGTCGCGACACAATATTTCCCGGACGAGCAGCTCGAGCCGATCCTGACCGACTGGCGACTGCCGGAAGGTGGTCTGTACTTCGTGACTCCCACCGCTCGCGCACGGCCGGCAAAGGTCAGCGCGCTGGCCGATTTCTTCATCTCCAGACTTGCCGAAGCGCAATGGAGCGCGGAGACGCTGAAGGGTTGGAAACCCACAGGCTCTTAGTCCGACAACTGCAATGCCCCTTGCGTCTGAGCGTGCGTGCGCGTACGCACGAAAGCCCCGGCCAGCGCGGAAGCCGCAATCGCCGCGATCGCGCCAAGCCGCCCGCTCAGCAGCAGAAAACCGCCAAAGGTCAGCATATAGGCGTTGACCACCCATACGAGCGAGGTTGCGGTAAAGCCCAGGTCCGCCCGGATGGACGGCAGCGCGACGTTCACAATGGTCGTGTCGAGCGCGATCATCAGCACACCCAGGCAGAGCACGATGAGAGCGAGCCAGCGTTTGCGTTCGTCGATACCATGCGTCATGCAACTGCTCCTGTCGGATGCCGGCGGTTCAGACCTGGGCAGCGGGGGCGAGTTTGAAATTCGCTTTGGCCCACGCGGCAAACTTCGTCGGCTGCACGCCGGCGACCTTGTTGGCGAACTCGATCGCGACGCGCGACTCCGTGCCGAGATACGTGTGCGCTTCGAAGTAGGCGAGCATTGCTGCAATGCCCTCGGCGCCCGGGAACAAGCCGGCGAAAACCTCGCGCGGAACGTGCTTGAAAGACAGATTGATTCCCTGAGCGTTCAGCGTGGCGATGACCTCGTTAAAACTCAGGAAATCGCCAACGAGAGGCAAATGCTCACCGTGCCCAACGCGTTCCGGCTGCGCGAACGCCCCCGCCACGATGCGGCCGAGTTCGGTGATGTCGCCCATATGGATGACCCGCCGCTCGGGATCGAGCGGCAGCGCCCAGCCCGTGGTGCCATCCGGCAGTTGCTTTGGGGCCATGACGCCGATCAGATTTTGATAGTAGAACGGAGCGATCACGAACGTGTGGTAGGCAAATCCGGCTTCGTTCACCACGTGCTCGAACTTCGCCTTGTTCGTGAAGTGCGGGACACTGATCTTGCCGCCGCTGATCGTCTCCACGTCAGGCAGCGTCGACCAGATCAGGTGCTGCACGCCGGCGTCCTTCGCCGCCTTGACGGCGGCGAGGGCCTGCCCGGATTCGCTCGCGCCGGCTTCCCAGGAGTTCGTGACCAGGAAGACGCCGTCCGCTCCGGCAAACGCCGCTTTAAGCGTTTCCGGACGATTGACATCCGCCAGAACGACTTCGTCACCCAGATTCGGATGCTTTGCCGGATTGCGCGTTAGCGCGCGCACTTTGAACTGACCGCTCGACTGCAGCGCGCGCACAACGGCGCCGCCTTGCTGACCGGTTGCGCCGACGACGGCGATGAGCTTCTGGGTGTTCGACATAGTAGTTCTCTAGCGGGTATCCGGTTGGGACGGCGCGGCCTCACGCGGCAAGCGCGGCGGTATCCTTCTTTGCCGATGCCATAGCATCGCTGCGTGCTTCTTCACCCATCGCCACGCCTTCTGCGCGAATGAAGGTGATATCCGCGATGCCCAGGAAGCCGAATGCTGCCTTCAGATAGGTTTCCTGATGATCGTAGGCGGCGGCCGGCGAGGCTCCGCTGTACACGCCACCACGCGACGACGAAATGACCAGCTTCTTGCCGCCGCACAGTCCGACCGGGCCATGCTCGCCGTAGCGGAACGTTTTTCCGGCAACGGAGATGCGGTCGATCCAGGCCTTCAGTTGGGAGGGCACGCCAAGGTTGTACATCGGCGCACCGATGACCACGATATCGGCGGCGAGGAAGTCTTCGAGCGCGATCTGGCCAAGGGCAACGTCGGCCTTCAACGCTTCGTCGACCGGAGCGCCTTGCGCGGCCGCCAGGTGTGCTGCCGTCAGATGGCCGATTGGCGTGGCGGCGAGATCGAGACGCGTGAGCGTCAGCTCGGGATGGCGGCCCTTGAAGGTCGCGACGACATCCGCCGACAGATCACGGCTGACAGAACCATGCCCGAGGATGCTGGAATCGATGTGTAAGAGTTTCATGAGTCCGTTCTCCGAATGGAATTACTGCTTGAGTGCTTCGGCCGAGATGAGCAGCTTGGTCTTCATGCCGAAGCCGTATGTCTTGCCAAAGTCGACGCCGAAATCGCTGCGATCGAATTCGCCCACCGCGTCCACGCCACAGACTTCACGCTTGAGCATCGGATGCGGCATGCACTTGAACGAGTCGATGCTCAGCGTCAGCGGCTTGGTCACGCCGTGCATGGTCAGGGTGCCGACCACGGAGTCCGGCTTGTCACCCTTGAACTTGATCGTGCCCTTGTAGGTCGCGTCCGGAAACTTGGTCGCGTCGAAGAACTGATCCGTCTGCAGCATCTGGTCGAGCTTCGGGCTGCCCGTGTTGACCGACGCAATAGCGGTCGTCACGTCAACGGTGCCGGTCTTTGCCGCGGCATCGAGCGTCACCGTGCCCTGTGACTTGTTGAACTTGCCGCGCCAGACCGACAGGCCGCCGATGTGGTCCGCCTCGAAGCTCGGGTAGGTGTGGTCCGGGTCGAACTGGTACGTCGACACGCCGGCGAATGCCGAAATCGACAGGGTGGCGGCGAGTGCGCCCGCCGCGATCATCAGATGCTTCTTCAATTCAAACTCCTTGAAACGTTAAGTTGCCGCGCCCGTGCGCGGTATCGGTTGATGCAACGCCGCCGCGCTTACTTGTTGGCAACGATATGAAACTTGATCTGCACGTCGTCGCCGACGATCGAGGTGTCCTTCCACTCGCCGGTGCCGACGTTGAACGCCGAACGCTTGATCGGCAGGACGCCGTCGAAGGTCTGCGTCGCACCGCTCTGCGCAATCGTGACCGGCAGCGTGACGGTTTCGGCCCGGCCTTTGATCGTCAGCTTGCCGGTCACGTTGTACCTGTTGCCGCCGGCCGGCGCGATCGCTGACGACACGAAGGTCGCCTGCGGATACGTCTTCGCGTCGAACCAGTCCTTGCCGGCGACCTGGTCGTTGTACATCTTGTCGCCGAGGTCGAAGCTGGCGATGTCGATCGACACCTGCGCGCTGCCTTGCGCGGCATTCGCCGGGTCGAACCTGATCTGCGCCGCGAACTTCCTGAACACGCCCTCGGTCGGCACGTTCATCTGCTTCGAGATCGCGGACACCTTGCTTTTCGAGAGGTCGGCGTCGGCCAGCGCCGCGCCCGACGCGACGAGCGATACCGCCACGAACGTTGCCGCCATGAAGCGGGAGAATGACTTTTTCATGGGGTCCTTCATCTGGAAAAGGGGAGCATGCGCGACAGCAGGCCGTCACGGTCGAGCACCTGATGCTTGACCACCGCGAGCAGGTGCAGCACGACAAGCGAAAGCAGGACGAAATTCAGGCTCACATGGAGTGCCTTGAAGGCTTCCTTCAGCACGGGATCGGGATCGATCAGCCGCGGCAGCGGCACGATGCCGAGATACACGACCGGGATGTTCGACGCCGAGCTGTAGAGGTAGCCGGTCATGGGAATCGCGAGCATCAGCACATACAGCAGGACGTGCACCGCATGCGCGCCGAAGCGCTGCAGCGGCGGCACGTCGGCGGGCAAGGGCGGCGGCATGTGGGTCGCGCGCCACAGCACCCGCATGATGGCGAGCGCGAACACCGTCACACCGATCCACTTGTGCCATGAGAAGTACCTGAGCTTCGTCGGCGTGAAGCCGGGGATGCTGGTCATCACCCAGCCGAGCGCGAAGCCACAGATAATTAGCAGTGCGATAAGCCAGTGCAGCGCTATCGCGGTCCGCGTATAGCCGGTCGGCGTGACCGGCACAACATTCGAAGCCATAAGTTCCTCAGATTGACGAAAGGTCAGAGTCAGAGTCGGGGTCGCGGTCGGCCGGGCGATCAGACCATTCTGATGGCGTGCGGCGGCGAGCTCGATCGCGATTTGACCTGGCCTGCCGGCAGTCTGGAAACAGATGCCTACTGTGCGACACCTGAAGTATGGGGATGTAAAGCGGTTTGCACTAGATGGTAGAATAGGATTTGATTAATCCATTTTTGGAAGAATCCAATGCTCGATCTGAATGATCTCGCGATGTTCGTGCAGGTCGTGCGCTCCGGCAGCTTTTCCGAGGCGGCGCGGCGCCTGCATATGCCGGCGAATACGCTGAGCCGGCGCATCGATCAACTCGAAGTGCAGCTTGGCACGCGTCTCTTGCATCGCTCGACACGCAAGCTCGCGCTGAGCACGGAAGGGCAGGTGCTGTTCGAGCGCTATGCGCCGGCGCTTGACCAGATCCTCGAGATCGGGCGGCTCCATGCGGATAAGCAGGCACCGTCCGGCACGGTTCGCGTCACTGCAATGGCCGGCCTGTTCGAATTCTTCCGCATGGAATGGCTGGCCGAGTTCTATGCGCGCTATCCGCAGGTCAGCATCGACTTCCTGCTCGACGATTTGCCGTCCGATCTGATCGCCGAGCGTATCGACCTGGCCTTGCGCATGGGTGTCGAGACCAGTAGCGGTTTTAGAGTACGCCGGCTCGCGCCGAGTGCGATGATCCTCGCGGCGAGCCCCGCCTATTTGAAGCGGCGCCCCGCGCCACGCACGCTGCGTGAACTGGCCGACCACGACTGTCTGACCATTTCCAATCGCCAGGGGCGCAACACGTGGCGTTTGCAGGGGCCACGCGGTAGTCAGGAAGTGTCGATCAACAGCCGCTTCGCGGTCAACGACATGCGCGTGCTGACGCAGGCGTGTGTAGCCGGGCTCGGTATTGCGCTGCTGCCGCAACTGATCGTTGAGGCCATCATCGCGCAAGGGAGGTTGATCCACCTGCTGCCAGCCTATCGGCGTTCGAGCACCGGCCTTGGCCTGCAGCTCGTCTACACGAGCCGCCCGCCAGTGCCGCCCGCGGTCGCGGCTTTTGCTGATTTTCTGTTGGAGAAACTGGGCGAGGCGTTGGCACTCCCCGCAGAGAAGCCTGCGAGCCGATAAGCAGGCTGCCTAACCGCTCAACGATCCGCAAACGGGCCAAAGAGGCGGGGCAGTCACTCCTCCACGCACTGACGCGCTTCAAGCCTGCTCAGCATCGCTTCAAAACCCTCGAGAGGAAGCGGGCGGCAGAAATAGAAACCCTGATACGCGTAGCATCCCGCAGCCGCGAGGAAGTCGCGCTGAGCCTCGGTCTCCACACCTTCGGCGATGACACCCAGGCCTAAGCTGCGCGCCAGTGCCACAATGGTCCTGGCGATCACGGCGTCGTTGAGATCGACCAGCACGTCGCGCACGAACGAGCGGTCGATCTTCAGCTGATCCAACGGCAGGCGTTTCAGATAGGACAACGACGAATAGCCAATGCCAAAGTCGTCGAGCGAAAAGACGATGCCCTTGGCCTTGAGCGCGCTCATCTTCTGGATGATGTCCTGCACATTGTCGACCAGCACGCTTTCCGTTAACTCCAGCTTCAGGCGGTCGGGCCTCGCGCCCGTGCGGCTGATAATGGTGAAGACTTTGTTGACGAAGTCAGGTTCGCCGAACTGCTGGGCGCTGACGTTGACCGCAATGGAAAGATGCGCCGTTTCCGGGCGCCTCGCCCAGCGCGCCAGCTGCGCACAGGCGGTTTCGAGGACCCAGCTTCCTAGTGCGAGGATCAGCCCGGTTTCCTCCGCCAGCGGAATGAAATCGGCGGGCGGCACGATACCGCGCGTAGGATGCTGCCAGCGCACCAGGGCTTCGGCGCCCGTGATGCGATTGTGTTCGATCTGCGCCTGGTAATGGAGCAGGAACTGATTCTCCTCGATGGCGTTGCGCAATCCCGCTTCGAGCGCGGCCCGTTCCACCACGACGGTCTGCATGTCCGGATCGAAGAAGCGCACCGCGTTGCGTCCGCGTTCCTTGGACTTGTACATGGCGAGGTCGGCCTGCTTCAGGAGTTCGTCGATGGAGGCCTGATGCCCCCTGAACACCGTTGCGCCGATGCTCGCGGTGCTGCGATACTCGATCTCGCCGAGTTGATATGGACTGCCAAGGACGGCGAGAATTTTTTCGCCCATCGCCTCGGTCTGATTGGCCGCTTCCTGCCGGTCCTTGTGCAGGTTCCCCAGCACCACGACGAACTCGTCGCCCCCTACGCGTGCCACGGTGTCGCTTTCGAGCACGCTGTCCGCCAGACGTTGCGCCACCTGCTTGAGCAGCAGATCGCCTTTGTCGTGACCCAGCGTATCGTTCAGCGTCTTGAAGTGATCCAGATCGATGAAGAGCAGGGCGCCGCAGTCTTCGCTGCGGGCACTGGCCGTAATGGCCTGCCTCAGCCGATCCAGCAGCAGCGTGCGGTTGGGCAAGCGCGTCAGCGCGTCGAAGAAGGCCAGTTCCTTGATTTTCTCTTCCGCGATCTTGCGTTCGGTAATGTCCTGATGAGTGCCGACATAGTGGCTGACGATTCCATCTTCGCCCGTCACGGCGGAGATCGTGAGCCATTTCGGATACACCTCACCGTTCTTGCGACGGTCCCAGATTTCCCCTTGCCATCCACCGGCACGATGGATCGCTTCCCACATGGCCTGGAAGAATGCGGCGTCGTGACGGCCCGACTGAAGCACGCGTGGCGTCTGGCCCACGATTTCCGCCGCCGTATAACCGGTGCATTCGGTGAATGCCGAATTGACGCGCAGGATTTTGCCGCCGGCGTCGGTAATCATCATCGGTTCCATCGAATCGAACGCGACCGCGGCAATGCGAAGTTCGGCCTCGGCGTGCTTGCGCTCCGTGATGTCACGGCTGCTCGTGCGAAAGCCGATGAAATCGCCCCTGGAGTTGGCGATCGGCACGTAGGACGCGGACAGCCACATGAGAGAGCCGTCCTTGCGAACGCAGCGGAACTCCAGGTCGTCGCCGCGAAAGCCGTGCAGTGCTTTCTGGAACTCGGGCGAAACGCGCGGAATGTCCTCCGGATAGATCACGGTGCCGCTGAAATCGGACATCGCCATGCACTCGCCGACCGTGTAGCCGATGTACTGCTCCACCGCCGAATTGATCCAGCGTGGCTTGCCGTCGGTTCCCCACCAGATTTCCCAGTTGACCGTACAGTCGGCAATCGCGCGGAATTTCTCCTCGCTTTCGCGCAATTCCTGGGTCATCGCCGAGGCGAGCCGCATCGTGCGGCCGCGGCCGGACATGATCAGCCAGGTGAGCAGCGCCAGCAGCAGGCTAAGACCCGTGCCGGTGCCGGCGATCGCCAGCGCGGCGTTACGGCCGAAACGGGCCTTGAAGCCGTCCTGGGCGCTCATGGACAGCGTCCAGTCATGTCCGCCGACCACCAGATATTCATTCGCCGACATATCCGTTGGCTGATGATGTCCGGCGGTTTCCGGCGTCTTGTGCAGGAGTGCCGCGGGCGAGGGCTCCACGCCATCGTAGATGGCGATCGTGAGTCCGGGCAGCTGCTCGCCATACAGACTCGCGACCACGTCGTGCATGCGGAACGAGGCGTAGACCCAGCCCACCAGATGCGCGCGGCGCTGGGCGGCGCTTTCCTGCGGCTGCCCGCGGGCATAGATCGGCAGGTACATGATGAAACCGGGGCGCGCGTCGGACTCGGTATCTACCGCAAGGCGGACCTTCCCGGAAACGGTCGCGATGCCGGAGTCGCGCGCCTGTTCCATGGCGCGCCGCCGCACCGGGTCCGCCCACGCGTCGTAGCCAGACGCAATGCGATTGATGCCGATAAACGGCTCGCGCTGAACGATGAGCGCGTGGTTTTCACGCGGGGCGTATGGCGGGATCGTGAAGCCGCGCAACGCTTGCTGGTGCAGGGCGGCTTCACGACCGTCCGTTTGCGCCGCCGGCATCCACGCGACGATGCCGATGGCCTGAATGCCGGAGAAGTTGGGGTCCAGATTGAGCGTGTCGACGTAGCCGCGAAAGCGCTCCGGGTCCATCTCCGTGCTGGCGGCAAACAGGCTTTGCACGCCGCGCAGCATGAGTTCGTAAGTGCCCATGCGCTGCTCGATCCGGCTGACAGCATCGCCCAGCGCGAAGTCGAACTGGGCCTGCAATTCATGACGGGCGGCTTGCCGTTCGTGGTCCCAAAGCGTCCACGTCACGCTGAGTGCAGCGCACAGGACCAGTAGCGGGAGCAGGACAAGGCGCGTCCAGTTCACGGCGGCGTCTGGAAGTCGACCATCGAATCGGCTAGGTCGGGTTTGAAATACTTTTCGAAGATCCGCCGGACAGTGCCGTCCGCGCGCATGTCGTTCACCAGGGCGCGCCATTTTTCCCGCTCGGCCGGCGGCAGCGCCTTCTTCGACATGATGAGGCCGTGAGGAATGGCGGGGTCGTCGAACTCCACAATGGTGGTGACGTCGCGGATGCGCTTTTCGTCGATCGCAGGGTAATCGAAAGGCTCGATGATCATGCCCTGGATGTGCCGGAGAATCAGCGCCTGATACAGCGGGTCCAGCCCGCCGGCCTGGCTGACGCGGTTTTCGGCCGACAGCGAGTCGACCAGCCGGTTGGCGGATTCGCTGTAGCGGAAGCTGCGGATCACGCCGAGCTGAAACTGGTCGTTGTGCTCGAAATCGGACAGCCGATGAATGCCCGCATCCTTGCGCACCAGCAAATAGTATTTGTTGCTGAAATACCAGGCGAAATCCGCGTATTGATTACGCTCGTCGTTGGCAATGCCCGACAGGCTGAAATCGAGCGCACCGGATTCGATCAGCTTCCAGATTCGAGCCCGCGACATGAGGCTGACTCGGATCTGGCAACCGCTGCGGCGGGTCAATTCTTCGGCGAAGTCCTTGTCGATCCCGGTGTCGGTGTCGGCCGAATAGAGCAGACCGTGATCGTGCAACGCCAGCGTATAGGAACGCGAACAGTCGGGACCCGCGGCCATGGCGTTGCCAAGACAGCTCAGCGCAAGCAGCAGACCACCCAGGCCATGTCGAATCACAATCTCTCCATCCCGCGAAGGTGACTTGAATACCGCAATCCATTATTCCAATCATGGCGCTGACGGCGATTCCCACCATGTCATCGCGTTGAATCCGGTGGATGGGACCGCTTTTGTGCAGACGGGCCAGCATACACCGACAGATTGACTGGCGGAACATTCTGCCGATAAGCGCTCATTACGTAATATCGGCCGGCGGCCGCAGTTCTTGAGGGGGAGTGCGTTATTTTCTACGAAATGGCGAGCGCAGGGTTATGCGCCGCCGATTTACCCGGCCGCGCTACACTTTTTGCGATCTTTTAAGGTGTCCTTTGCCAGTTAGCGTATTGGCTGTTGGCATTATTCGACTTCATTGTGAAAGAACACATTGCTCATGGAAAACCTCCTCAGAAAGCTCGACCTTACCTCGCTGCGCCTGTTCGTCGCCGTCTGCCAGGAGCGCAACATTGCGCGCGCGGCCGAGCGCGAATTCATCGCGTCGTCCGCGGTGAGCCGGCGCATCGCCGAGATCGAGACGGTCATCGGCTTGCCGGTCATCCAGCGCCAGTCGCGCGGCATCGCCGTGACGCCGGTCGGTGAAACCGTGCTGCGCTACGCGCTGGCGATCATCGGCAATATCGAGCAGATGAGCGCGGAGCTGTCGCGCCTGTCGTCGGGCGCGAAGGGGCGGGTGCGGGTGGTCGCGAATCTGTCCTCTATCGTGCAGTTCCTGCCCGAAGACGTGGCCGCGTTCGGGCGGGTGTTTCCGGAAGTGTCGATCGAACTGGAAGAGGAGCACAGTGCCGAGGTGCTGCGCATCGTCGGCGAACATGCGGCGGACTTCGGCATCTGCAACCCGGTGGCCGGCAGCGAGGCGTTCGAGCAGGTGCCGTACCGGCAAGACCGGCTGGCGGTTCTGGTGCCGGGTGGGCATCGTCTCGCCGGGGCGTCTCGGGTGGCATTCGACGATCTGCTCGGTGAGAGCTTCGTCGGCCTGCGCAGCGAGAGCGCGCTGACCCAGTTGCTTGCGCAACAGGCGTCCGGCGCGGGGCGCGAGCTCGATGTGAAGATTCGCGTCAGCAGTCTCGACGCGCTGTGCCGGATGGTGCACGCCGGGCTCGGCGTCGCGGTCGTGCCCGAGCAGGTGGGGCTCCTCTACGTGAATGCGCTCGATGTGAGCCTGCTCGCCCTGAGCGATGCCTGGGCTGTGCGCCACCTCGTCATGATCTTCAAGGCGCGCGGCCAGTTGAGCGCGAGCGCCGCGGCACTGGTCGGGTTTCTCGGCAATCAGCCTTGACGGGTTCCGGCGGGCGCAGGGCAGCGCAAGTGTGCCGGAGCATCGCGAAACGAGAGGTCTGCGTTGCCGCACCAGCACTTCGGCATGACTCGTGTGCGCCGTATAGTGGGCGCAAGGAGAATGCTGATGAGCGATACGATCCGCCTCGACGGCCGTGTGCTGTACCTGTCCGAGGACCCTGCGATAGTCGAGGCGCAACTGGCGGGTGTTTATGTCACGCGTGCCGAGGCGGGAGCGCTGCGCGAGAACGTCTCCACTGACGAGATCACGCCGGTTACCGTCATGCTCACCTATGACGAACGCCTCGGCCGGTATCCGTACGTCGGCTTCAAGGCCGGCGGGCGCATGCCGATTGGCCGCGACACGGTCAGAAACGGCGGCTTCCAGGTGACGGTGGCGGGCAAGCGCTATGGCAAGGGCTCGTCGCGCGAATCGAGTCCGCTGGCCGAGCTCTCGGCGGGTATCCGCCTGATCGTCGCGGAGAGTTTCGAGCGGATCTATCAGCAGAATTGCGACAACATCGGCATTCTCACCACCACGGATTTCTCCGTGCTCGACCGCCTGATCGCGGGAGACGCGGTGCCGATCGACGAGTTTCTCAAGGGACGCGACGCGCTCACACAACAGATCATTCGCAGCGGCGGCCTGCTTGCCTACAGCAAGTTCGCGGATTGGCCCGAGCCGCGCGTGGGCAGTCACCCAGACGGGCCCCGGACTGCCGGGCCAAAGACGCTGGTCGAGAAGATCATCGAGCGGCATCTGCATCCGGGCAGCGCCCGCGCGCAGCGCGGCGACGGCGTGTTCATCTCGGCCGACTGGCGCTTCAGCCATGACTACTTCACCGGCATGTGCGCGCATCTGATGCATCGCGCGTTCGGCAAGCCCGCGCCGCTGCACGCGCCGGATCACATCATCGCGTTTCAGGATCATCTGGTGCTGGCATCGCAGAGCGTTCCGCACGTGCGCGACGGCCTGCTGCCGGGTGTCGCCAATCTGATGGAAGGGCATGCATCGTTTTCGCGCGACTATCCGGTACGCGCGCACGGCGCGCTTGGCGCCATGCCGGGCTCCGAAGGCATCTGCCACGCGTTGATGGCCGAACAATACGTGTTGCCGGGGCAGGTGGCGTGCGGCACGGATTCGCATACGCCGCATTCGGGCGCGCTCGGCTGCCTCGCGTTCGGTGCGGGCGCAACGGAAATTGCCAATAGCTGGGTCACGGGTTACGTGCGCTGCAAGGTGCCGGAGACGGTGCGCATCGAAATCGGCGGCAGTCTGCGCGATGGCGTGAGCGCGAAAGACGTGGTGCTGCATTTGCTGCACATGGAGGCGATTCGCGCGGGCGGCGCGATTGGCCTCGTGTTCGAATACGGCGGCGAGGCTGTGCGTGCGATGTCGGTGGACGAGCGCGCGACCTTGACCAATATGGTGGCGGAGTTGGGCGGCTTCACCGGCATCGTTGAACCGGACGAACGGACGGTAGTGTTTCTGAAAGAGCGCCGGGGTGTCGACTTTGCCCTTGAAGACTGGATGAAGAGCGATCCTGGCGCCATCTATCGCGATACGATCCACCTCGACGCAAACGCCATCGAACCCATGCTCGCGCGCCCAGGAGACCCCGGCAACGGCGTGGCGGCGCGGCAACTGGAGCAGGACGTGGCGATCGACATCGCTTACGGGGGATCGTGCACCGCGGGCAAGCGCGAAGACTTCGATTTCTATCACGAGGTCCTGCGCTGGGGCGTCGAGCAGGGCATGCGCGTGCCAGAAGGCACGCGTCTTTTCCTGCAGTTCGGCACGATGGCGGTGCGTGCGTATTGCGAGGAGCAGGGCTATTTGCCGGTCTTCGAGCGCGCGGGCGTGACGCTCGTGATGCCGGGCTGCGGCTCGTGCGCGAATTGCGGCCCCGGTCAATCGGCTGACGCGAATGAGGTGACGATCAGCGCGATCAACCGCAATTTCCCGGGCCGTTCGGGGCCCGGCGACGTATGGCTCGCCAGTCCCTACACGGTGGCGGCGAGTGCGCTGGCTGGAAAAATCACGACCTTCGAACAATTGAAGCGCGGGCGCGGCTAGAATGCGGGCCGGACTTTGCGGCCCGGCATTGTGGTGTGCGCGACGCGCGAAAGTACTTGAACACGACAGACCGGCCCCGGCGAGCCTGTCCTTTCGCCAGCACCGCCAGCCTCACCAGGAGACACACAACATGGCATCCACAGATCACGCCGGCGCCGTTGCGGGCAATGCAGGCCCGGCGTCTTCCGATATCGCGGGCACTCCCGCGCTCGCACCGCTCGACGCGGGCAGTATCTCGGCACGTCTGGACCGGCTGCCCGCCACGCGTTCCATCTGGAAGCTGGTGGTGCTACTGAGCCTCGGCTTCTTCTTTGAGCTCTACGATCTGCTGTACTCCGGCTACGTTGCGCCTGGCCTTGTCAAAAGCGGGCTGCTGACCGCCACCACGCATGGCCTGTTCGGTTCGACCGGTGTCGCGAGTTTTATTGCGGCGCTGTTCAGCGGACTCTTTATCGGCACCATTGCATGCGGTTTTCTCGCGGACCGCTTTGGCCGCCGCGCCGTCTTCACGTATTCGCTGCTGTGGTACACCGCAGCCAACCTCGTGATGGCGTTTCAGGACACGGCCACCGGTTTGAATTTCTGGCGCTTCGTGGCGGGTGTCGGCATTGGCGTCGAACTGGTGACGATCGGTACGTACATTTCCGAACTGGTGCCCAAGCAGATTCGCGGCCGCGCATTCGCGTGCGAGCAGGCGGTCGGCTTTACCGCGGTGCCGGTGGTGGCGTTTCTCTCGTATTTGCTGGTGCCACGAACGCTGCTCGGTCTCGATGGCTGGCGCTGGGTGGTGCTGATCGGCGCGCATGGCGCGCTGTTCGTCTGGTGGATTCGCCGCGCACTGCCGGAGAGTCCGCGCTGGCTCGCGCAACAGGGGCGTCTTGGCGAAGCCGATAGTGTGATGAGCGACCTCGAAGCCAGAGTGCGCCGCGAATATGGCCGCGAGCTGCCGCTGCCCGCGCCGCCGGTGCCGGTTGCGCCGCGCGGCAGCTTCCGCGATATGTGGGTGCCGCCGTACCGCCGCCGTACGCTGATGATGGCGATCTTCAATATCTTCCAGACAGTCGGCTTCTACGGCTTCGCCAACTGGGTGCCGACACTGCTGATCAAGCAGGGCGTCACGATCACCACGAGCCTGATGTACTCGAGCGTGATCGCGCTGGCCGCGCCGCTGGGTCCGGTGATCGGCCTCTTTATCGGCGACCGCTTCGAGCGCAAGACAGTGATCGTGGTGATGGCCGGCGTGAACATCGTCTGCGGCCTGTGGTTCAGTCAGGCGGCGGGCGCGGTGTTGCTGGTGAGTCTCGGCGTATGCCTGACGCTTGCGGGCAACATCATTTCATACAGCTACCACGCGTATCAGACCGAGCTTTTTCCGACCAGCATCCGTGCGCGCGCGGTGGGCTTCGTTTATTCGTGGAGCCGTTTTTCGGCCATTTTTACGGCCTTTCTGATCGCGGCGGTATTGAAGCACTTCGGCACCAGCGGCGTGTTCGTGTTCATTGCCGGCGCGATGCTGATCGTGATGCTGGCCATTGGCCTGATGGGGCCGCGCACAAAAGGACTCGAACTCGAGAGGATTTCGAAGTAACGACGCGCTCAGAACAATTGCCCTTGCCCTGACATCAAGGTCGTGAAGTCGTCGCGCAAGAGCGGCAGGATCGCATCGGCGACGGGCTGCAATTGGCGAGTCAGATAGTGTTCGTAGTCGATGGCCGAGCGCAGCGTTTCCAATGGTTCGGGACCGGCCACCGTCATAACGTAGCTGATCCAGCCGCCGTTCTGGTATTGCAGCGGGCGCCCCTGGCTGCGGTTGAATTCGTCCGCGACGCGCGCGGCCCTGACATGGGGCGGCACGTTGCGCTCGTATTCGCCGAGTGGCCGGCGCAGGCGCTTGCGATACACGAGTTGCTCGTCGAGCTTGCCTTCCAGCGTGTCGCGCACGTAGTCGCGCACATAATCCTGATACGGCTGCTGCTTGAAGATGCGCCGGTAAAGCTCTTGCTGAAATTGCTGGGCGAGCGGCGTCCAGTCGGTGCGTACGGTTTCGAGTCCCTTGTAGACGATGTCTTCGCTGCCGTCCGGCAAAACAGTGAGGCCGGCATAGCGCTTCTTGCTGCCTTCCTCCGCGCCGCGAATGGTCGGCATGAAGAAGCGCCGGTAGTGCCGCTCGAATTGCAGTTCGAGCGCGCTGTCGAGGCCGAACCGCTCCTGCAGATTCTGCCGCCACCACGCATTGATATGCTCGACCAGCGCGCGGCCGATGCGGCTCGCGTCTTCTTCGCTATGCGCGTGCTTGAGCCACACGAAGGTCGAATCCGTGTCGCCGTAAATCACTTCGTAGCCTTCGCCCTGAATCAGCCTGCGCGTGGCGTGCATGATTTCATGGCCGCGCATGGTGATCGACGACGCGAGACGAGGATCGAAGAAGCGGCAGCCGGTCGATCCGAGCACGCCATAGAAAGCGTTCATGATGATCTTCAGAGCTTGCGAAAGCGGCTTGTTGTGCTCGCGTTTCGCCGTTTCTCGACCCTGCCAGACCTGTGCGACGACGGACGGCAAACAATGGTGAGTGCGCGAAAAACGTGCACCGAGAAAGCCCGGCACTGATTGATCGTCAGCGGGATTTCGCATGCCTTCCACGAGTCCCACGGGGTCGATCAGAAACGTGCGGATGATCGACGGATACAGGCTCTTGTAGTCGAGCACCAGCACGGAGTCGTAGAGGCCGGGGCGCGAGTCCATCACGAAGCCGCCGGGACTCGCGGCGCCGGCCACATCGCCGACATTCGGCGCGACGTAGCCTTGCCGGTGCATACGCGGCATGTACAGATGCGTGAATGCCGCCACCGATCCGCCGCTGCGATCCGCGGGCAGGCCGGTGACGCTCGCGCGTTCCAGCAGGAATGGCAGCAACTCCGTCTTCGCGAAGATGCGCGTGACGAGCTCGCAGTCCTTGAGGTTGTAGCGCGCGAGCGCGGGCTTGTCCTCGTCGAAGCGCCGCTGGATTTCGTCCATGCGCTGATACGGATTGTCGATCGCTTTGCCTTCGCCCAGCACCGAGCGCGCGACATGTTCGAGACTGAACGATGGAAAACTCCATGTCGCGGAGCGCAGCGCCTCGATGCCGTCGATAATCAGGCGCCCCGCGGCGCCGGCAAAGAAATGATTCTTGTGGATGCCGTGTTCGCGCCAGTCCATCACTGCGCCGCCGCGGCCCAGGCGCAGCGGTACGCGATATTGTTCGGCGTGCTGCTGCAGCACCCGCAGATCGAACTGCACGAGATTCCAGCCGATGATCGCATCGGGATCGTGCCGCGCGAGCCATGCGTTCAGCTTTTCGAGCAACTGTGCGCGGGTTTCGCAGTATTCGAGGTCGAAGTCGAGCGCGTTCGCGTCGCTGTATTCGTCTCCGCTTCCGCGTCCATTAGGCGGCCCCAGCATATAAACCTGGCGCTGTCCGCAGCCTTCTAGCGCTATTGAATAAAGCTCGGCGTTCGCGCTGGTTTCGATATCGAGCGAAACCAGTTTCAATGGCGGACGATAGCCGGTGGCAGGCTTTAGCTCGCCGTTCAAAAGCGGGCCGCCATTGCCGGCACTTTCTGCGTCTCCTCCGAACCACACCGGCGCGGTGATGAAGCGCTCCATCATGTAGCGTTCGGGCGGGAAGATGTCCGCTTCGTAGACATCGACGCCGCCTTGCTTGAGGCGTTTTTCGAAGCCGGTCAGTTGCCGGTACTGCGGGCAGTAAAGACCCATGACCGGCCGATGCTGAAAGTCGCTCAGTTCGAGCGGGCGCAGATCTAGCGGCGCTTCGCGGCGCAGGATCGTTTCGGCGCGCTCGCGCTGCTCAGCGGGAATGAACGCCACCGACGGCTGAGGGCGCAGACGGATGTGACGGGGCCCGCCGTCGGTTGCCAGCCAGAAATCGACTTCGGTGCCCGCGGGCGTGTCCCGCCAATGCCGAGTCAGAATGAAACCCTGTTCAAGCTCAGTCAAACGTCCACCTCTAAAGCAGGCGCCATCGCCTCAGGCAATTTTAACGCCATGCGCTTCGAGCCGGGACGGCATCGCGAGGCATGGCGGCGCGGGCGCAGGGTGCCGCCCGCTTGCGGCCTTCACGCGCCCAGGCTGCAGCCATTCTGCTCTGTCTGTATCATCCGGTTGGAGCGTTTCCTTCGGCGCGGTCCATGCGCCGGTCAAATCTACTAAGAACGGAGTGAACGAAATGACGTTGAGCAAACTCGTGGTGGCCGTCGCAGTGGCCGCAACCAGCCTGGCTGCGCAGGCACAAGTCGCCGGTACGCAGCCGCTGAGTGTCACGGTCGAACAGTCGAACGCGCTGTTGAGCGGCTGGAGTGTCAAGAAGAGCATTCTCGGCAAGGCGGTCTACAACGACCAGAACGAGAAGATCGGCACGGTTCGCGATCTCGTGGTCGCGCCGGACGGCTCGCTGTCCGCGGCAATCGTCTCGGCAGGGGGCTTCCTCGGCGTGGCGTCGCACGACGTCGCGGTGCCGATCGCCGCACTGGATATCCGCCAGGGCAACTTCTATCTGGCCGGTGCCACTAAAGACGCGTTGAAGGCGACGCCTGAGTTCCAGTACAACAAGGTTCAGGCGCCGCCGAAGCCCAAAAAGCTGACGGCGCAGTAAGCGCAGGAGGGCCGGTGAGGTGACCGGCCCTTTAGCCCTTTAGCCCTTTAGCCCATCAGGCCATCAGGCCTCGAGCGCCAGCGTGGCGAACGTGCCCAGCCAGTGTTCGCCCATGTAGTCGCCGGCCACGTGCGGCAGCGCGCTGTGCAAATGCCGCTCGGCCGTGTCGAACAACACCGCGCGGCGCACGTCGCCCGCGGGCAGCGCTCGCGCCAGCGAGCGCTGGCACCATGCGCGGCTGAGATTCAACCCGTCGAGGTGCGCGATTTTGCCGTCGGTGCGATCCGTCACGGTAACCGGCTCGAACAGCGTGGCCGGCTTTTTCGCACCGAGATCCGGCAGAAAGCGCCCGAACCAGTCGACGAATTGCGCGGGCGGCAGCACACGCCGCATCAACTCCGCTTCCATTAACGCAGGCGAGAGGAATTCGTCACCCGCGGGTTCCCATGCCTGACACGCAACGTCGTTCAGGAACCAGCGCTCCGCGGTATTGACGATCAGCGCTTCAAGCGATTCACGCGACGTTTGCCGGGCGAAATCCAGCGTGAGCGCCAGCGCGAACGCCATGTTGAAGTGCGTCCCCACGCGCAGCGGATAGGTCGCTTTCGGCAGAAATTCCTCGAAGCGTTCGACAAAGGCCGCGGTGAGGGGCGCAAAGGTTCTGGACCAGCGTGCGGCGTCCGAGAGCTTCAGCGATTCGAGCTGGGCGCTGAGCGCGAGCAGCCAGGCCCAGCCATACGGACGCTCGAAACCGCGGTTGTGCGGCAGATCGAGATACGCGCGCTCGCCGGCCACATTGGCCTCGGTGAAATGCTCGTCGACCACCGCGACGATGCGTGCCGCTTCGGGCAGATCGGGAAAGCGTTCGAGCAGATGCAGGATCAGCCAGTAGCCGTGCACGCACGAATGCCAGTCGTAGCTGCCATAAAAAATCGGATGCAGCGCACGCGGCCCTTGCACGTCCTGCGGCCCGGCGAGCGAATGCGTCAGCTTGTTCGGGTATTCGCGTGTGAGATGGGCGAGCGCAAGATTGGCGAATCGGGATGCGAATTCGGGCGTGAGTTGAGTTGTCATCGGCGCCTCCTCAAAAACGGAAAACGATCAGTATGACAGTATGGTGTCGAGCAACGGCAATAGTAAAGCGGTCGGCCAATGTGCGTTGACGATGCCGATCTGATCTTGCGGCGCCGGCAGGGCTGCCGGCGCGATCTTGAGGATGGCGGCCGTTGGGGCCGTCAAAGTGTTGTACAAGCGGCGCGGCATTGCATCCTTGAACGCCGCGCCTGGCGTTTAGATCCTTTCTTTGCCGCTAATGCGCGATACCTGGGTTCCAGCGCTGCGCCAGCCAACCCAAAAGCCGCTGACCATACCAACCGCTCAACAACAGATAAAGCGCGGCGACGCCGAGGTTCCACAGCAGGATCATCGCAGTCGCATCGAGCGGGTGGAGAATCGACAACGCTACCGCGGTGATTGCAGCGACCGCGAGACTGCCTACCATCGTGACCGGGCCCGGCGACAATCGGGCGACGTGGCGCAGCATAATCAGCATCACGAGCGATAGCGGCGTACCGACCAATACCAGCGTCGCAAAGCATTCGGCCGTCTCGCCGGGTGAGATGCCTTGCGGCCCAATCGTGACCCAGTTGGTCAGGCAACCATAGCCAATCGTAGCAACCCAGGCGCCAGCTGCCGGTGCAGGCAACAGAAGCCAATGGCGAGATCTGCCAGGCACGCTGGCAAGAAATGCCGCCGTGGCGGCCAGAATACCTGTTGCCACAGCTGCAACCAGGCCGGTGACGAAGACAGGCTGATGCAGTTTGACCGCCAGGTCGGCACGCACCCCATGCGCGATACCAACGAAGAGCATGACGGCCGCGGCAAACAACAACCAGCATGCAGCCCTCACCGCAGGGGGGCGCAGACGCCGGATGGGTGTTGCGTGCGCGACCAGCGTGTCAATCAGGTCGGAGGTGCGAGTCATGATTGGCTACCTCGCCGCTGGAACATTTCCCGCAATCGTTTCATTGCCCTGTGAGTGGCTACCTTCAACGCTGCAACCGACGTTCCGCTTGCAGCCGCAGCTTCCTGCAGGGACATCTCTTCCAGCTTGAGCATGCGCATCGCGTCGCGCTGTCCGACAGGCAATTGCTCGACAGCTTCCCTCACCAGACGGGCATTCACGGCTTCTTCCTGTAAGTTCGCTTGATCGCCCGCAAAGGTTTCAAGCCCGGTTTCCACTGGCAATTCATGCGAGGAAACGCGTCCCCGTCGACGCAGGCCATCAACGATGCGTCTGTTTGCAATGGCGACCAGCCACGGCCCGAACGGTCGGGAAGGGTCGTACGTGTTGCGGACTGAGTGCACGGTTAGGAGCACATCCTGAACCGTGTCCTCAATGTCATCGACATTGCGAATGTGGCGTGCCGCCAGCGCGCGAAGATAGGGCGTTATATCCTGGAGTAGCTGACGATAGGCTTCCTGGTCGCCGGCTTGCGCGCGGGTCATGGTGATGGACCAGTCCAGTTTGCCGTCGGCACGGCCGGCAATTCGCTCGGACTGATCGACCGGCGTCAACGATGCCAGGTTCTCGCTTTCGGAACCTGGAGTTGCACTGGGTGGATGGGGGTGCGGGGCCATGCGGAAATTTTGTGGCGAGGACGGCAGATTGTCACGCAGAAAAAAGTTTGCCCGGACCGTAACCTTTTGCAGCGGCCGGCCGAACTTTCCTCCATGGTCAGAATGCCCGGCCGCAGCCCTTAGGAGGAAGCGTGATGAGCAAACATATTATGGTCGCCTCGACCGTGTCTTCGGCAATCGCTCTGGCGCTCGCCATGCAGGTGATGCCGGTTCAGGCCCAGACCATGAAGGACATGAGTGGCATGCCGCAAGTTGTAAAGGACAACATGGCCCGGATGGAAGCGAACAAGCTGGAAAAGTGCTACGGCGTCAATGCCGTATCGAAAAATGATTGCGCGGAGGGGGCTCATTCCTGCGCCGGGCAAGCCACCCAGGCACGCGATACAAAATCATTCGTGCTACTTCCCGCAGGGGATTGCAGCAAAATCCAGGGCGGTAAGCTGAAGCCGTCTTAAGCAAACGGGGGAGTTCATGGATGCCGCTTTCGCTGCGTCGCACGGTGCACATGGCCCGATCCCGGCGTGCGCCGGGGTGGGGCTGCGCTTTCGACACCACCGTGAGGTCGTCGAGGGATGCCCGCGAGCCGCCTGGTTCGAGGTCCACACTGAGAACTATATGGGCGGAGGGAGCGCGCCCGGCTATCTGGACGCCATCCGCCGGGACTATCCCATCTCGCTCCATGGCGTGGGACTCTCCCTGGGCAACGCCGAAGGGCTGGATGTCCGGCATCTGGAGCGTGTACGCGACGTCATCGAGCGTGTTGAGCCCGGGCTGGTTTCAGAACACCTGTCCTGGAGCATCAACGGGGGCATTTATCTCGCCGACCTCTTGCCGCTCCCGATGACGGAAGAAGCGTTGCGCATTGTCTGCATGCACGTCGACCAAACCCAGGCCTACCTGCAGCGGCGGATTTCACTAGAAAACCCATCGACGTACCTGCGTTTCCGTCACTCCACCATTCCAGAATGGGAATTTCTCGCCGAGGTCGCGCGGCGCACGGGGTGCGGCATCCTCTGTGACGTCAACAATATCTATGTCAGTGCCAGCAACCACGGTTGGCATGCCATGGCCTATCTCGATGCTATGCCGCCGGAGGCGGTGACCGAGGTCCACCTGGCCGGACACAGCGTGCGGCAGCTTGAAAACGGCCGGATACTTCGCATCGACGACCACGGCTCGCGCGTCGCGCCTCCCGTTTGGGACCTGTTCGAGCAAGCCCTCAAGCGCTTCGGACCGGTTCCCACACTCATTGAATGGGACACCGATGTGCCTGCGCTCGAGGTTTTGATGAAAGAAGCGGCGATTGCAGAGGCCGCAATTGAGAGGCAGCGAAATGACAACCTGCGCACCCACGCTGCGTGAGTTGCAACGCGCGGTCCACCTGGATCTGCTCGGACTGGCCGACGGCGACTCATCCAGCTATGTGGCACCCGACGGCCTCGCTCCGCAGGCACGGCTCGCCATCTATCGAAATACGATGCACAGTACGCTGCTGCAAGCATTGCGGCTGACCTACCCGGCCGTGCAGGCTCTGGTCGGGTCCGAATTCTTCGAGGGCGCGGCTCGACTTTTTGTTGAGCAATGCCCACCATCGAGCGCGCTGCTAGATAGCTATGGCAAGTCGTTTCCGGATTTTCTGGCACAGATGCCGGAGGCGGCTTCTCTTGTCTATCTGCCAGACACGGCACGACTTGAATGGGCTGTGAATGAGGCGCTACACGCGGCAGACGCGAAGCCGCTTGACCTGCGGCGCCTTGAGCAACTCGATGCAGTCGACATGCAAGCGGTAAGGTTTGTTTCGAACCCCGCAGCGCGGGTACTTGAGTCGTGCTTTCCCGTCGATACCATTTGGCACGCGGTGTTGACGCGGGACGATTGCGCGTTGGCAGGCATCAATCTGGCCGCTAATCCTGTCTGGTTGTATATCCATCGAGGGTCTTCGGGCGTCGAGGTGAACCGGTTGGCAGAAGGGCAAGGCCGATTCACAGCTGCCTTGCTCGCGGGACGCCCCTTGCAAGATGCCCTCACCGACGTGCCGGACGCTGAGACCTCTGTCTGGCTCGCATACCTTCTTGCATCGGGATGCTTTGCCGACATCTGCCTGTTAAATGAGGCATCCAGCCAAACAATTGGAAGGCAAGCCAAATGATGCCGGAATCTCAATCCGCTCATCGCAGTTCAATACTGACTGAGCGCATCCTGCGCGCCGTGGGGTGGCTGGAGCGAGTGCCGCATACGGTTCTCGCGCTTCCACTGAGGCTTGCTGTTGCAACGGTCTTCTGGAACTCGGCAATGACCAAGCTGGCCGACTGGAATGCCGCGCTCGAGCTATTCAGGGAAGACTATCGACTACCGTTGCTGCCTCCCGAGTTGGCGGCCTACCTGGCGGCGTCAATCGAACTGACGACACCTGTTCTACTTGTGCTTGGCCTGGCGACGCGGCCCGTGGCGGTGGTCCTGCTCGGCATGACAACTGTTATCGAGGTGTTCGTGTATCCGCAAGCATGGCCCACGCACATTCAATGGGCCGCGATGCTGCTGGTTTTGCTGTGCCGGGGAGCCGGCCGGTGGTCATTGGACTATCTGTTATATCGGCGCTTTAGTAGCCGCCCACCATCGAATGGATAACGCGATGAATGCGATTGTTCTGGAGTCGACGATTACGTGTCCCGTGTGCGGACATAGGAAGAGCGAGACCATGCCCACCGACGCGTGCGTCTGGTTCTACACATGCGAACATTGCCAAAGCCTGCTCAGGCCGAAGCCTGGCGATTGTTGCGTGTACTGCTCATACGGCAGCAACCGGTGCCCTCCGATGCAGCATTCAGGCTCATGCTGCATTGGCTGACCAGGAACGACGCAAACTAACGATTTCGATAAGCTTTCCATTGCGACAAATTGGTATACCCCCACCCTATGCGAGATATACCCCCCGCGGTATATCGGGGGTCACCAATGAGTCACACCATTC